>JAHDRK010000021.1 GCA_018433345.1 Syntrophobacterales bacterium | reverse complement strand
GGCTTTCCTTGCGGGGCGAGGTGATTGACGACAAACCACGCCATGATAACGCTTTTCAATCTTTCAAAACGCTACGGAGAAAAAATACTTTTCGAACCTTTCTCTTTCCAAGTGAATCCGAACGACAGGATCGCCCTGCTGGGGGCGAACGGCGCAGGCAAGTCGACCCTGCTTGGAATAATCGCCGGCAGGATCGAACCCGATTCGGGATCAGTGGGTCGCGCCCGAACCGCGTCGGTGGGTTATCTGCCCCAGGAAGGCGTGTATCACCGGGGACGGACCCTCCTGGAGGAAACCTGGAAGGCCTTTGAGGACATTCTACGCTTGGAAGAACGGATAGCCGACCTGGCGGCTCAAATTGAAAAGCTCGCGGAGGTCACCGATTCCTCGTCGACGGAACTCCACGCCCTCATGGACGAGCTTGGACGGGCCCAGCACGACATGGAAAGGCGCGAGGGATATAAAAAAGAGGCTAAAATACGGGAAATCCTCTTCGGATTGGGATTCTCCGAAAGGGATCTGTCGCGTCGGACGGAAGAGTTCAGTGGTGGATGGCATATGCGCATAGAACTGGCCAAGCTTCTTCTTGCCGAGCCATCGGTGCTGTTGTTGGACGAACCTACCAACCACCTCGACCTGGAATCCCTCGAATGGATCGAAGACTATCTTAAATCCTACGAGGGATCGCTTCTGCTCGTCTCGCACGACAGCCGTTTCCTCGATACCCTGGTGAACCGGGTGCTCGAGATATCCCGTGGCAAGGCGACGGAATATGGGGGCAATTATTCATCCTACCTTCAGCAGAAAGAAAATCGCCGCAGGATTGCCGAAGCGGCCCACGCCAACCGCAAGAAACTGGTGGAACATACGTCTCGTTTCGTGGAGCGGTTTCGATACAAGAGCACCAAGTCGGCCCAGGTTCAAAGCCGTCTGAAGATGCTGGAAAGACTCGAGCCCATCGTGGAAATCGATGAAAAGGAACGAAAAATCGGATTTGCCTTCCCCGATCCTCCTCGTTCGGGACGATTGGTGATGGAGTTGAAGCGTCTGGGAAAGCGTTATGGGGACAAGACGGTCCTTGACAACCTGTCCCTGGCTGTGGAGAGGGGGGACCGCATCGCCTGTTTAGGGGCAAACGGGTCGGGCAAATCGACGCTCGCCCGGATCATGGCGGGCATAGAACCTTACCAGGAAGGACAGTGCGTCCCGGGCCACCACGTCGTGATCGCCTACTACAGCCAGGATCTGGCGGAACAGCTTCATCCCGACAAAACGGTCCTGGAAATCTTGGAGGAAAGGGCTCCGGGCAGGTCGCCCACCGAATTGCGAAACCTCTTGGGATCCTTCCTCTTTTCAGGGGACGACGCCTTCAAGCCGGTCTCGGTTCTCTCGGGGGGAGAAAAAAGCCGTCTGGCACTGGCGAAAATGCTGCTCGAACCCGCCAATTTCCTGATCCTTGATGAACCGACGAACCACCTCGATGCCTCTTCGAAGGAGGTGCTTCAACAGCGTCTCAGAGATTTCAGGGGAACCTGTTTTATCGTGTCGCACGACCGTGATTTTCTCGCCCCCCTGGCAAACCGGGTGGTGGTCTTCGGGGACAAGGGCTTCGACCTCTTCGGCGGGACCCTGAACGAATACCTGGAACGGATTCATCGGTTAAAGGAAGAGACGGCATCGCCTGCTGGAGAGGTCGCGAAAAAAAGGGGGACCCATTCTCCGAATCGCCTGAAAAAGAGGGAAGAGGCCCGGGCAAGGCAGGAGAAACATCGAAAGATCAAACCTCTCAGGTCGGCCCGGGAGTCGGTGGAAGCGGCCATAGAAGAGAAGGAATCCAGGCTGGGGGAAATAGAGGAGGCCTTTACCAGGCGGGAAACCTTCGGCGACGAAAGGCTCCTGGAATCCCTTCGGAAAGAACACGCCCAACTTAAGGCCGACCTCGATCCTCTCTATGAAAAGTGGGAAGAACATCAGGAGGCGATCGAACGGATCGAGAAGGAGTACGCCCCTTTCTGAGATCTTGGGTTGGGCGATTTGAATGTTTTCAGTAGGGAAAAGTCTGTTTTCCATTAAAAAGCTGGTAATTGTGCCGAAAAGAATTATAATCGAGGTGCAAGAGGCCACGGGTGAGGGGCGATCGTGATGTGCGGGGAAAGTCCATGGACTGGGTTTTCCGCGCGCAGAAAGAACAAAGAAGGGATCCCTCGAGGAACATCGACAATTACATTTATCAATGATGAAAGGAGGCACCTGTCATGTACAAAAAAGTTCTCGTACCGCTGGATATGTCGGAGCTTGCCGAATGCGCCCTGCCGGAAGTTGAAAAACTTGCTGAAAGCGGCGCCCTGGGGAAAGTCATTCTCCTACACGTGGTGGATATCCCCGTGGCCTGGATACCTGAGGGTATAGACATAGTAGCCGTCACGAAATCCCAGATGGATAGGGCCGAAGAATACCTTTCCGATGTGCGCTCGCGTCTCGCGGCGAAGGGCATAGACGTCGATGTCGAAGTAACGGAAGGCGCCGTCGCTAATACCATAATAGAATATGCCAAGAATAACGACGTGGATCTCATAGTAATCGCCACGCATGGCTACACGGGGATGAAGAGATTCATGTTCGGGAGCGTCGCGCTGCGAGTTCTTCAAGACGCCCATATTCCCGTACTTCTGATACGACCGGAGTCCACCAAGAAAAAAGAATAAACCACCAAGACTATCGGCGGCGCCGAACCTTCAAATAGATCGACCCCGCGAAGAAAGCGATCGTGGGGTCTTTATGGAAACCGACAGGCACCTACATTTAAACAAGGCCGGGGTCGGCGCCGTCTTACATTCCGGGATACGCCGCGTCCGGCTTCACCCAAGCGGGAAAAAACGCCGGCCTGAGGGGGTCCCATCTTTCCACCAGCCGATCGAAGCATGGGTCGGGAAAAGTTCTCTTGAAAATTCGGTGATAATAGAGTTCTTCCACCGACGAAAGAAGCGGGTTGCCGGGTCTTCGGTTGAATTCCTCCAGGTCGGCCTCTGAAAATTTTTTCTCGGCCAACCGGCGCATGACGGACGAAACCCCCGATCCCTGTGAGAAAAACCGCTTGGTCTGGTAAATGAGATGATCGGGCAAGATACCCTCGAAGGCCCGCCGGAGTATCCACTTTCCCTCCATCTCGGGTTCTCGAATCTTGCACTCCAGGGGGATCTTCAGGGCGAAGTCGATAACCGCCGAATCCAGAAAGGGCACACGGCTTTCGTAGCCGTTCGCCGCGTTGAGCCGGTCGAGCCGTTGCAGCACCGTGTCGTGCGCCGCCTCGATGGCGTAGTCGACCATGCCCGCCCGTTCTTCGGGATTGTCCCCCGCCCGGAACTGGCCATCGTAACCGGCAAAGAACTCGTCGGCACCTCTCCCGACAAGACGCAATCCGCCTTGCCCTTAATGAACCGTCCCGCCAGTAAGTTGGCTATGGCACCGTGGACACAACTTTCTTCGTACATTTCCTGATAGGAGTCGGCCAGGTTGTCCATTCGCGTTCTCTCCGGCACGGTGCCGTATAATATGGGAGCGCCGGGGCTCGCCAACTGTCCCAGGGTGATTCCCGCCAATACCTCCGCGTTTGTCCGGGCGATGATTCCCGCCTCCGTGGAGGGCGCCGTGGTTCCCGCCTGGGGCGATGAAGAACCCACCACGGGAATGTTTCGACGGCAGATCTCGATAAACGATTGGGTCGTGTCGTCAACAAACTGGAGGGGACTTTTCACTAGGCAGGTGATGAAAGACAATATCGGGTTTCCCCTCAGCCTCTCTTCCCCTCCGGCAATGAGCGGCGCCATCGCGAGGACACTGTCGAGCCTCTCCGGTTTCGTCAATCCCGGAATGAGCCGCATCAGCCATTCCTCTTGGTCTCCCGAAATGTACAAAGAAGGGGACTCCGCCAACAAGCTCCGCACCTTTTCGGCGGCCTTCTCCCGTATATCCGTCGCACCGGCTGCAACCCATTCCTGCCTATATCCGATGTCGGCCAATTCAGGGATGTAACGTTGGTGTTTGTAACGGCCGATTCGTATCCCGCCTGTGCCTCCGATACCTTGGCATCGGTCATGCCCGCCGTGGCATAGTAGGGCAGTTTGTAGTATTGGGCCATCTGGGCGGCGCCCGCATTAACGAGTTTTTCAACCATCTCAGGCGGAATCGTCAAAACGTCTTCTCTTTCACCGGGTTTCGCGCCTGCGCCGAGGAACAACCGGCGGGCCTCCGGCAACCGAACCTCGATACCCACCTCTTCGAACACGCGCAGGGACGTTTCGTGTATCTTTTGTTTCGCTTCCCCCGTAAGTGGTTTGTAGGTCCCCCCCTGCCTCCATGTCACATTCATCAGGACCTCCCTGGTAAGCTTAAATTGCGTAAAATCTCCTCCACGTGATGAGAGCGATTCATGCTGTAAAAATGAAACCCCGGAACACCTTGCTTCAGGAGATCCTCGCTTTGTTTAAGGGCATGGTCAATGCCGATTCGTTCCACTGCCTGTTTGTCGTCACGCGCCCTCTCGAGCTTCTCCCGCAGATCCGGCGGCAGCGTGGCGCCGCAAAGCTCGGTGAATTTTTTTATCTGACCGTAACTGATGATGGGAAATATGCCTGGAACGACAGGAACGTTTATGCCCGCTTTCGTCGCGGCGTCCCTGAAGCGATAGAAATATTCGTTATTGAAAAAGAGCTGAGTAATGATGAAGTCCGATCCGGCGTCCACTTTCTTTTTTAGATTCTCGATGTCTTTCTCGAAACTGGGCGCTTCCAGGTGTCCCTCTGGATAGCCCGCCACACCGATACAGAAGAATTTATAGGTTCCTGTATATTCAACCAGCTCCGAGGCATAGCCAAACCCGTTTTTAGGCTTTTCAAAACGCCCCTGTCCTTCGGGGGGATCGCCCCGAAGGGCAAGTATATTTATGACGCCGTTGGCTTTCAGCTCTTGGAGTACGGTATCTATCTGCTCTCTGGAGGCCCCCACGCAAGTAAGATGCGCCATCGCCTCCACAGTGCCTTTCTTTTTAAGAAACGAAGCGATCTCCACGGTCATGTCACGGGAGGTTCCACCGGCTCCATAGGTCACCGATATGAAATCGGGATTCAAATCCGAGAGCCGGTCGATGACGGGGACGAGCCGGTCGATGGAGCCGTCCCTTACGGGGGGGAATACCTCGAAAGACATTACACAGGGTTTTGTTTCAAAAAATTCTTTGATTTTCACCTTCAACCATCTCCTCTCGCCCCGGCACGGCGCTTCCTAACGCTGCCCGCCGAAGGCGAAAAGCGCGGTTCCCGACGCTCCGGGCAGCTACGCCGATCGCATTGCAGGCAAGGGTTCCTGAAGGCGCGCCATGTCGGCCGGCCTTCTTCGATAATGCCGAACACGCCTGATATGGACTTTCTAGGCACCATAAGCAGTGAGGGTGTAAGGCGCACCCCCGCGCGCCTCGAATCGACCAGGGAAAATATCTTTCTTTGTTCCATTATCGGCCAATCACAATATCCCGGGCTGAAACGAAGGGTCGTCCCGCCGTTCGCTCCACCGTATCGTTCACCCATTTCCCGTTGAAAGTCGTCGACCACGGCCTCCACCGCCAGCGATCCTATGCGATCAAGCAAGTATTCATCCGTGAGACAGCCTTCCTGGGACAACCTGCTAATTTCCCGTTCCACTCCAGGACCTATCGTTGCAACGAAACATACGGCCAGCCGGCAGCACTCCAACACCCAAGCCAACTTTCCACTTTTCAACACAACCCCGCCCTCTAAGGTTACGGAGTCGCCGTCGACCCTGTCTATCGTTTTTATTGCAAAACTGAGACGGGGCTGTATGATTTTTTGAATCCGTCGGATGCCGGAACTTTTCTCATCACCGAGAATTCGTTCCAACCGGCGCCCGTGTCGTTCCGAGGTCAGGCGGGTCCATTCTTCTTGTACCCTCCCGAAAAAGGAAGGCGTAAAGAGCTCCCTTCCTGTATTCTTGTCCCGTCCATCCTGAGGCCCCCTGGAGGATTTCTTTCATAATTAGTTTCACATAAAACAATCGCAGTAAAAATGTATTGCAATGAAACTAGCCTGTCAAGAAACGCCTCTACTTGGCTGAAACAAGAGACCTTCCTCTCGGGACGGATCGTCCGACGTCACCAGAGTGACATGGCGGTGTCTTCCTGCTCCGCCTGTTTTTCGATCGCGCCGGCATCGAGACTGAATGTCAGAGTCCTGAGACTTTGAATAATTTGTTTTAACTGTGATGGATCCAGCTTGTTGAGCCCATCAAACATTTGTTGTTGAATGGGCGGCGGTGCGTTCCGGGCCAACTTCCGGCCTTCCGGCGTGAGTTCTATGGTGATTATCCTTCGATCGGAAGCCGTTCCAACCCTTCTTTGCCAAGCTCTTTCTTTCAAGTCTGTCAATGACACCGGTAATGGTGCTGGATTTTACCATGATTCGTTGTGCCAAGCGCGAATGGGGCAAGGACCCGTCGTTATCGAGAACGCGGAGGCAGTTCAGCTGCGGGGCGCTCACATTGTATTTTCTATCCAGTTCCTTGGTGTACAGGTACGCAGCCTGAACCAGCCGCCGTATAAGTCGAATAATTTCGTCCGTCGCCTCGCGACGGAATTTTTCTTCCAGCTCCTGTTCCTCTGACGTGATATAGGCAATATCTCTTTTCCGTTCCATGGCCCAATACTGATTCCGTTAATATTGCAAGCAACGACCGACACTGACTCCGACAGCCTCGAACACACACCGAAGTCCGCTTTCAGGCTATCCCGATATCGGTTTGCGGCCGGCGCTACATAGGGAATAACTTAAATATTACGGCAAAACTACCATGGCCGAGCTAAGATAGCAATATAAATCCCTTTTTGGCACTCGATTCAAAGGCGGCCCGGAAACCGCCGACGGATTTCCAGGCCGCCGCTTTCGTTGTTTCGAACCGCCCTATTCTTGTCATCAGGGTTTCAACACAACAAAGAAACGGGCTTCCCCTCGTTTTATAAGTAGCAGGATGCTCTTACTCTCATCCGCCTCCGACATCGCCTCGCGGAAATCGTCTATATTCTCTATTCGGGTATTGTTCACGGATAGGATGATGTCCGAAGGTCTGACACCGGCATTGTCCGCAATGCTTCCCGGCTTCACCTGGGTCACTATCACCCCCGCCGTGTCGGTCAACCCGAAATGCTGGGCCACGTCGGGAGTGATGGACTGTACGGTCATACCGTAAAAATCTTCCCTGGTATCCCTCCGAACGAGTCCTCCCTCTTCGGGACGCTCTTTGACCACAACGGAGAAATTCATCTTTTTACCCCCTCTTATAACGCCTACGGAGGCCTTCGTACCCACGGGAATCGCGGCCACCTCTCGGAGTAATTCGTGGGAGTTCTTTATGGGCTTTCCATTGATGGAAACGATGACGTCTCCGCTCCTTATCCCCGCCTCGGCTGCCGGATCCCCCTCGAATGCTTGGGCCACAAGAACACCCTCAGCCGATTTCAAGCCCAGGGTTTCGGCTATTTCCGGCGTCACGTCCTGTACCGACACACCGAGCCATCCACGGGTCACGCGCCCTTCTTCCTTGAGAGCGGGCAGGATCTCCTTTGCCATGTCTATGGGTATCGCAAAACCAATACCCTGACCCTGGGCCACTATGGCCGTGTTGATCCCCACGACTTCGCCCGCCAGGTTGAAGAGCGGACCGCCGCTGTTTCCAGGATTTATGGACGCGTCGGTCTGAATGAAGTCGTCGTAGGGACCGGCTCCTATAACGCGGCCCGTGGCGCTCACTATACCGGCTGTAACAGTCTGGGCGAGACCAAAGGGGTTCCCGATAGCTATCACCCACTCTCCCACTCGAAGATCGGCGGAAGACCCCAACTTCGCCACGGGAAGATCATTCTCGGCGTCTATCTTCAACAGGGCGATGTCGGTGGTTTTATCGGTGCCCCTTACTTCGGCGCGGTATTCCCTGCCGTCGGAAAGCCTTATCTGGATTTCATCGGCACGTTCGATGACGTGATTATTGGTAAAGATATAGCCGTCCTTGCTGATGACGAAGCCGGAACCGAGGCTCCTCTGCCTGAATTCCCGTTCAGGCAGGTCACCAAAAAAATGTCTGAAAAATTCATCGCCGAAGAATCGCTCAAAGGGGGAACCCTTGAATGGAGTACCGAAGTAAAACATGTCCCCTCCCCTCACAACCTTTGTCGTGCTTATATTGACCACGCAGGGCATAACGCTCTCGGCCACATCCGAAAAGGAAAGGGGCGCAAGCAGCCCGGCCTTGGCCGCCGTCGATTTTTTCTCCTGAGAAGTGGATTCTCCAAGCGTTGCCGTCCCCACCACCAGGGCAACCCCCAAAAAGAGGGAAACCAGGAGCCGCGGCAATCTCTTTCCAATCATCATGTTCACTCTTTTCATAGCCATTCCTCCGCACCATAAGTTAATGAATTCACTCACATCTCTGTTACGACGCAATGCCTCGCAGTCGCTTCTATCGAAATCTTTCGCCTTATTCCTTTAATCTTCGGCCACCGTCGACAACGCTGGAATTTTGCAACTGTCATGCCAGTGGTGGTTTTATTTTTAAATATTATTATATCTTTCTTGTGACGGAACCGAAAGGGATGATTCCACAAATTATGAAAAAACTGCTTCTCCTCCCTCCGGGCACAGGCGGGTGACGGGTAATTCAAGGGGAAGAACAAGCGGAAAAGCATGGCTACAATGTATACTGTTGTGATATGTGGGTGGATACAATATATGCAATTTACCGGGACTCAGGCAACCAGAAAGATTCTATCCACCGCTTTTTCAATCAATACCGCGGCCAGGCATTGGATTTGCTTTATGTAACGCGACAAAAACAAGTCAGTGACAGGAATTGGATAACAATGTCAGGAGAAACCGGCAGAAAGACCCGGACCTGGGTGATGCTCTCCCCTTGGATCGTCATTTCGGCGGTCATAATCTTGGTCCCCATATTCATTCTCATGACCTTTTACAGCATCGAGAAACAGCGAAACGCCATGACCTCGCTTCTCGCCGAAAAGGGGGCCGCCTTGATACGATCCATCGAAGCGGGGGTGCGCGCCGAAAGACCGGACCCCGAGGAACTGCAGTCCAAGCTGCAGTCTCTCGTCGTGGAGACAGCTCGACAACCGGACATCCTTTATCTGGCCGTCACAAATCTTAACGGTTTTGTAGTAGCCCACAGCAATCCCGGGATGATCGGAACGTATTATGGAAGAGAGCTGGATCTCAGGGAGATAGCGGCCATGGACGCCCTTTTTTACCGAACCCTCGCCAAGGACGGCGATGAAGACATCTTCGAAGTATTCCGGTTTTTCGAGCCGGCCGGGGGGATATGGGGCTCCTCCTTCGATCTGCTTATCCCCGACGACATCTTTCACGGTGATGCCGCGCGTTACTCGGGATTCATGATATTTGTCGGACTAGACAGGAAACCAGTGGCATCGGTTCTTCGATCCGACACAAGGGTGACGGTTACACTCGCCGTGATCCTTCTGTTACTGGGTCTCACGGGCGTTATCTCCCTTCTCATCGCCCAAGGTTACCGGCAGGTCCGCGCCTCCCTCTCTCTGGCCAAGGCCTTTTCAGACAATCTGCTTGAAAATGTGCCCATCGGCATTATCGCCATCGAAAGCGGCGGATCTATCACTTCCTTCACCGAGGTGGCCGAAGCGTTGCTCGGTGTACCCGCCAGGGCGGCATTGAAAAAGCCGGCGGGATCAACACTTCCGTTTCCACTGGTGAAGATCCTGGAGCGGCTGGAAAAATACGCGGGACCCATCGAAGAGGAGGTCACATGCCCGCTTCGAAACAACGGGGAGGTTTCCCTCGACGTCATAGCGACCCGGCTCGTCGAAAGGGAGAGCTTCGCCGGGTATGTGCTCATCATTCGAGACCTGACGGAAATGAAACGACTTCAGAATGAAATCGATCGAAGTAATCGTCTCGCAACACTGGGACGAATGGCGGCAGGTGTGGCCCATGAAATTCGAAATCCCTTGAGCTCTATAAAGGGCTTTGCAACCTTTTTCATGGAAAGGTATCGGGAGATACCCGAGGACAGGAAGATCGCGGAAGTTATGATCGATGAAGTGGACCGCCTCGACCGGGTAGTGGGTCAACTTCTCGATTTTTCCCGCCCGGCGCGCGGTGGAAATACCGTCAAGGTCCCCGTGGGAGAGGTGATACGTAGCTCCCTGGACATGGTGACCGCCCAGGCGGAAAAACAACGGGTCGTCGTTGAAACGGACTTGCAGGAAGAGGACCGCGAGATATTCGTTGATGCCCACGGGCTGAGGCAGGCCCTTTTGAACCTGTATATCAATGCCCTGGAGGCGATGCCGGACGGAGGACGGCTTACCGTGCGTCTGCGCGGCGGCGACAACGGGGGCGTTATAATGGATATCGGTGACACGGGGCAAGGTATCGCCCGGGAGGACCTGTCAAAAATATTCGAACCCTATTTCACAACCAAGCCCTCGGGAACGGGATTGGGGTTGGCCATAGTACAAAAGATCATCGAGGCCCATGGCGGTATCGTTACCGTCGCCGGTGAAACCGGCGGTGGGGCCTTATTTACCCTTTCCATTCCCGAAGGAGACAACGGAAGGGAGAAGTGATGGTATCCAAATCGTCAAGACCGGCGGTTCTTGTAGTGGATGACGATAAGGCACATCGTATAATGTTGAGAACCCTGCTTACCGCGTGGGGGTATGACGTGGCGGAAGCGGACGACGGCGACGGCGCAATAACCATGGCCGGGGAGGCTCCATGGGACTTGATACTCATGGACATTCGAATGGCGAGGGTTTCCGGCCTCGAGGCGCTGCAGGAAATAAGGCGCGTCAATCCCGCCATTCCGATTATAATCATGACCGCCTACTCATCCGTCGAATCCGCGGTGGAAGCGATGAAAAAGGGCGCCTACGACTACCTTACAAAACCTCTCGATTTCGACGAAGTGCGCATGGTGATGGAACGGGCGACGGAACACAGGCGGTTGCGGGAGGAAAATGTCATCCTTCGAAAATGTCTAAATAACGAGTTCGACGGTGGATCCATTATAGGCCGAAGTCCGGCCATGGTGAAACTCCTGGAGACAGTGGCCCTGGTGGCGCCTTCCGAGGCCACGGTGCTCATAACCGGTGAATCGGGGACAGGCAAGGAACTCATAGCCGGTGCCGTCCATTACAACAGCGACAGAAGTGAAGGCCCATTCGTAAAGATCAATTGCGGTGCGTTGACGGAAACTTTATTGGAATCAGAACTGTTCGGTCATGAAAGGGGCGCCTTCACGGGCGCCGACCGTCGCAAGGACGGGACATTCCGGCAGGCCCACGGGGGAAGTCTCCTCCTCGACGAAGTATGCGACATGTCTTTCGCCATGCAAATCAAGCTGCTCCGTGTCCTGCAAGAACGGGAGGTGGTTCGGGTGGGAGGAAACAGCCCCATACCGGTGGATGTCCGCATCATCGCCGCCACAAACCGTGATCCACAAGAGGAAGTCGAGCGGGGAAGGCTGCGGGAAGACCTGTTCTTCAGGCTCAACGTGGTTCGCATCAACATGCCCCCGCTGCGGGATCGGCGCGAGGACATACCGCTTCTGGCGCAACGATTTCTCGAAGATTTCACCGAGAAAAACCGCCGCAGCGTAAAGGGCTTCACGCCGCGGGCGATGGACCTCCTCATCAGGTATCCCTGGCCCGGCAATGTCAGGGAACTGATGAACACCATCGAGCGGGCGGTGGTCCTTTCACGTTCCGACAGGATCGACGAGGCGGATCTCTCGCTTTTTCAAGTGTCAATGGAAAGGGAATCCGCCCTTGAGCCATTACCTGCGACCCTGGAAGTGGTGGAAAGGAAAGCCGTTCTTAAAACCCTCGAAGACACCGGGGGCAACAAGAGCGAAGCCGCCAGGCGACTGGGAATCACCAGGCGCACATTGCACAAGAAACTAAAAAAATACGGCGTCATGCCCTGATACATGCCGTGCCGACAGCGCTCTATCAGAGGTCTTGACAGCCCTCAAGGAAAGGACGAAATAATGAGATCCATATTGACCGTGTCCACGAGCCGCCGTGAAGAGCTCGTGGACATCACCCCGCAGGTAAGGCGGCTTGTCGCCGAGGCCGACCCCTCTTTCCAAGTGTGCTCTCTCTTGGTACTCGGGGCGACGGCGGGCATCATGATCCAGGAAAACTGGGACCCCAACATCGGAAAAGACGTGGTCGCCTGCCTCGACAGGCTCGTGCCCCGGGGCGACTGGCTTCATGACCGAATCGACGGAAACGGCGATGCCCATATAAAGGCCGGAATCGTCGGACCGTCGGAAACAATCCCCCTGCAGTCGGGGCGACTCGTGCTCGGAACATGGCAGAACATTTTCCTCTGCGAATTCGACGGACCGCGCACAAGGCGGGAGATCGCCGCCACCTTGCTTTGAACCCTTCTTTAAAATCTCAGCCCGGCGTTCCGGACAAACGAAGCGTAATCAGCCCTTGACGATGCCTGGGGATTCCATGAATCATCCGCTTCCAAATCCTTACTCTCACTTCCAAACCGCCCCGAAAAGGAGTGCGGTCAAGGACTGTCATCGGAAAGGGCTATCGTCCCCGCCAAGGGGCACGACAAAGAAGCAATTTTATACGGCTGTGCCGAGATGTAAAGCAATGAAGGATTCAATCGCACAAAGATGCAAACTCAGGGCCGGGCTGACGTCGCAGGGATTCTAATCCGATGTTTCACGTGAAACATCACCTTCCAGCCCACTGAGCGGACATCCTCCGCATTTCGGTTTGCTGCGGCAGTAGTGTTTCGCGGTATTCACCAGGAGGGCGTGGTACTGATTGTATTGCGATGGATCTATTTCCCCGCTTTCCATGAAAAGCCGGCTGATATCACCGTAACGTCGATCTTTCTCTATCACCCCGTGCCGCTCGAGGATTCTCCTGGTGTAGGCATCCACTACGAAGACAGGCCTGTCATCACCGTAAAGGAGAATGCTGTCGGCGGTTTCTTCGCCGATACCCTTTACAGACAATAACTCCCGCCGGAGGACATCTGTTCCCTCCCTGAACATCACCTCCATGCTGCCCGAGTAGCGGTCATGGAGAAATTTTACAAAGGCCAGCAGGCGTTTTGTCTTTATATTGTAGTAGCCACAGGGTCGAATGATTTCGGATATTGTTTTGCTGTCGGCCGTTAACAATCGATGAGGATCGAGAAGTTCGGCTCTCTTGAGTCCCGCAACCGCCCTTTCGACATTTTTCCATGCCGTGTTTTGTGTCAATATGGAGCCCACCGCCATTTCAAAGGCCGTCTCCGCCGGCCACCACCGAAGATCGCCGAAACGAGCATCCATCCTTTCATAGGCTCCACGAAACCAGCCCTTCATAAACACCTACGGCCTCTCCTCCTCATCGAATCCCGCCAACCCCCCATCGGCCCTCTCCGTTTCTTTCCATAACAAGGAATATCGTACGGTACCCGCCAGCGAAATGACAAACACAAGGATCATCGAGGCCATGCAAACAAGAAGAAACCTATCGCCCCGTGACAGTCTGCGGTTGTGTATTTTCATTCTTTTGCCCCCTTCACTCATGTTGTTCCTTCATTCGGCTTCCACCGGATTTTCCAGGACCCCCAGCCCCTCGATTCGGACTTCAACGATATCCCCCGGGGCAAGAAACAAGGGCGGCCTGCGTGTAAACCCCACGCCCTCCGGGGTTCCGGTGAGTATAACGGTTCCCGGCGTAAGCGTGACCGAGAGACTCAAGTCGCTCACTATTTCAGCCACCTTGAAAACCATGTCTGCGGTTGTCGAATTTTGTACCGTCCGGCCGTTCAGCCGTGTCTCAAGGCGTAGATTGTCCGGGTCGCTTATTTCGTCCTTCGTCACGAGGGTCGGTCCCAGGGGACAGAAGGTGTCGAAACTCTTTGCCCTTATCCACTGCCCTTTCTGTTTTTTCCATTGCCAGTCACGGGCGCTCACGTCATTGGCACAGCAGTAACCGGCAACCGCGTCCATCGCTTCATCGCGCGAGACATTCTTCACCGCTTTACCTATCACCACGGCCAGTTCTCCCTCGTAGTCCACCTCGTCCGGACCCGCCTTCGGCAGCAGGATACTTTCACCGGATCCTATCACGCTAGTTACCGCCTTCATGAATACCTCGGGGCGCTCCGGCAGTTCCGCGCCCGTTTCCTCCGCGTGTTTCCGGTAATTCATCCCCACCGCGTATACCTGCACCGGTTCGAAGGGCGCGGTGAACCCAGCGGCTTCCACGACCTTATCGGTAATCTCGAACCCGGAAAAGATGTCTCCCTCGAGCACTCGGACTCTTTTACCGCTTACCCCTTCCAGAACCCCCTTCTTCAAATATCCATCATCGTCGTAAAAACGCACAATCCTCATGCCATGAACTCCTCCCCCGTCAATATCCTCTCCGCCCGCTCGAGGTCCTCCGCCGTGTCCACTTCAAGAGAATCGTAGGCGCTTTCAACGACCCTGATCCTGATTCCGTTTTCCAGGGCGCGCAACTGCTCCAGCGACTCCAGACGCTCCAGGCGACCCGTCGGAAGGGAAGCGAAATACGCGAGAAAGGACCGCCGATAGGCGTATATGCCGTGATGCTTGTAATAGACCGGTCTGTCTCCTCCCCTTACGTAGGGGATGGTGGCGCGTGAAAAATAGACGGCATAACCATGCGCATCGAACACGACCTTTACAGTGTTTGGATGGGTAATTTCTTCCTCTCTTCTTATGGGATATATGAGCGTGGCAAAAAGCAGGGCGTCGTCTTCCAAGAGCGGTGTCGTCACTTCTTCCATCTGTTCGGGATCAAACAGGGGTTGGTCGCCTTGGATATTGATGACGATATCCCGGTCGTCGAGACCCATGCCCTCCACAGCCTCCGCTATGCGATCCGTCCCCGAACGGTGGTCCTCCCTCGTCATAACCCACCTGCCTCCGAAACCTTCCACAACCCTCGCTATTCGTTCGTCGTCGGTGGCCACCACCGCCTCTTCGACCAAGGGGCAACGGAAAACCCGCTCGTACACATGCCGTATCATCGGCTTCCCGGCTATGGGGGCAAGGGGTTTTCCCTCAAAGCGAGACGATCCATAGCGGGCCGGTATGACGCAGACTACGCGAGGCACCGTTCACCTTCCTCCAGGTAGTTTACAACGTAATCCCGAACGGCCTCCTCGAGACCGGTAAAGGGAGCCTTGTAGCCCCTACTCCGTAGTTTGTCCATTACGGCTTCCGTGAAGTACTGGTATTGGTCACGTATCGATTCAGGCATGTCGATATATTCGATTTCCGGCGGACGACCCATTGCCGCGAAGACCGCATTTACCAGGTCGTTCCACGTACGCGCCCTGCCTGTCCCCAGGTTGAATATCCCTGACACCGACCTGTTTTCCATGAACCACCAGAGCACCTCCACGCAGTCCTTTACATAAATGAAGTCCCTCATCTGCCCGCCGTCCTCATATTCCGGCCTATGGGACTTAAACAGGGACACCCTGCCTCGGTTCCGTACCTGCCCGTATGCCTTGTGTACCACGCTTCTCATGTCACCCTTGTGGTACTCGTTCGGACCGAACACATTGAAAAATTTTATGCCCGCCATTCGGTCGTCCAAGCCGTTTCGCAGCACCCAAAGATCGAAAAGCTGTTTTGAATAGCCGTACATGTTGATGGGGCGAAGGTCCGGAATCTTTTCTCTCGCATCCGAAAATCCCATGGAACCGTCTCCGTAAGTGGCGGCGCTGCTGGCGTATATAAATCTGATATCCTTTGCCAGGGCCCACTTGGCCAAGGCCTGGCTGTAACGATAGTTGTTTTCCATCAGATAATCGGCGTCACGCTCCGTTGTCGAGGAGCATGCACCCAAGTGGATCAGGGCCGTGATCCCCCCATGTATTTCATCCTCCAGGATGAGGTCCAGAAAGGTCTCTTTGTGCAGATAGTCTTCGTATTTCAGACCCACCAGGTTTTTCCACTTTTCCGTCTCTCCCAGGTCGTCGACGATCAGGATATTGTGGAGACCTTCCCTGTTCAGCTTCCAGACCAGCGCGCTACCAATGAAACCCGCCCCTCCCGTTACGATTATCATATCCCTTGTCGCTTCCTCCCGCCTACTCACCCGTAATGCCCGGCACCCCGGAGCGGGGATTTGGAATACCGATGGTTGGTCCGTAAAAACCTTCGGTTTTTTCCGGCGAGAGTGATCCGGCTCTTTACCTCCCCCGTAATTGCCACCGAACCTTCGCCTAACCCCTATGACCCTTCCCGCCCCCGGTCACTGACGTTTATATCGCCGAGGCCGCCTTTTTTATAGCCCCGGCCATGGCATCCTTTCTTTCCGGAGCCATTTTCACGGGAATGGCTATGAAGAGAGATCTGTTCATGAGATCTTCCGCCTTGGGAACGGCCTCCACGGAATAGTCGACCTTTCCTTTGTATAGGGGGTTCGTGAAGGGATACCCCTTTGAATTCGCCGTAGCCCTCCCTATGAGATGTTCCCAACGGGGGGCATAGTGCCAGAGGTTTTCCCCGTAACAGATCGTATCGACACCCCCTTCTTTCAAAACCTTCTGGAATGTCTTCGCCCTTTCTTTGTCGGGCAGAGAAAAACCGAGGAAGGTCGCCGTGTCTCCCGCCGGATCCACCAGTGTCCGGAAGGTGATCCCCGGAACGCCCGCCAGTGCTTCCTTTATAAAGGCCTTGTTTTCTCGCTGACCGGCTATGATTAGGTCGTCCAGTTTCCGAAGCTGGGCCAGACCGAGGGCTCCCTGAAGTTCGTTCATCCGGTAGTTGAACCCCAGGATAGCTCGTCCTTCCAGGGCGCGCCCGACCTCCGGGTTGTGATCGTGGCCGTGATCGTGGTACCAGTCGGCCCGATCGTACAAATCCTTGCGGTTTGTAATCACCATGCCGCCTTCACCCGTGGTCATTGTCTTGAAGAAATCGAAACTCAGGATGCCCATGTCACCGAAGGTTCCCAACTTTTTACCTCCCACTGACCCACCGCAGGCCTGAGCGTTGTCCTCCAGGACGAGAAGGTTGTGTTTCCCCGCCACATCGCATATTTCTTCTATCCTGGCGGCGGCACCGCACATATGGACTGGAATGACCGCCTTCGTCCAGGGTGACAGACGTTCCTCGACGGCCTTGGGGTCCATGTTGAATGTGTCGTCTATGTCGGTCATGATGGGAATCGCCCCTGCTTCTAGGACCGCCTCGTAGGTTGCTATGAAATCGAACGCCGGTACCAGCACCTCGTCTCCGTGACCCACATCCAGTGCCATGAGGGCGACCTTGAGAGCAGCCGACCCGGAGGTGACGCCAAGGGCGTATCTCGATCCCATGTAGCGAGCCATTTCCTCTTCGAACCGGGCGACCTTGTATATACCTTTCCTCTGTTCGTGAAACTCGTAGCGCATGAGTACGCCCGTTTCCAAGACTTCCATTACCTCTTGTATCTCTTCCTTTCCTATAAGCTCTGCACCGGCCATGATGTCTATCCTCCCATTATTTCAGTAAGCTTCGCGGTAGATTTCCAAAGCGTCCTCCGGCGCCAGGGGCCTGGGATTGTTCTCCAGGGGCCGCGTCACCGTCATGGCCGTCTCCACCATGACCGAAAGATCCGCCTCGGGGATACCAAGCGTCTCCAGGGTGCTATCTACACCGCAGTCGAAAATGAGGTCCTCTACCGCCTCTATGGCGCACAAAGCGGCATCACGCACTGAAAACTCGTCGACCGTCTCCCCCAGGGCC
Source organism: Syntrophobacterales bacterium (assembly GCA_018433345.1). Classification (GTDB taxonomy): domain Bacteria; phylum Desulfobacterota; class Syntrophia; order Syntrophales; family UBA2210; genus MLS-D. Next base: position 25,741 of record JAHDRK010000021.1, on the reverse strand, counting down.
TCCGCCACGGCGGCGAATTTTTCAAGGGCCCCCGGAAGATTGAATCGCATGACCGAGGGCAAAAGAACAGTATTGGCCATTCCATGAGGAATTCCATAGCGACCGCCCAGCGGATAGGAAAGAGAGTGGACGGCGGTGACCCCCGCGTTGGCAAGACCTATTCCTCCGTAGAGACTGCCCAGCAGCATAGCTTCACGCGCGTCCACATCGTCGCCGTTATGCACGCATGTACGAATGTTGGCGCCGATGAGACGGATCGCCTCGAGCGATATGATTTCGCTCATGGGGCTCGCCTGGATGGAGGTAAAGGACTCGATTGCGTGGCAAAGTGCGTCAATACCCGTCGTTGCCGTTACATCGGGCGGCACAGACAGTGTCAGCAAGGGATCGAGGAGCGCGATCGAAGGATAGAGGTAGGGACTGTTCATGCCCTCTTTCTTTTTCAGGTCTTTCCTGATGAAAACCGCGGTAAAGGTCACCTCGCTCCCTGTCCCTGCCGTGGTAGGTACCATGATAGTGGGCAGACCGGGGCCGGGAACCCGGTTGAGACCCAGGCAATCCTCGGCCTTCGCCCCCGTGGCCGCAAGAGACGCCACTGCCTTTGCCGTGTCCAGGGAGCTTCCGCCTCCGATCCCGATTACCACGTCGGTTCCGCCCTTTCGGGCCATCTCCGCCCCTTCGTCCGCGATTTCCAGTGGTGGTTCGCCCTCCACGCCGTCGAAAAGAACACCTTCGAGACCCGCTTCTTTCAACAGGTTCCCAACGCGGTCCGCCATGCCCCTTTCGGCCAGATGCTTGTCTATAACGACGAAGGGTTTCGTGCCGGCCAGTTCACCCACCGCTGCGGCGAGACCTTCCATGGCGCCTCGCCCGAAAATGATCTTTTTCGCTCCCGCTGTAAATGTGAATAATTCGTTCATTGTCTCTTTCCTCTCTAAAACCGCGATACCCCGCCCTCATCACGGCCTTTTCAGTTTTCGCCCTTGGAATGATGGGAAACTCCCTTCTCCGACGGTGATATATCTCGTTTCAAATTCTTTGCACCATTTCGGAGTTGCTCCCTCCGCGGTTTGTAAGAGCAGGTCCCGACAATGTCAAGACTTTTGTTTTTTCAATCCGCCTCCCGAGGTCCTTCCATTTCCGTGGTGTCCCAATTGGCGGCAGATTCCCTTTATGATCTTCACGTCACGGGAGTATAGGCCGGTTCGGGAAAAGAGGTTTCGGACCGCGACCATCCAGTAATCCGGATTCTCGGCATTTATAAAATCGATCTCCATGAAGAGATCTTTAAGAGACTCGTACATCCCCTCAAGCTCGGCCGACGAAGCAAGGCGTGGCGTTGAAAAAGCAGGAGGAGGATCCATTCCCCGCCAGGAAAAGAGTTCGTAACAGACTATCATGACTGCGTGAGAAAGATTGATTGACTTGAAAGATTCGGATACGGGGATGGTTGCGATCATGTGGCACATCTGGAGATCGGTGTTTGACAGCCCCCTGTCTTCGGATCCGAATACCAGGGCTATCCTGTTGTTTCGCGACAGGGGTTCTATATGTTCCGCCAGTTCGGTGGAGGGCACCATGGATCGTCTAAGGTGTGACCCTCCCATGCGCGCAGTGGTGCCGACGACATAGGTGAAGTGCGCCAGGGCCTCTTTCAGAGAAGATTCATACCTGATCTTATCCACCACGTCCGACGCGGCGTGGGTGGCCATCTTCCTTATCATCTCTTCATCCCTATCCGAGGGATCTACGACGACGACATCCCGGATCCCCATGTTTTTTGCGCATCTCGCCGCCGACCCTATGTTGCCGGCATACCTGGGGCGGTTCAGAACAACGGCCAGATTTTCCATGACAACGGCGTTTTTCATTATTTGACATATGCGGGGAGACTTCATCTATTCTATTCTATGCGACTTCGGCAAATACGTCTCTCAGGTCTCCCCGCGACACTGAAAAACGAAGCCCCGGCCACGATCATGTTGTATATTAATTCCGTTTATCACTCACCGTCGTCGGGTCGGCCTCTCCAATCCTTGCCTCTTTCACACTCCTGCATTATTATCACTTTATACCGCCGAAAGTCCATGGGAGGGGATGGATGGAACAGTGGGAAAGAATACTGCGTGAAGCGGGGGAGGAAATGGGAATCATTTTTTCCGACAAACAGATCAGCCTCTTCGCCGAGTATCGGGATGAATTATTGTGGTGGAACGCGAAAATGTCCCTCCTCTCTCTCAAGAACCCCCGGGACCTCCCCGTAAAGCATTTCATCGACTCCCTGACCGTTCTTCCAGTACTTTCCAGCCGTCACATCATGGATCCCCGCGTCATCGACCTGGGAACCGGTGCGGGATTTCCGGGGATCCCCCTTCTCATAGTGCAACCGTCGATTCGGCTGACTCTCCTCGATTCGTCCCGGAAAAAAACTTCATTCCTCAAGACGGCGCTGCGAAAGATAGGACGTGACGATATCCCCGTAATCAACGACCGAGTTGAACAGGTCATGTCAAGGAACGATCTCGACGGCGCCTTCGATGTCCTCGTGTCCCGCGCGACGTTTTCCCTGGAAAAACTGCTTCCACCAGCGGATCATTTTCTTGTTCCCGGAGGACTTCTTGTCGCCATGAAGGCAATAGGGGCCGATGACGAGCTGGCCAAGGCCGGAAAGGTTTCTTCGTCATCCTGGATGCGTTACGTCGAGCGACGCGACCTTGAATTACCCGGCAAAGCGGGGAGTCGTTCCCTCCTGATCTTCAGGAAGGAAGGGGTATTTCCAAGGACAGGGAGGGACGCTCGACCGTGAAGGCGGCCGACCCCGTCCTCTACAACTAGTTGAATTTATTTATTATATTCTCATCGAAGCGCCCAACTCAAGGAGTGTAGGGGAAGCATTCTCCGAAAATTCATCTTCTCTACTATAGGTTTTTATGATAGCATCAACTCAAATCTAATACCCGTTAACTACTAGATGTAAGAGTTCTTTCCGAGCCGTGCATAAAATATTATCCATCACAAACCAGAAGGGCGGTGTCGGCAAAACGACAACGGCCATCAGTCTCTCCGCGGCACTCGCCGAGGCGGAGAAGAGTGTCCTGCTCATCGACGCGGATCCGCAGGGAAACGCCACGAGCGGCATCGGAATAAACAAGCATGATATACGGGAGAACAATCTCTACCACGTCCTCATCGGGCGGGCCGTCCCCGGTGACGTCATTGTCGACACGGCCCTGCCCCGTCTCCGGGTGATGCCGTCAAACCAGGACCTTATCGGCGTCGAAGTGGAGTTCGTATCCCTGAAGCATCGGGAACAAAAATTAAAAAAGGCCATAGAGAACATTGACAGCGATTACGATTATATTATAATCGATTGTCCACCCTCTTTAGGGTTTTTAACGATAAATTCACTTGTCGCCTCGGACTCTCTGATCATCCCTCTTCAATGTGAATATTTCGCCCTGGAGGGACTGGGACAACTTCTCAGTACGGTCAAATTGGTTCAGAGGCGGATGAATCCAAGCCTTTCGCTGGCTGGAATCCTCCTCACCATGTTCGATGTGCGCAACGGCATTTCCCACAGGGTTGCCGAAGAAGTGAGAAAGTATTTCGGATCGAGGGTTTTCACGACTGTAATCCCACGAAACGTCCGTCTTTCGGAATGTCCCAGTCACGGGTTGCCCATTACGAGTTACGACGGCACATCCCGCGGCGCCCTCTCATACCGGGAGTTGGCCCGTGAAATCCTCACCGACGGGAGAGTATGATGGCAAAAAGAAACGTACTTGGAAAAGGTCTCGGCGCCATATTCACCGACCTGGTGGACGAAGGATCGTCGAAACCGGCTTATGCGACCTGCGGGATCGATGAATTGCAGCCTAATTCCTTTCAACCGAGACGTTCCTTCGGCAAGGACGAGATCGCCGGGCTGGCCGACTCCATTAAATCGAACGGGGTCATCCAGCCGATCATCGTCAGGAGAAGAGGGCCCGATAGTTATGAAATCATAACCGGCGAACGTCGTTGGAGGGCCGCCCAGAAAGCCGGTCTCCGCGAAGTTCCCATAGTCGTTCGGGAAGCCACGGATCGCGATCTTGTAGAGTGGTCTCTCATAGAAAACATACAGAGGGAGGATCTCAACCCAATAGAGGAAGCGGAGGCTTACAATCGTCTCGTGGAGATGTTTCAATTCTCCCACGAGGAAATAGCACGAAGGGTCGGCAAAGACAGGTCCACGGTAGTCAACGCCCTCCGCCTGCTGAAACTGCCCACCAAGGTCCAAAGGGAAATTATAGCGGGAACGATCACGGCCGGACATGCCAGGGCCCTTCTTGCCCTCAAAACCACGACGGAACAACTAAAGGCTCTCAAAACCATCCTTGACAGGAAATTGTCCGTCAGGGAAACAGAGAGGTTGGTGAAACAGCAAACCACAGCTTCCTCGAAACCAAACAAAATTAAAAAGGATGACTCCATCCGTGACCTCGAAAATTCTCTTTCTCGAAAACTAATGGCACACGTCACGTTGAAACAAAGGAGGCGTGGAGGAACCATTGAAATCAAGTACTCGTCGAGCGACGAGTTGAACCGTATCGTCGAGACACTTTTGGTTGTCGACGGTGAATGATCGTTGCAGCCTGTCACGCCAAAGGAATTAAAGATCGGTATTTATATAGTATTAACAGGTGTTGATAAACCTGTGTATAGGATTGATTAAAGTGGAAATAATCTGGTCGGAAAGCACTAAAATCATTAAAGATTGCATAACGAAGCAAAACTTCGACACCTGGATCAAGCCGATCAGGATCGTGTCCCTTGAGAATAATACGGTCACCCTTTCGGTTCCAAATAAGTTTTTCAAGGACTGGATTGTAGAAAATTATTATTCAACGATATGCGACGCCATATCGAGCGTGACGTCCACCGATGTCTCAGTTTCGTTCATCATTCAGAAACCGGTCAAAAACGATACCCCAGATATTCCTTCAACGGAAGGACTTGTTGAAGAACACTTTACCGATCCGGCTGTTACCGCGAAACGAATACATTCATCTCTGAACCTGAACTATAGCTTCGAACGTTTTGTCGTAGGGGCCTCTAATCAGTTCGCCCATGCGGCGGCCCGATCGGTTGCGGAACAGCCGGCACACAACTACAATCCTCTTTTCATTTACGGCGGCGTAGGTCTGGGAAAAACCCATTTAATAAATGCCATAGGCCTATTGACCGTATCTCTCTACCCAAAGAAAAACGTACTTTATGTATCGGCGGAAGAATTCATGAATGAGCTCATTAATTCAATCCGCTATGACAAGATGCCGGAATTTCGTGAAAAGTATCGAAAAATAGACTGCCTTCTTATTGATGACATACAGTTTATCGCCGGCAAGGAACGTACCCAGGAAGAATTTTTTCACACCTTCAACACCCTTCACGACTCAGGGAAACAGATCGTGGTGACGAGTGATAAATTTCCAAAAGAGATTCAAAACCTTGAGGCACGGCTACGATCGAGGTTCGAATGGGGCCTCATCGCCGACATCCAACCGCCGGAAATGGAAACAAGGGTGGCTATCACAAGAAAAAAGGCGGCTGAAAACAACATCCACATACCCGACGATGCAATTCATTACATCGCTTCGGCAGCGGATTCCAATATTCGTGAACTGGAAGGTATTCTTACCAGAATCGCGGCCTTCGCCTCACTCACGGGCAGTGAAATCACCATCGATGCCATCAAGGATATAATTAAAAAATTGCTCAATCAGGTTCAGAAGCAGGATATAACCATCGACGACATCGTAAAAGCGGCGGCATCGAAATTCAACGTAAAAATCACTGATCTGAAATCACACAAGAAAAATAAAGATGTCGCACTCTGTCGCCAGGTCGCCATGTATCTTTCGCGTAAATTGACCGATGCCTCTTTCCCCGATATAGGATCTAAAATAGGCAATCGCGATCATTCCACTGTCATCTACGCGACGAAGAAGATCCAAAACCTTATCGAACGCGACGGTTCACTGAAACGAGTCGTGGACGATATAGAAAACACGCTCCACAAAAGCTGAAAAATCGTAAAGGTGCTTCAAGATTTCAATAAACAGGTAATTAACAGTCGTCCCGGGAAATTGTTCCATTGAATTTAATCGGTTAACAAGGTCTATAGACATGTCAACAGCTACTATTACTCTTACTATTTATTTAAATATTATTTATTGATGTAAAAGGAGAAAGGTGACGGCATGGAATTTACCGTGGATAAAAGGATCTTACAGGAAGCGGTGCAGAAAACCTTGGGAATCGTGGAAAGGAAAACAACCATACCCATCCTTAGCAATATTCTTATCAAGACGGATGGGGATTCCCTCAAGATCGTGGCAACGGACAGGGAGATAGGACTGGTTGCAAATTATCCCGCTCAGATATATGAACCCGGCGACATTACGATCAACGCAAAAAAGATTAGTGAAATGATCCGCGAGATGGATGATGATTCAGTGCTGTTTAGAACGGTGGGGGATAAACAGGCTTTCATAAAGTCAGGATCAGCCGAGTACCGCGTGCAGGGCATTCCATCGGATGATTTCCCCGAAGTACACATGGAAGAAGAGGTTGAATGTTTCTCGATACCCTCGGTGACGTTGAGTCGCATGATACGGAAAACCTTCTTCGCCGCCACTGCCGATGAAACAAGGAAAAGCCTGAACGGGGCGTATTTCAAGAAGGAGGGTCTGAATTGCGAGATGGTTGCGACAGACGGTTACCGTATGTCCCTTGTCACCGAGGTTTTGCCGGAGGCGAACGGCAAGGAGATAGGCATCGGAGGTGTGATAATACCACGCAAGGGTCTTCTGGAGATCAGGAAGATCTTCGGTGACAAGGATATGCCGGTGGAGATGGGAATAACGGGCAATGTCCTTGTGGTGAAAACAAAAGACATAATGTTGCGCCTCAGCCTGATTGATGCGACCTATCCTGATTACAGCCGGGTGATACCGAAGGACAGGGGTGTGGAGATACACCTTGATAGGCATCGTTTTTTGCAATCACTTCGACGCATGGGCGTGATGGCTACGGAATTTTTCAGTGGTGTCGCTTTGGAACTTTCCGACGGAAAGATGATTTTGAATTCGACCAATCCCGATGTGGGGGAGGCGAATGAAGAGATCGAAGTCAGTTACAAGGATGGGAGTTTCACCATCGCCTATAATGTGCATTATCTGATTGAGGGCATAGAAAGTATGGACAGTGAGTTGATTTCCTTGGATATGAGGAGAGATGGCGGACCCTGCGTCATTCGTCCCCTGGATGACGATTCTCATGTGTGCATCGTCATGCCCCTCAAAATTAAAACGAATTGGTAGGACGCAAGAAAAGTGGAAACATACGGAGCTGATAACATAAAGGTACTTGGAGGACTGGAAGCGGTTCGTAAAAGACCGGCCATGTACATAGGGAGCACCTCGAAGGAGGGTTTGCACCATCTGGTTTACGAAGTCGTGGACAATAGCATAGACGAGGCCTCGGCGGGATACTGCGACACGATCGAGGTTAAGATAAGGATCGACAACAGCGTGATGGTAGTCGACAACGGCCGTGGCATACCTGTGGACGAGCATAAGACGGAAAAGGTCTCCGCCGCCGAAGTTGTCATGACAAAGCTTCACGCCGGGGCTAAGTTCAGTAATGAAAGTTACAAGATATCGGGAGGGCTCCACGGGGTGGGTGTTTCCGTGGTGAACGCCCTTTCCAGTTATCTGGAATTGGAAGTATGGCGGGACGGCAAGGTCTATCGGCAGGAGTATAGGCGTGGTGTTCCCTTGGAACCGCTGAAGGAAACGGGTACCACAAGGAAACGGGGAACCAAGATCGCCTTTATGCCCGATCACGAGATATTCAGTGATATAGATTTCAGTTTCGATGTCCTTTCGAATCGCCTGAGGGAACTGGCCTTTCTGAACCGCGGCGTTAAAATCATTCTCAAGGACGAACGCACGGAGAAGGAAAACACGTTCTTTTACAAAGGCGGAATTGTTTCGTTTGTTGAATACCTTAACCGTAACAAGAAACCTCTTCACAAGAAGCCGATTTATATAAGCGGAGAGAGGGAGGACTGCCAAGTAGAGGTGGCTTTGCAGTACAATGATTCTTACATGGAAAATATTTTTTCTTTTGCAAACAGCATCAACACCACGGAGGGGGGGACTCACCTGGTGGGATTCCGGTCGGCCCTGACCAGGGCGATAAATACCTACGCCGCCTCTGCCGGTTTACTCAAGAATGGAAAGATAACCCTTCGCGGTGAGGATATGCGTGAAGGATTGGCCTGCGTCATAAGCGTCAAGGTTCGCCAGCCTCAATTCGAGGGACAGACGAAGACCAAACTGGGCAACAGCGAAGTAAAGGGTCTCGTGGAAGGGGTGGTTTACGAAAAACTCAGTGTCTTTTTCGAGGAAAATCCTTCCGTGGCCCGTCAGATAGTCACTAAATCCACGGAAGCCGCCCGTGCCAGGGAAGCCGCCCGTCGTGCCAGGGAGCTTACACGTCGGAAATCTTCCCTCGAGGTCTCCGCCCTTCCGGGGAAGCTGGCTGATTGTCAGGAAAAGGATCCTTCTCGAAGCGAACTCTATCTCGTAGAAGGGGATTCGGCAGGCGGATCGGCGAAGCAGGGGCGTGACCGCCGCTTTCAGGCCATACTTCCCTTGAGAGGCAAACTACTCAACGTGGAGAAGGCGCGTTTCGACAAGATGCTGACAAACAATGAAATAAAGGTTATCATCACCGCCCTGGGAACTGGAATAGGTGAAGGGGACTTCGATATCAGCAAACTGCGCTACCACAAGATCGTGATCATGACCGATGCGGACATAGACGGTCTTCATATCAGGACGCTTCTGCTCACCTTCTTCTTTCGCCACATGAGGGAACTCATAGAACGAGGGTGTCTGTACATAGCCCAGCCGCCTCTCTTCAGAGTCGTCGATGGAAAAAGGTCTATTTATCTGGCCAGTGAAACAGAAATGGATGATTATATTTTGGAAAACGGAATTGACAAAATACTTTTGAAAACCGGCGCCGGCGCGCGCCTGTCCGGAAACCGATTACTTTCACTGGTAAAAAAGGCTATGAAGATTGAAAGCATCGTAGATAAATTTCACCGAAGCGGTAAACATGAAAAGGTCGTCAGGCTGATCGCCGCAGATCCCGCTTTTTCTCCCGACGATTTCACCGATTCGGAAAGGCTCATGAAGTTGGGAAAACGTATAGCCGGTGCCATAGGTGACCAGGTCCAATCGTATTGGACCGATGAAGACCACGAAAGGGGAGGCAATAAACTCTTTTTCCGCATCATCGAAAACGGTGGTGAAAACACTACCTGGATAGATAAGAACATATTCACGCAACCGAAATTTTCAGAAACCCGCTCATTGTTCAGCCAGATAGATATCCTGGGAGAGCCGCCCTATCTGGTGGAAGAAATAGACAGGGATGGAAAGGGAGGCTCCCAGGTCTCCGTCGATTCACTAAATGCCCTTATAAATCACGTTCTCAAGGCGGGCAAGAAGGGGTTTACCTTGCAGCGGTACAAGGGTCTGGGTGAAATGAATCCCGAGCAGCTATGGGAGACCACCATGGATCCGGAACGCAGGACATTTCTTCAGGTCCGTGTGGAAGACGCCGTGGCGGCCGACCTCATATTTTCTACTCTTATGGGCGAACAGGTGGAACCGCGACGTGATTTCATATTCGAAAACGCCTTGAATGTTTCAAATCTTGACGTGTAAATTTCCGACGGGGGTCTATCCCGACAGTTAGGGTCCCGCGAAAAGGGAGTTTCTGTCGAAGGGATGGGGCCCCTTTGTTGTGAGGAGGAAGAAAAAGGAATGAATCAACTCAAACAACAGGACCTTCCGGTTAATATAGAAGACGAAATGAAAAGGTCCTACGTGGACTATGCCATGAGCGTTATCATAGGCAGGGCCATACCCGATGTGCGGGACGGAATGAAGCCGGTGCACCGTCGGGCCCTGTTCGCCATGGCGGAATTGGGGGTCCATTGGAACCGCCCTTACAAAAAATCGGCCCGCATAGTCGGTGACATTATCGGCAAGTATCATCCACACGGTGATACCGCAGCTTACGATACCATTGTTCGCATGGCCCAGGATTTTTCCATGCGCTATCCCCTGGTGGACGGCCAGGGAAACTTCGGGTCCATCGACGGCGACCCGCCGGCGGCCATGCGTTACACCGAAATCAGAATGTCCCGCATCGCAGAGGAGATGCTCTCCGATATAGATAAAGACACGGTTGATTTTATCCCCAACTACGATGAAACCCTTGAGGAGCCCGTTGTCCTGCCTGCCAGGATTCCGGCCTTGCTACTCAACGGCTCTTCGGGGATCGCCGTGGGCGTCACTACGAATATTCCTCCTCACAATCTGGTGGAGGTCTGCAACGCCCTGGCGGCTTTGATCCGGAACCCCGAGATGACAGTGGAAGATCTCATGCAATACGTTCAAGGACCCGACTTTCCCACGGCGGGATTTATAAACGGCCGGGAAGGTATCCTGAGCGCCTACCGAACGGGACGCGGTATCATACGCATGCGTGCCAGGGCTCTGATTGAGCGTAACGCGAGGAGCGACCGCGAAAGCATTGTCATCACCGAAATTCCATACATGGTAAACAAGGCGGTCCTAATCGAGAAAATTTCAGAGTTGGTGAAGGAGAGAAAAATAAACGGCATAGATGGTCTGCGCGACGAATCGGACAGGGAAGGCCTGCGGGTGGTCATCGATCTGAAGCGCGGCGAAAATGCGCCCGTCATTCTGAACCAGCTTTATAAACAGACCCCCATGGAGTCCACCTTCGGCATCATCATGTTGGCCATCGACCAGGGACGTCCCCGCCTGATGAACCTTAAAGAGATCCTCTGGAAATTCATTCTCTTCAGGCAGGAAGTGGTGACACGACGCACCCGTTTCGACCTGGCGAGGGCGAGGGAAAGACTCCATATACTGGAAGGACTTATCATTGCCCTCGACAACCTTGAAGATGTGATAGCCGCTATCAAGGCCTCCTCCAACCCCCAGGAGGCGTCGAACCGTCTGGTCGCCGATTTCGGTCTCACCGAGACACAGGCGAAGGCCATTCTAGAGATGCGGTTGCAAAGACTTACCGGTCTCGAGCGGGAAAAGATACGGGAAGAGCATCGTCAGGTGACGGAATTGGTATCCGAACTGGAGAAAATTTTAGCCGACCCTGAAAAGCTGAAAAACATCATCGTGGAAGAACTGGAAGACGTCAAAAGGCGTTACGGGGATGAACGCCGTACCGAAATTGTTCACGACAGCGAAGACATCGATATCGAGGACATGATCGTGGAAGAAGACATGGTGGTGACCGTCTCGCACCATGGATACATCAAGCGCAATCCCGCCAGTCTCTATACAAGCCAGCGGCGCGGCGGCAAAGGTAGGCTGGGCATGGGAACCAAGGAAGACGATTTTGTGGAACGCATCTTCATCGCCTCCAGTCACAGCCACATACTGTTTTTTACGAACAAGGGCCGCGTATACTGGCTGAAGGTTTACCAGATCCCTCAGGCAGGACGCGCGGCCAAGGGCAAGGCTGTTGTCAATCTCATAAACATAAGCAGCGACGAGTACATCACGGCGGTCCTTTCGGTCAAGGAATTTCAGGAGGGAAAATATGTCTTTATGACGACACGAAAGGGTATCGTTAAAAAAACGGAACTGCTCGCCTATTCCAATCCCAGAACCGGCGGCATTATTGGGCTTACCCTCGATGAAGGTGATGAACTGATCGACGTACATCTAACCGATGGCGAGAGAAACGTGTTTATTGGAACCAAGCTGGGTCACTCCATCCGCTTCAGCGAAAGGGATGTACGTGCCATGGGACGCACCGCACGAGGGGTGACGGGAGTCCGCATGGCTCCCGGCGACGAGGTCGTGGGGATGGAGATTCTTTCAGGGGGAAATTTCATACTCACGGTATCGGAAAAGGGTTTCGGCAAACGTACCGATGTTTCGGAATACAGGCTTCAGTCCCGCGGCGGGAAGGGGATCATCAATCTTCGCGCCACTCCGCGTGTAGGGCCGGTGACACGGGTCATGCAGGTCACCGGGGAGGAAGACGTGATGCTCATAAGCAACACCGGAAACATCATCAGATTGAAAACGGAAGAAATCCCGGTTCTCCATCGCAGCACCCAAGGTGTCAGGCTCATAAATCTCGATCCCGACGAACGGCTTGTGGGACTTGCCCGTACCGAGAGAAGCAATGATTCAGATGAAGGACCGGATGAAACGCCGCTGGATCGTGAAGAGGTATCCGCTCTTGACGAAATCGGAGGCAACGGCGTGGAAGATGACCGCGAAGCGGTTACCGACGAATAAGCCCGGGACCTTGGCGGTGAACCCTGGAACGGGGAAAGTGGGTGTTTTATGCTGCAATTTGGCCTGTTCCAGTGGATGATCGTTTCATTGTGCGCGCTTATGATAGGTTTTTCAAAGGCTGGGATCATGGGCGCGGCGGCCCCTGTTGTGCCGCTTCTCGCCGCCGTTATGCCGGCCAGACAATCCATAGGCTTTCTCCTTCCCATGCTGATCATCGGTGATATCACAGCCACCCTCTTCTGGTGGCGATTTGCCGATTGGAAGGAACTCTTCCGGATATTCCCATGGATGCTGGTCGGCGTGTTTACGGGATACCAATTGCTTGGGTACATGACGGACCGCACACTCATGGCCGTAATAGGCATGATCGTACTTTTCCTGGTCATGCTCCATCTTTGGCAGCAGCGGAGGCCTGATCCAAGCGTCCTTCTTTCCCGCAACTCCTGGTTCACTCGAATAACGGGCTTTATGGCGGGAACCACGAGTATGCTCGCGAACTCGGCGGGGCCGATCATGGTTCTCTATCTGCTGGTTATGGGCCTGGACAAGCGCCGTTTCATCGGGACGGCGGCCCTTTTCTTTCTGGTCATGAATTGCGTCAAGCTTCCCTTCAGCGTGGGTCTTAGCTTGGTGACACCGCAATCATTAATCACCAACCTGGCCCTGGCTCCTCTCATCGTACTGGGCGGATTTATCGGCGCCGTGCTTGTCAGGCATATTCCACAAAGGTCCTTCGACCTCGTCATGCAGGTTATGACGGCGCTCATGGGTTGCTGGCTTTGCTTAAGCGCCCTCGCGGTATGAGTTAACGTTCCCCGCAAAATGACAAGGAGGCCGTCAGAAATACTCCCGTAGGACGGGATTGGTGATTTCCTCGGCTGATTGACAGTCATGGGGAGGAAAGGATATTATAAATGATAATCCGCAATCTTTTCATATCCCGGTCGCTTCTGGAAAGATCCTTTGATTCGGGCTTTTTCGACATTCCAATTCATGTGATTCCCTTGTGGAAAAGAAACGGCGGCCATGTCGAAATTGGAGGCGGGGATGTTTTTAAGAGTGCTTGTGAGAAGAAGCATCGGGGAGAGTTTGGATGTTGTTCGAACACACGGCCGATCTAGGGCTCGAGAGCACGGGACGCGACATGAAGGAATTGGCGGAAAACGCCGCCGCGGATCTCGTGGATCTTATAATCGACAGAGGGGATCTGGTGGAGAAAGAGGAACGCCTCTTGACGGTACGGGGTGAAGATAGGGAGGAATTGCTGATCGATTTTCTTCGCGAGGTGTTGTATTTGGTAAATGGTGAGGGCTTTCTTCCGAAAACGATAAAGGTTGTCACCCTCGATGGGGGAAGGCTGATATGCCGCCTGGCGGGAGAGCCCTACCAGAGAGACGAACATGAGTTGAAAAGGGAAATAAAGGCAGTAACCTATAACGCCTCCATAGAAGAAGGCGAAGAGGGGTTGACTGCCAGGGTGGTGCTTGATGTCTGACGTCGTTATTGAAAAGATAGATCGGTACCGTTGGCGGATTCCTCAACGGGATGGAATGCGTGTCCCGGGCCTGATTTACGCCGATGAAGGCCTCATGCGGGACATCAGCAGGGACGAAAGTCTCAGGCAGGTGGCAAACGTGGCGCATCTACCCGGGATTCAGAGGGCGTCGCTGGCGATGCCCGACGTGCACTGGGGTTACGGCTTCCCCATAGGGGGCGTGGCCGCCTTTGATCTCCAAGAGGGGGTGATATCACCCGGCGGGGTGGGGTACGACATAAACTGCGGGGTCCGGCTCCTGGCCACGAAGTTGTCAATCGATGACATCGGGCATAAAATGAAAGATCTCGTGGCGGGTTTGTTCAGGGACATACCGAGCGGAGTGGGATCCAGCGGCGCCATTCGCCTTACCCAGGCTGAGCGGAAGAAGGTTCTCGTGGAAGGTGCGAGATGGGCTGTAAACCAGGGATACGGCGCACCGGAGGACCTGTCCGCCACGGAAAGAGGGGGGGTTATGGAAGGGGCCGATCCGGAGCGGGTAAGTCCCCGCGCCCTGGAGAGGGGAAAGGATCAGCTCGGGACGCTGGGGTCCGGCAACCATTTCCTGGAGATCGAAGTGGTGGATGAAATATTTGATGATGAAGCTGCACGGGCCTTCGGTATAGAACCGAACCAGGTGGTGGTGATGATCCATTCCGGTTCCCGCGGGTTGGGTCACCAGGTCTGTGACGACTACTTGGCCCTGATGGTGAAAAAAAGCAAGAGTCTGGACTTTTATCTTCCCGATCGCCAGCTTGCCTGCGCTTACATACAGTCGTCCGAAGGTCGTGACTACATGGCGGCCATGGCCTGTGCCGCCAACTACGCCTGGGCAAACCGGCAGATCCTCATGCACTGGACCTCTGAGAGTTTTCAGCGTGTTCTCGGATTGTCACCCAGGGACATAAGTATGCGCCTGGTCTACGATGTGTGCCACAATATCGCAACCATAGAGGACCTCGTTGTGGAAGGAAAATCAAAACGTCTGTGCGTTCACCGCAAGGGCGCCATACGCGCCTACCCCCCAGGTCATCGGGAGCTTCCGGACCGATACCGTGCCGTCGGTCAACCGGTGCTCATACCGGGTGACATGGGCACCGGCTCGTACCTGTTGGCCGGTACTCGAAAGGCCTTTGAAGAGACCTTCGGCAGCACATGTCACGGAGCGGGCAGGGTGATGAGCAGGAGCCGGGCGCAGAAGGAAAGCGCCCGCCGCCAGGTGGCATCGGAATTGGAAAAGAGGGGCGTCATCGTCATGGCCGCCGGCCGGGAGACCCTTCAAGAAGAGGTTCCCGAGGCCTACAAGAGGCTGGAGGATGTGGTAAACGTCGTGCATGGCGCCGGTCTTTCGCGCAAGGTGGCGAGGATGCGGTCGGTCGGTTGTATCAAGGGGTGATGACTTAAGGATCCACTGAGACCATGCGACCAAAGCGGTTACTCAGGAGGGAGACGGAATATGGTGGATGAAAAACCGCAGGAAGACGTGCTTGATTGCCTTGTGGCGGGTGGTGGACCGGCAGGATTGACGGCCGCCCTCTACGCCTCCAGGTCGGGGATGACCACCCTCGTGTTGGAGGGTAAAACCACGGTAAGTCAAATCACCGTCACCGATATAATTGAGAATTACCCGGGTGTACCCCAGGCTGGGGGGTTTGAATTCCATGACCGCATACGGACCCAGGCACTGGGCTTCGGAGCCCGGGCCTCCGCCGAAGACGTGCAATCCCTGAAAAAAACGACCCTGGAAAACGGTCTGGAGGCATGGGAAGTGGTAACGGGCGACAATTCTTACAGGGCGCTGTCCGTTATCATAGCGTCCGGGGCGCGGTGGCGTTCTCTGGGGGTGCCCGGTGAAGAAAAGTTCTTGGGCAGGGGCGTTTCCTATTGCGCCACTTGCGACGGTCCCTTTTACCGTGGACGTTCGGTGGCTGTGGTCGGAGGGGGAGACACGGCGATTCAGGAGGCGCTGTTTCTCACAAAGTTCGCGGACAAGGTGACGGTCATTCACCGCCGGGAGCGCCTTCGCGCCGCGGCCATACTCCAGGAACGCGCCTTTGCCAACCCGAAGATAGACTTCTACTGGAATGGAGTGATAGAAGGCATCGAGGGTGACGACTTCGTGAAGGGGGTTAAGGTAAGGAATCTCGGAGAGAACGGTGAAATCACGACCCTGCCCCTTGACGGTGTATTTATTTTTATCGGTCTCGATCCGCAGACGGAGTTTGTAAAAGGGGTTGTCAATCTCGATGATGGTGGTTATATTATAACGGATTCTTCAATGAGGACTTCCCAACGTGGCATTTTCGCCGCAGGTGACTGCATAGCGAAGTCACTCCGCCAGGTTGTGACAGCCTGCGGTGACGGGGCAACGGCGGCGCACGAGGCGTCTCTTCACGTTGACGACTTGAAAGGCCGGTCCTATTGAAGGGCGGAAAAGCTCGGCGGAAGTAGGAGGTCGCCCAGGGGGCGACAGCACGGGAAGCCGAGTAATGTCGCGGCATGAATTTTGAGATTATGTAAGAGAGGAGAAACATCCGATGCCCATTTATGAATATAAGTGTAAAGCCTGCGATAAAGAGTTTGAACGCTTGGGTTCCATGAAGGATCAGGACAGCGACATAGAGTGTCCCTTCTGTGGTTCCGTGGGAGCCGAAAAACTCATGTCACGTTGCAGGTCCAAAGTGGAAATGTCCATGTCCGACTTTCAGGCCATGAGCGAAGCCGCTTCCGGCGGCGGCGGAGGTTGCGCGGGTTGTTCATCGAACTCATGCAGTACCTGCGGCTAGCGGAGATCGTGCCTCATCTGCCGCCTGTGCAAACCGCGGGATCGTTCGAGAGGTCGCTCCCCGGTCCCGCTTCTTTCACGAAATCGACGAAAAGGCGGCCGAAAGGCAGGGACAGGACGATCGTAAATATGGGGTTTGAATGCATGGTGCGGTGAATGACGATATTCCGGTGAATTACAGGGGCGGTTCGAGAACCGCCCTTCTTGATTCTGCACTGAAAAATCTTCGGTGATAGTGAATGGAAGGATTCCTCCAATTCTGGCAGAATTTGCCGGGATCCGTCGACCCGGTCCTGTTTACGCTGGGTTCTTTTCAAATCCGGTACTACAGCTTGATGTACATCGTGGGTTTTTTGTGCACCTACATCCTGGTTGTCTACCGCATAAGGACCGAGGGTTACGAATATTCCACGGAAACGATTCAAGACTTTTTTATCTGGGCCATCCTGGGGTTGCTTCTGGGCGCCCGCTTGGGCTACGTGTTTTTCTATGATTTCGGGTACTTTCTTGAACACCCCTTTGAAATAATCTTACCTTTTCGACGATCGGACGATGGTTTCATTTTTACGGGAATCAGCGGCCTATCCTATCACGGCGGAGCCCTGGGCGTCATCGTGGCGGCGATCGTGTTCTGCCGCAGGCGGAAGATCGCCATTTTCAGGTTTATGGATCTCTTCGCCTCTGTCGGTGCCCTGGGTTATACATTTGGGCGGATAGGAAATTTCATAAACGGCGAACTTTACGGAAGGGCCACGAATGTCCCCTGGGGAATGTACTTCCCTGGGGATCCCGAAGGACTACTGCGCCACCCTTCTCAGTTGTACGAGGCCTTGTTCGAAGGCCTGGTTCTTTTTTTCATCCTCTGGTCATTGCGGAGGAGGCCTTGGCCCGAAGGGACCATTCTGGGTCTTTATGTAATAGGGTACGGTACGGCCAGGTTCTTTCTGGAATTTTTCCGGGAGCCCGACCCTCACCTTGGTTTCTTGTTAGGACCGTTCACCATGGGACAATTGCTGTGCCTGGCGATGATAGCCGCGGGCACGGTACTGATGGTCATTCTGCGTGCCCGTACCTCGAGGAATTGAACGCCCGTAATAATAGACGTTCCCTAACCGGTAAACCGTTCCTTTGCGGTTGTAATCGTGATAATGCTCAACTTATCAATAAAGGAGGAACCGACTCATGGCAAAACATCTCGTAGTTGTGGGAGGAGGGGCGGGCGGTCCGTCGGCGGCCGCCGAGGCACGGCGACATGATCCTTCTCTGAAGATCACCATGCTGGAGAAGGGTGAATTTGTTTCTTACAGCGCTTGACCCATGCCGTATTACATCGGTGATGTAATCCGGAAAGCGGAAGACTTGATCGCCCGAACCCCCGGCCAGTTCGCGGGATCGAATATCGACGTATTCACGGGAAAGGCTGTGGAATCGATCGATACCGAAGGAGGCCGTGTTAAGACGTCCGACGGCGCCGCCGTTCCCTATGACAACCTGGTGATAGCGACGGGTAACAGGGCCATACGTCCGGATATTCCAGGCGCCTATCTGCCCGGGGTATTCGTCCTGAAGGATCTCTCCGACGCCATTGCCATAAAGCGGTGGCTCGTGGAAAAAGGGTGTCGGAGGGCCGTCATTGTGGGTGCGGGTTTCATCGGGGTGGAACTTTCAGAAGGGTTCCGGCGTAGGGGTTTGGAAACCACCATGCTCCACCGGGGTCGGTTGCCCGTTGCCCGTTTTGACGACGAGTTGTCGCGTGCCGTCCGCGATGAGCTGGTTAAAAACGGGGTGTCCTTCGTCGAGCGGGCCTCTGTGACCGCCGTAGAAGGGGGATCGGGGGATGAACTGCGTGTTGTAACCGAAGATAGGGAATATGCGGCGGATATCGTTGTTTTCGGTGTGGGTGTCAAGCCCGAAACAACCCTTGCCAGGGAAGCGGGGATTGCAATAGGACCCTCGGGTGCCGTGAAGGTCAATTTTTCCCAGCGTACGAACAGGGAGGAAATATACGCAGTCGGCGATTGTGCAGAGGCGTATCACCGTGTGCGGAAAGACTGGGTGAACATTCCCCTCGGCGATATAGCGAACAAGCAGGGTCGTGTGGCGGGCGCCAACCTGGGAGGATCGCCCAGGACATTCCCCGGAATAGTGGGAGGCCAAAGCTTCAAGGTATTCGGTCTTGAAGCCGCGGCCACGGGTATAGACGAGCGGGAAGCCCTCACCTGTGGTTACAGTCCCGCGACGCATCTCATGTGGGGCACCTTCAGGACACCTACGCTGGAAGGCGAGGCGAACATGGGGATCAAGTTGGTGGCGGACCGTTCGACAGGTCGACTGCTCGGCGCCCAGGGCATATCAAATGTAGGGGCCGTGAGTCGTATAAACACTCTGTCGGTTTGCCTGTGGACGGCCATGACCCTGGACGAGATCGGGTATCTTGATCTGGCCTATTCGCCGCCCTACGGCGGTGCCTGGGATATTATCCATCGGGCGGCCCAGAGACTGCTGAGAGACCTGTAAGGAATATTTATGAAGGAATCGTTATGTCCCTTCTGCAGAGAAGTAATGGACATGAAAGGGCGGATCGGCTTCAGGGACACCTGCGGAAATTGCGGCAAAGATCTGCACGTGTGCCGTGCCTGTCGTTTTTACGACACGGGATCATACAATGAATGCCGCGAACCCCAGGCCGAGAGAGTGCTTGACAAGGAACGGGCTAATTTCTGCGAGTACTTCGTGTCGCTGTCGGAGGGAGAAAAGGCCCCTTTCAAGGCGGGCGGAAAAGTTGGAGATCCGAGGTCGCGCCTGGAAGAGTTGTTTAAAAAGTGAATTTGAGGTTCCCCAAAGACTTGCTTACCCTCCCGCCATGGAGTAGAAAATTATGGCTTTGAAGAAGGGAAGGCCGGTGGCATCCGTGGGCGAGGGAGGTGCCGCTATTGCCTTTAGAGGTCTTCTTGACACCCTTTCCAAAAGGGGGGAGTCGAGGAAATGTTGATCGGGAAGCGCTTCCGAGAGATAAGGTGTGGAGGAAAAGCCGGGAAAGGAGCGAGGAGTGCGGGAAAAGAAAAGGAAACAGGGGAAGACGGTCGATACGTCCGGCGTGTCCTTGCGTTACACCTTGGACAGCCAGTTCTGGGAGGCGCTGGCCGGCGAGTTGAAAAAAAGGAACGAAGAGCAACTTCCCGCCCTCTTTGAATCTCTCTCTCTTTGTGCAAGGGCCCTTGAACTCCCCGTTGCATTCGGAGGGACTAAAAGTGAAGGGTGGGCGCTGGTTTGCAGGATGTTCATGTTTTACAATGATCGTATGCCCCCCTTGGGAAGACGGGAATTTCTAGCAATGAAGGCCGGGACGGGTAGAGTTGTCAATTCCCGTTTCGCTACCGCCTGCATCAAGCGCATTATAGCCAACATTGCATATCCTTCATCCCCGGATCGATCGATTCTCGACTCATTGGCGGACACCTTCCTGGTCAACGGCTTGAAGCCCACAGAAGGGTACACGGGAAAATCCATGGACGAAACCATTATCACCAAGTCCCTTTCAGACGAGGAGATGATGGACCTGGCTCGAATCGTGGTGAACCCACCGGCGGATCTATGGGAAGAAGTACGAGTTTCTTATGGTCCGCGTCGGCCCGGTTTCATAACCAGAAAGTACCTCGATTTCCGTTCTTGGGTGTTGGGCCGGTAATGTTGCCGGCGACCCTGGAATCGACACATGTAGTTTTCGATAAAAGGAGTTTTCGATAAATGGATAGGATGTCAAGAGCCTTTTCGGCGGAACTGAACAAGGAAGGTATCAGGCACGTCTTCGGAATCCCCAGTATTCACAACATCGGTCTTTACGACGCCCTGAGGGAGGAGGCGTCCGTAAGGCACATCCTCTGCCGCCATGAATCGTCGGCCGTTCACATGGCCGACGGTTATGCCCGGGGGGGGAAAGGACCGGGATTTGTAATCACCTCCACCGGACCCGGGGCCGCCTACATGACCGCGCCGCTGGTGGAAGCCTGGTGGAGTTCATCACCGGTGTTCGCCCTGACCACGAACATCTCCTCGGACAGGATAGGCAAAAAGACAGGTGTCTTGCACGAAATCGAAGACCAGGAATCGATGTTTAAACCCGTCGCCAAAAGATTGTTTTGCCCGCGACAAGTGGGGGAGGTCATTCCCATGGCGAGGGAAGCCTTTAGGTCGGCCGTCGAGGGCCGGCCCGGTCCTGTATTTTTCGAAGTTCCCACCGATCTTTGGGACATGGAATGCCCGACGATGGAAGCGGCGGAAACGAAGGCCGATTATGAGAAATGCGGTATTGGATCTTTCGAAGGCGACATCGACAGGGCGGCGGAGATACTTGCCGGGGCGGAACGCCCGCTTGTCGTAGCCGGGACGGGAGCAGTCCGGGCATGTATCGGGGACGCCGTTTTGTCGCTGGCGGAGGTACTGCAGGCGCCGGTGGTGACCAACGCAGAGGCAAAGGGCATAGTGCCGGAAAACCACGAGCTTGCCTTCGGAAACGCGGCAAGGCGTGGGGTGGTGCGGGAGTTGGTTTGTTCTGCAGACGCGGTGCTGGCAGTGGGAACGAGACTGCGCGCCGTGGATTACGTCCGGAGGGGTGTGACCATGCCGGGACTGGTCCATGCAGACTTCGACGATACATACATGGACCGCAATTTTAAGACGGAGGTCCGTCTCACGGGGTCCCTTGAGGCCGTTACATCCGCCTTGCTCGAGAGGTTGGAAGGGAGCGGGAGAGGATATTCCTGGTCCGCGGATCTCCGCCGCCGTCTCGAAAAGGAAAGACGGGCCATCACGGCGCAGCGCGATGAAACCCGCTATGTGGAAGCCATACGGCGGGCCCTGCCCGCAGAGGCATCGCTGGTCATTGACAACACGATGCTCGGTTACTGGTCGGAATATTTTTACTATTCCTACCGCGAGGGAGGATTGATCACGGCAAAGGGGTCGTCGATCATCGGTTTCGCCTTTCCCGCGGCATTGGGTCTGAAACTTGCCTCTCCCGAGCGGCCGGTGGCGGCAGTGACAGGTGACGGGGGCTTTTTCTACGGCGCCCAGGAACTGTCCACCTGTCTGAGACACGGCGTGGGATTTCCCTTGATCGTCGTCAACGACGGGGCTTTCGGCGTTATAGACTACTTGCAAAGACTGTCATACGGCAGAGGTTACGAAACGGACATTGTAAACCCCGATCTTCAGACATTCGCGGCATCCTTCGGGATAGAGGCCCACCGTGTCCATACGCCCAATGAACTCGAGGACACCCTCGGAAAGGCCCTTGTCACGGGAAAGATGCACTTGATAGAACTCGTGGCATCATTCAGAGAAAGTCCCTTTGTCAGGTATTGAGTCTTTGCCCGTAATTTGTGCCGGAACCGGTTTCAAGGGGTCTATTTTCGCTGTAGTAAATACAAAAGGAGCGGAATTTTATGTCTTTACAAACGACACACTCAAAAAACAGTTTGACGCCGGCGATACTGCGGTTGCGATCTAAGGACCTGAAGGTGGGCATTTTGCATTCGGGCGGACCGGCGCCGGGTTCGAACAGGGTTTTGGCGGGGGCGGCCAAGCAATTCCTGGACAGGGGGGTACAGGTGACAGGGTTTTACAACGGTTTTGAATTCATCCAGGACATGGAACCCTTCAAACTCATTCCGGGGAAGCACTACACCGCCATAAGCCGTGAGAACGCGTCTTACGTCCTTGACGCGAACAGTTTTTACCTTCACACATCGAGAGCCAATCCCGGGAAAGACATCACCTGTTTCGAAGATTTGAAGGATCAGGGGAAAACAAGGAAACTGGTCAATATCCTCAACGTGTTGGAATACCTCAAGATCGGTGCCCTCATATCAATCGGCGGTGACGACACGTTGAAAATAGCCAATTATTTATTCCATATGGCGAAGATCCGCCGGGACAGTCAGGATGATATGTGTTTCCAGGGTGCAATCGTTCACGTGCCGAAAACGATTGATAATGACTATTACGGTATTCCTTGGACATTTGGATATTTTACGGCGGCGGAATCGGCGGGCCGCTCGGTTCGAGGGCTGTACGACGATGCAAAGGCCACCAACTGCTATCACATAGTGGAGCTCATGGGACGAAGGGCCGGTTGGTATACCGCCGCCGCCAGCATTTTCGCAAGGGGAACGAAGGCGCTGATACCTGAAGATTACGAAGAACGTCCCTTCGTCCGAATAGGGGATCTCGCGGAAGAACTCCTGGAGATCGTACTGAAGAGGGAAAGCAGGGGAAAGGAATACGGCGTCTTCTGCGTCGCCGAGGGCATAGCCGACAAGCTCCCCCCCGAAGACAAGGAATGCTTTGAACTCGATCGCCACGGCAATCCCAAGTTGGCTGACGCTAAAATCGGTGATCGTATCGCCAAGGAGTTGAGCCGCCTCTACCGCGAGGCCACCGGCCGCGACAAGGGCTTCAAACCTCAACTGGTGGGATACGAAACGCGCCAGAATCCCCCTTCGCTCTACGACGTTCTGCTGACCTCGCAACTGGGTGTGGGGGCCTTTCGTCTCATTGAGGAAGGCAGAGAGGCCGAGATGGTGACCGTTAGGGACAATTTGGAGATCGGCGGCATTCCCTTCTGCGATCTTGTGGAACCCCAAACGCTGCTGGTAAAAAACAGAAATATAGATCGAAATGGTGATTTTCATAGGCTCTTGAGGTCGCTGGAAGAATCCTTCTCTGAAGAATGAAAGGTGCCCCAGCGGAGTCGGGAACGTGTCTTTCATGCGTTTTGGCGTAAAGGGAACGCAATTTTTTGTTTGACCGCAGAACTGTAATTATAGTAGGTGACATAACTTCCTCGGGAAGGACGCCAGGGCCTCAAGAGGGGCGTATTTCCTTCTTATAAGAAGAATCGAGAGGAACTATTCGAAATGGCCAAGAAAAATTACCTCGTGACGGTAAACAATAAAACCTGCAAGGCCTGCGGTGTCTGTGTCGCTTTTTGTCCCGTGTCTGTTTTTTCAACCGACGATGATGACAGGGCCGTCGTAGTGGCCACAGAACGATGTACCGGATGTGGACAATGTGAACTTCTATGCCCGGACTTCTGCGTCGAAGTCACCCACATTGAGGAGACGGTCAATGGATGAGGCGAAGTTATTATCGGGGAATGATGCCTGCGTCTACGGGGCGCTGGCGGCGGGGGTGCGTTTTTTTGCAGGATATCCCATAACCCCTTCTACGGAAATCGCGAACGCCTTCGCCCGGGAACTCCCGAAATTTGGCGGGATTTTCATGCAGATGGAGGATGAAATCGCGAGCATGGGTGCCGTTATCGGGGCATCCTGCACGGGCATGAAAGCCATTACCGCAACGAGCGGACCGGGTTTTTCCCTGAAACAGGAAAATATCGGTTACGCCTCCATAGCCGAGATTCCCTGTGTTGTTGTCAACGTCATGCGCTACGGGCCAAGCACGGGGCTCCCCACCTATCCCTCGCAAGGGGATTTCATGCAGGCCCGCTGGGGTACCCACGGCGACCACCCGATTATCGTTATCGTTCCCTATACTGCCCGGGAGACTTATCGGGAAACGGGAAGGGCGGTGAATCTGTCGGAACTGTACAGGGTCCCGGTTATCATTCTTCTTGACGAAATCATCGGTCATCTCCGGGAGCGGGTCGAGTTCAGGGACGAGGATATCGTCAGAGAAATAAGCAGGAAAGAACCCGAAAAGGGCAAACCATACCTGCCCTACGGGGAAACGGAGGATGGCGTTCCTCCCTTCGCGAACTTCGGGACAGGCCATAGATACCACGTCACCGGTCTTGTGCACGACGAGACGGGATTTCCCACGAACGATTCCTCCGTTGTCAACCGAGTCATGGGGCGTCTCCAAGGAAAGATCGAGAGACACCGCCGGGATATCGAGAGGACCAGCTTCGTTGACGTGGAAGACGCGGAGGTTATCATTGTGGCCTTCGGCAGCGTCGCCCGCTCGGCCCACGAGGCGGTTAGGCTGATGCGCCGGGCCGGCCGGGCCGTGGGGTTGATCCGTCCGGTAACGGTCTGGCCCTTTCCCTACGAGCATATTAGAGATGCCGCCGAAGGGAAAAAGGCCGTCGTCGTGCCGGAGATGAACATGGGCCAGATGAAGGGAGAGGTGGAACGGGCCGTGGCGGGGGCGGCGCCCGTTATCTCCATTAACAGGATCGATGGTCTTCTAATCACACCGGCCCAAATTTGCCAAAAGATAGAGGAGATTCTCTAATGGCTCGCATTCACGAACAATATCTCCGAATGGAGAAATTGCCCCATATTTGGTGTCCCGGTTGTGGAAACGGTACTATCATGGGGGCCTTTATAAAGGCCGTGGACAGGCTGGGCTATTCCAAGGACGAAGTGGTGGCCGTTTCGGGAATCGGTTGTTCGGGGCGTATTACGGGGTACTTGGATTTCAACACCCTCCATACCACCCACGGGCGAGCCCTGACCTTTGCGGCGGGAGTCAAGCTCGCTCAGCCGAAACTCAAGGTATTTGTCTTCATGGGTGACGGGGACGCAACGGCCATAGGAGGGAACCATCTGATTCATGCATGCAGGCGGAACCTGGATATGACGGCCATCATATTCAACAATCACATATACGGAATGACGGGAGGCCAATTTTCGCCCACCACCTTCAAGTACATGAAGGCCACCACCGCGCCCTACGGGACGACCGATCCCGATTTCGACATTGCCGAACTATGTATGGGCGCCGGCGCCACTTTCGTGGCCAGGGGGACCACCTACCACGCGCGGATGATGACCGATCTTTTCGCCAAAGGGGCTGAACATAAGGGGTTTTCGGTGATAGAGATTATAACCCACTGTCCCGTCAATTTCGGGAGGCGGAATAATTTCGAATCCCCGGCCCAGATGCTGTTGTGGCAGAAGGAACACGCGGTGAGGATGCGCAAGGCGAAGACGATGCCGCTGGAAGAGATGGAAGGAAAGTTCACCATAGGCG
>JAHDRK010000061.1 GCA_018433345.1 Syntrophobacterales bacterium | reverse complement strand
TTTATGATTTTATGAAAAACTTACCGACCCCCTCGCCACGGCTCGGAACATGATAAATGTGATCACCTGCCAACCCTCCGGCAACCCTCGACATCAGCTACCCCTTTTTATAACGGCAAAAAAGCAGCCTGTCCCCTTTTTTCCTATTAGGAACGGGCGGCGGCGTTAAGGGTGTTCATCATCAGCATGGCGATGGTCATGGGACCGACACCGCCCGGAACAGGTGTGATATAAGAAGCCTTGGGTTCCACCTCGGCGAAGGCTACGTCTCCCAAGAGCTTACCGCCGTCCGTCCGGTTAATGCCGACGTCGATGACCACGGCGCCGTCCTTTACCATGTCGCCACGTATCATCTCAGCTCTGCCCGCGGCGGCGACAAGGATGTCGGCACGGCGGGTCACATCCGCAATGTTTCTTGTCTTGGTATGACAGACGGTCACCGTGGCATGCCTGTTCATGAGCATGAGTGCCAGCGGCTTCCCCACGATGGCGCTTCGTCCCACGATAACCGCTTCCCTGCCCTCGATGGCTATACGGTATCGATCCATGAGCTCTATAATGCCAAGGGGCGTGCAGGACATGTGATAGGACGTGCCCGAAAAAAGCTTCCCCACGTTGTAGGGATGAAATCCATCCACGTCCTTCTTGGGATCTATGGCCTCCACCACTTGCTCTTTATCGATATGTTTCGGCAGGGGAAGCTGGACGAGGATTCCATGAATCGACTCGTCACGATTGAGTTCTTCTACGATACGAAGCAGTTCCTCTTCCTCCAGATCCGATGGAAAGGTCAGCTCCCTGGAATGGAATCCCACCTGTTCGCAGGCCTTCCGCTTGCCCCGCACGTAAATCTTTGACGCCGGGTCCTCACCGACGAGAACGACGGCGAGTCCCGGTTGAATCCCTCGTTCCCTTTTTAAAAGCAATGTCCTGTCACGAACTTCGCTTTTGACTCTATCCGAAATGTCCTTCCCGTCGATAATAACGGCCATGATTTTCAATTGGTTCCTTTCAGTTGACATTCGCAGGGTCGAACTATTCTAGACATAGGCAGATTTAATTACCTAAAAGACATTTAAAAGTCAAATTCAAGACAGTTCCCTGACCGGCTGATCCCGACACCTCTCTTTCTCAGCGCCGCAAACAAAGAGATGACCCAGTAAAACAATCAACCCCAAAGACCGGTTGATACAAATTTTCTATTGTGCTATTGGATGTCATTTTACAGGGGGATCGTAATGATGAAGGAACAAACATTGTGCTCGATGATCGAAAACACGTCAAAAACCTTCCCCGACAACCCCGCAATCATATATAAAGAAGACGTGCTTCGATACGCCGAACTTTCGCAAAAGATTGATTCAATGGCGGCCGGCCTCCAAAAAATGGGCATCGGCAAGGATGACAAGGTGGTCATTATGCTTCCAAACGTGCCGGAATTCGTCATTTCTTACTTTGCCGTGCTCAAAACCGGCGCCGTAGCCGTAACCTTAAACAGCGCCTCTACGTCCAACGAACTGCGGTACCTTCTAGAGAACAGCGACGCCCGTGCCGCCGTGACGGCATCCTCGTCGGCAAAACGATTCGAGGAAATCCGCAATGAGCTTCCATATTTTAAAACCTTGATCGTTGTCGGCGGCGGGGAAGGGGACCTGTCCTTCGAAGAACTGGTCGAAAATCCGGATGGCGAAGTAAAAACACCCGATCTGGCAGGAGATGACCCGGCGGTGATCGTTTATACGGCGGGTCTTACCGGCAAACCACTGGGGGCCGTGCTTACCCACCGTAACCTGTATACCCAATCTTGCCTGGTAAAAGATTTCTGTAATGGAAACGAAAAGGACAGGGGCCTGGCACTCATCCCACTCTTTCATACCTTCGGGGCCACCGTCAATATGCTCTGCGCCCTCCACATGGGGGCTTCCATTGTCATGATGGATCAGTTCAACCTGGAAACCATTTTCAAGTCCATTGAAACTCACGGAGTAACTTACATATCAGCCGTCCCGCGCGTCTACCTAGGCATGATGCTTTTTGAGGGCGCGGACCGTTTCAACGTGGACACCTTGAGATTATGTATCACGGGGGGCTCCGCCATGCCCGTGGACTATATCCCCCTTTTCGAGGAAAAGTTCAATGTAAAGCTCATGGAAGGATACGGCTTGACGGAAGCTTCCCCCGTCTGCTCCTTCAATCTGCCTTACAGAAAACAGAAAATCGGCTCTATCGGCGTCCCCGTGGGAGACGTGGAAGCGAAGATATTCGACGAAAACGACCGGGAGCTTCCATCCAATGAAGAGGGGGAACTTGTCATACGTGGCTCCAATGTAATGAAGGGTTATTATAAAAATCCGGAAAAAACAGCCGAGGTCCTAAGGGGCGGCTGGCTCCATACTGGAGACTTGGCCCGGATAGACGAGGAAGGCTACATATTCATAACGGGACGGAAAAAGCGCATGATTATAACCAGCGGCTTCAATGTATATCCCAGGGAAGTGGAGACAATTATCAATGCGCACGAAGCCGTAAAGGAATCTCTGGTTATAGGAAAGGAAGACCTCCTGCGGGGTGAAATCATCAGGGCGCTGGTGATCCTCCAAAACGGGCGCAGGGTTGATGAAAAAGAGATTATAAGGCACTGTAGACAGTATCTTTCTTCATACAAAGTGCCTCGTGAAGTGGAATTCGTGGAATCGATAGAAAATTAACGGCCTTATCTTAGGCTGGCTGCCTCATATGAGGGGCGGATATCCGCATATTACAATCTGACAAGGAGATGCGACATGAGAGATGTAGTAATTGTAAGCGGCGCAAGGACAGCCGTCGGTACCTTCGGTGGATCACTCAAGGACGTGGAATGTGTCGACCTGGGAGCCCTGGTCATCAAGGAAGCCTTAAAACGGGCGGGCCTTAGGCCGTCCATCAATGATTTTGTGAAGTCATGCCGACCGGATGCCTTCGGAGATTTCGAAAAAACAGAGATCAATCAAAGACACTATGACTACGACGACTCCCTGACACCCGTATACATAGACGAGTGCATCATGGGCAATACCCTGACCGCAGGATTGGGTCAGAATCCGGGCCGCCAGGCTTCGATCTACGCCGGGCTCCCCGAAGAAACGAACGCCATCACCGTGAACAAGGTCTGCGCTTCGGGCATGAAGGCCATCGTACTTGCCGCCCAGGCAATAAAAGCGGGAGACGCCGAGATCGTCGTGGCGGGCGGCATGGAAAACATGAGCCGCGCCCCCTACGGCCTTCCCGGCGCACGCTGGGGATACAGGATGAACATGCCGTTCGGTGAAATCGTGGACCTAATGGTCCATGACGGCCTCTACGAAATTTTCAACAGATATCACATGGGATTCACCGCGGAGAACATCGCGGAAAAATACGGCATCACAAAGGAAGAGCAGGACAAATTGGCGCTGTTGAGTCATCAGCGGGCAAGGGCCGCGATTGCCGACGGTTCGCTTGCCCCGGAGATTGTTCCTGTAGTCGTTCCCCAGAAGAAAGGCGACCCCAAGGTATTCGACGTAGACGAAAGACCCATGGATACGAGCCTCGAAAAAATGGCCAAGCTTCCCCCCGTTTTCAAGAAGGGAGGGACCGTTACGGCGGCAAACGCTTCGGGCATCAACGACGCGGCCTGCGCCGTGGTTATTATGAGTGCCGACAAGGCAAAGGAGTTGGGGCTGGAAACGCTGGCGAAGATCAAGGGCTACGCCTCGGGAGGAGTCGATCCCGCTTACATGGGACTGGGCCCCATACCGGCCACGAGAAAGGTGCTCAAAAAACTGGGCCTAACCATGGACGATATCGGACTGGTGGAATTGAACGAGGCCTTTGCGTGCCAGGCCATAGCCTGCATGCGGGAGCTGGGGGTGAGCCTGGACAACTGCAACCTCAAGGGAAGCGGAATTTCAATCGGCCACCCCATCGGCTGCACCGGCGCCCGTATAACGTACAGCCTGGCCATGCAAATGAAGGAACGGGGAGACTCCCTGGGGCTCGCCACGCTTTGCATAGGCGGTGGGCAGGGAATGGCCCTCGTGCTTGAACGAGTTTGATCAAACAAGACGCCAGTGTAAAAGTCCAAGAGGGAAAAACTCTCGCAAGCCGGCCCGTCTCCCCTGTTCCCATGGGCATTGGGAGACGGGTCGCGCCATTATTAACTTCCTTCGCCAGTAAAAGGAAATGTATCATGGATCCTGAAACCATAGACAGCCTCGTAACGAAAAATGAATCAAAAATCATTTTTTTCATCATGGACGGTCTCGGGGGGCTGCCGAGGGATCCGGGAGGGCTGACGGAGCTCGAGACGGCTCTTACGCCCAATCTCGACGCACTGGCCGCCCGGTCACTTTGCGGCCTTCTTGACCCCGTGGGGTATGGCATAACGCCGGGAAGCGGCCCCGCTCACTTTGCGCTTTTCGGCTACGATCCGATAAAGACCAACGTGGGGCGGGGGCTTCTTTCCGCGGCAGGAGTCGATTTCCCCATGACACCGAAAGATCTCTTCGCCCGTGTGAACTTCGCTACAATCGACGGTGATGGTGTCGTCACGGACCGCAGGGCGGGCCGCATAGACACGGAAACCAACCGTAGGATCTGCGGAAAACTCAAAAAGGGAATCAACTTGGGCGGCGGCGTGGAATTCTTCATCGAACCGGAAAAGGAACACCGCGCCCTCTTGGTACTTCGCGGCGAAGGCCTCTCCGATGCCATAAGCGACAGCGATCCTGGGGTGACCGGAAAGAAACCCCTGCCTCCCCGTCCCTTGAACAAAGAGGCCGAAGCGACGGCGGAGCTGGTGACCAAGTTGCTTGAACAGGCCCGGCACATCCTCTCCGACGAAGATCGCGCCAACATGATATTGCTGCGTGGATTCGCGCGCTACCAAGCATTACCATCGCTCCATGAACGGTTCGGCCTGAAATCCCTCGCCATAGCCGAATATCCCATGTACCGAGGCATCTCACGGCTCCTGGGCATGGAGGTTCATCCAGTCACCGGATCACTGGAAGGTCAAGTTACCGCCCTGGGGGATCGATACGACCATCACGATTTCTTTTTCCTTCACGTCAAGCACACGGACTCGCGCGGCGAGGACGGCGATTTTGAAGCCAAGACGGCCATCATAGAAGAGGTGGACCGCCTCATCCCACGCATCATCGATATGAACCCCTCCGTGCTGGTCGTAACGGGAGACCATTCAACACCCGCCGTCATGGCGGCCCACAGTTGGCATCCCGTGCCCGTCCTCCTCGCGTCGCGGACGGCTAGACCGGACCATGTCAAACGCTTCGGGGAACGGGATTGCATCTGCGGCGGACTCGGACGCATGCCCATGATGCACATCATGGGACTGGCCCTCGCGCACGCGGGCAGATTATCGAAATTCGGCGCGTAAAAGTGAGATACTCCGAACAGCCCTTCCATCAGAGCGGATCAGTTCGTGAAGGCGCGCGTATGTGAGTGATTATGCGATTTGAATGGAAAGTCGATCGGTTACAAAAGGGGATATATGATGGATAATTCGCTCGAAATAAAGAAAATCGCCGACCTGATTCTAGAATCAAACACCATCGTGGCATTCACAGGCGCCGGCATCAGCACCGAGTCGGGCGTTCCTGATTTCCGTTCCCCTGGAGGCGTCTGGTCCAGATTTGACCCAAGGGAATTCACTTTTCAGCGGTTCATAAACGAAGTCGAAGTGCGGCGCAAGACCTGGCAGTTTTTTAGGGCCATTCCCTGGACAAAGGTAAAACCAAACCGAGCCCATTACGCCCTGGCAGAATTGGAAAAAATGGGAAAACTCCATTGCGTGATCACCCAGAATATCGACGGCCTCCACCAGCTCGCCGGAAACAGCCCGGACCGGGTCATTGAACTTCACGGCACCGCGC
The DNA here is from genome assembly GCA_018433345.1 of Syntrophobacterales bacterium. GTDB lineage: Bacteria > Desulfobacterota > Syntrophia > Syntrophales > UBA2210 > MLS-D. The sequence goes on along the minus strand of JAHDRK010000061.1, from coordinate 965 downwards.
GCTTCGTAACATGTCTCAACTGCAACAAGCGGTGGCCCCGTGAAGAAATCGAACGCTGGCTCAACGAGGGTATCGAGATACCCACCTGTGACGAATGCGGGGGTATTATGAAATCGGCCACCATATCATTCGGCCAATCCATGCCCGTGGAAGAAATGATGGAGGCTCAACGCTGGTCTCGGGAAAGCGATCTCTTTATCGTCATTGGGTCGTCCTTGGTCGTATATCCCGCGGCTTCCATGCCGATCTACGCGGCACAAAGCGGCGCCAAGCTTGTCATCATCAACCGTGACCCCACGCCCTTCGACGACATGGCAACCGTGGTAATCAACAAAGGGGCCGGCGACGTCATGACCTCCGTGCTGGAGGAGGTAAAAGGCCGATCGGCAACGTAATTACATTGAAAAAGAAGTGCGTAAGAAGTATCGTCGGAATCATCCCCTTCGAAATGACCCCTCGATTTTCAAGCTCAGTGAGGTCTGAAAATGACTGTACGCAGGCGTCATTAACGCAAAGAAAACCCCTCCCGGGTCATTCCCGGAAAGGGTCTTTTTTACGTCATGGTGGAGCTGGTCGGAATCGAACCGACGACCTCTTGAATGCCATTCAAGCGCTCTCCCAACTGAGCTACAGCCCCTAATACGGTAATTATCAGGAATTGAAGAATATCATCTGTGCTGATATGTTGTCAAGAAAAATGAATTGACATATCAGGAATCTGTGCGTTACGAACTCCCCTCTTTTCAGCGGGCGAAACAGCTGGGGTTGTAGCTCAGTTGGGAGAGCGCTTGAATGGCATTCAAGAGGCCGAGGGTTCGACTCCCTCCAGCTCCACCAAAATCAAGGGCCAGAGAAGTTTCTCTCTGGCCCTATTTTTGTCTTGTGTAAAAAATGTGTAAATGAACTCCCATAAATATCGATGATTACGCCATGATTTCGCTATGTTATAAGTGCATGAAAAATCG
>JAHDRK010000099.1 GCA_018433345.1 Syntrophobacterales bacterium | reverse complement strand
TCCCAATCCATTGATACCCAAAATACGTTCCGAGGCCCTGTTTTCTTTTGCAGATTCAATCATTTTGTCCTCTATCAGTGTTTTTATTTCCAATACGGGGATTCATAGAGAGGCATGGTTTCATGCCGCCCGATATAAATAAATCCGTTGTGGCCGTCGAGACTGATCCAGTCTCCGGTCTTTATAACGTGACCCCGCAGGATACTTTTTGATTCTCTCTCGTTTACCTGGAGCTGGGAACAACCCACCACGCATGTTTTACCAAGTCTGTAAGCGGCCACGGCGGCGTGGGAAGTGCTGCCGCCCCGCGCCGTCAGAATCCCGTCTACCTTTAAAATCATGTCGATGTCGTCCGGGACGGTATCGGGCCTTAACATTATAAGCGGCACACCTGGATTGAGCTTGCGAAGGTCTTCCACTTCCTCTATTTGATGTACCGCCAGGCCCGACAAAGCCCCTCCGCCGACACCTACGCCCGTTCCAAGCATGCCTGCCTCGAGTTCGGGTGTGGGAATGAAGACCCGAAGATTCTCTGTGTCAGGTGGTGCCATGTCCCTGGTCTGGAGAATAAAGAGAGAATCAGGATTTGGACCCTCGAATGTGAATTCTATTTCTTGGTGGTTGAATCCCCTTTTGATGACAAGATCTTCAGCGAGTTCTTTGAGTCGCTGGTAAATCCCGGGGAACCGTATCTCGAGGCTGTCGTTGCTTTCTATGTCTTCCATTATTCTCTGTCTTTCCGAAATGGGGTTCGTCGTTACCAACCCCGACACCACGTCCTCGCCCTGGATACAGATCATGTAGTCTCCGTAGAGCGTAACGGCGGAATCGGGTTTTTTGGGATTTCGAGTAAATACCACGCCAGTGCCTGATTCCTTGTCAAGATTGCCGTAAACCATCTGCTGGACCACCACGGCGGTTCCCCACTCGCTCGCTATGTTCATGGCTTTTCTATAAAGCGATGCCGTCTCGGAGAGCCATGAGTCCAGGACACGGTAGATGGCGGTGCGCAGTTGTTCCCACGGAGACTGGGGGATCGGCAGCGACTTCTCTTCAAACAATTTCTTGTATGCGTTGACGAGCTCCCGCATATGTTCAGGGGAAAATTCCCTTTTGTAAGTCACCTTGTATTTTCGTTTCGTGGTCGACATGATCTCGTCGAAAAGGTCCCGTGGAATTCCATAAGACATGCCCAGTCTTTGCAGAAACCTTCTGTAGTTATCCCAGGCGGACCATGCGAACCGCGGCTGTTCGGCCATCTTTTCCGCAATTTCATCGTTGATTCCTATGTTGAGAAATGTATCCATCATACCGGGCATGCTTATAATAGACCCACTCCGAACCGACAACAGCAGGGGGCGGTTCGGATCCCCTAGTTTCCTGCCGCTCTTTTCCTCGAGGCGATGGACTTCTTCCTCGAGGCGTCTGCGGCAATCTTCCAACGCCGCATCGAAGGCCAAGATTGCCGACCGACAACGGAAAAATTCGGTGGTAACCACAAAGCCCGGTGGAACGGGATAGCCGAAGGAATGTAGGCATTTGAGAAAATACCCCTTGTTGCCTAGGTATATCTGGGTGTCCATTGTCTTGTCTTTTGATTCGAAGGAGATAAAGCACCGCTCCGGATTGTAGCTGAGAAGGAGGGTCCGGGTTTCTTGATCCAGTGTTTGGCTTTCCTTTGCCAGTCCGGCAATCACCTTTCCAATGAAATTGTCAAGTTTTTGGATGCAGAAACGGGTCGCCAGGTGGTCTCGGATGAACCATTCCGACGCCTGGTAATAAATCTCTTCTTCCGTGGATGTTTTGGAAGGTTTGAACGGCAGGGATTTGTTGTTGCGAATGAATTGCATGATTACAATTCGAAGATTGCTTTCATGGACTCCAATATACTGGGTCTGAATAATTTCCTTTGTGGTTCTCGCGATGAATTGAAAGATATTCAGATACTGATCCAGTGTGATCCGCCGGCTTTCGAGAGCGTGTTCAAGGAGATCGAGATTAGCCGCCAAGGCCTCCACCGCGATGCCGTCCAGCCGCAGTGACTCCATGAAATATTCCAGAATCCTGTGCACCTGTCTCAGTGTGCTGTGAGTCACGTACTCGAGGTTCATCAGCCCTGTAATCTTGTCGAACAGCGCGTCAACAAGGTTCTCAAGGCGGAAAGTCAGCATCATGCTGTCGAACTTTTTTTCCTTGTAGCGGCCGTACATCGAAGGGATACCGGCTGCGATGTGGCGTTTTCTATAAATCTCTTCCTGGGGCTGCGATTCCTCGGGAGAAAGGATATTTTCCCGCAGAAATTCGAGAAGTTGATGGATCAGGCGGAGTGAACCTTCATAATTTGATTTTTCCAGAGATTCCTCCAGTTCCTGAACCAACCGGGAATCTACAAGGTTGGATTCGCGAAGATCTCTCAGAATTCCGTGATGATGAATCGTATATTTCTTGACAAGAAGACGATAAAGGTGAATCAACAATTCCGCCTTCTTTACAGCTCGGTCGGAGACGCCTTCGGCCTTGAGGATAAGGTTGTGGATGTCGCTGTCGGAGAGATCCAGGAGATCCTGAAGCCGCAAACCTTCTTTTGTGAGTATTTGTCGGAAAAGAGGCGCCATTTCTTTGCGGAAAGGATCGTCATCACTGATTTGTTCATAGATCTCACGGGGGAGATAGGGAAGCAAAACCGCCTTGTCCCCGACGCACCAGTATTCGACGATCTTTTCAATGAAAAAGACTATTTGATTGTTACTATCCACGTGGCTCTGCTTTCGCAAAAAATGGACAAGCAGATCCCTTCTTCCGGTGAGTTCGTCCACCTCTGTCGAAACCTCGCGCAACTCGCCCTCCGCGCCGATCTCGTGGAAGTAAACGGGGAAAAGCCTTGCGAGAGCCTTCACCAGCGCATAACAGGAACGAATGTCCGCCGACAGCAGGCGGGAAACATCTTTTTGAAAAAGATTCGTATCACTTACAAAAAGACCGCCCAATCTCAGATTAATAATGAGAGCGGAAATCAGTTTGCGACTCCAGCTCGGATTCATTTGGATCAGCGATAACCAAACCCTCAGGTTTTTCATGTGCAGGGGATTGACTACGACCTGCCATTCGTCGTTGACTCCTTGAATATCCGGAGATTCGAATCCCAATTGGATGACTTCATCGATGAAATTTTCTACTATTTGTCGGTTCCCGGTCTTGTAGACCTCCTGTCCGATGGTATGGACGCAATCCAAAACGGCGTTGCGATAACGCGCCGATTGCTCCCTGAGGATGCGGAAAACGTCTTTCAGGAAACTGTTCCAAAGGGACTCGTCCTGGTTGCGCATCTGGACGATGCAACTTCCCAGTTCCCTCAATATAGTTTCGTTGTAATCCGTAAGGGCCTGTATCTCGAGGAGATGAAGGAGAAATCGCGTCTTGTCCATGAAAGACATCGGCGTCTTCCGATCCTCCATTTTGCGGGCGATCTTCAAATGTTCCTGCGCTATGGTCTTGAAGTCGGGGAGGGCAAGAGAACGTTGGAGGACCGATCGTGGATCATGGGGGAGTTCCGCTTCCAGGGAATTTACTTCTTTCAAAAAGCCTTGCAGGTTCTTTCTGGAAAGGAATCCGATCAGGTTTTGGTAGTCTCTTCCTCCAAGCAGCCTATCCTTTTCCCTCGAAAACCATTTCTCGAGGCTTTCCCCCGAAAGCCATGCCCTGTAATTTTCCTTCTGGCAATAGAGATAAAGCCTGCCCACGATTTCGAGGTCAATGGCGGCTCCATGGGGCAGAACACTTTCCAAGACCCTTCGGATCTTCGTAGTGCCCTTTGCCGCAAAGGCAGGTTTGTCAGACAGCCAGTCGTAAAGTCGAAAGAGCGCTTTATTGATTACCGTTTCATTTTCTTTATTCTCGGGACGTCCTTTTAGGCTGATCAGTTCCATGAAATCCAGAATCGTCGCAAAACAACGGGTCTGCTTATCTTCGAGGGATGAGCAGTTTTCAAGGCATTGAAAAAGCAAATCGAAAAAAATGAGAAAGGCTTCCGACGCCCTTTCATGTTCATTGTAATAGTAGAAGTCCTGAAGTACACGGGTGCGAAGAGGGTCGACAATCTCAGCCCAGTTGGCATGGGGATGGTTGACTTCGTAAAGAAGGGCCTCGGTCTCACGACATATTCTTACCTTGTCGCCGACTATTTCCAGCAAGAGTTTTTGTTCCGGCTTGATGTAGGCAGGTGAAGCCGTACGCTGCAGATTGATAAGGAGCGCCTCCGAGGCAATCAGTTTATCATCTTTGGCGTCCTTCGATTGAGAGGGGTGGGGTTTGCCTTCTTTGTAGTAGTTATAGTAGTTGCCAGCGCTTCTAGACATTGTGTATGCCTCGCTGAAAAAAGCGGCGTGATTCCCTGTGCTCCGGATTTATGCTCGCGGCTTCGAGGTATTCAAAGTACACTTCAAAAGATATGAAAAATACAGCGGAATAACTCAATGCAAAACAACCGTCTAAACCTTTCACGCGGCAAGTATATGCCAGGGGGGAGATAAATGTCAAAGGAAAATACATTGAACAGTTTGCCTCAAATTACATGTTGCCCGACGGGAGGTTTCAGTAGGTTGCCATCGTGGGAAAGCTCAAAAAACCTCTAGTCCGGGTGACGGGTGAAATGTCAAGTTTAAAGATTTGACCCCCCAGGTTCCTCTTGCGGTGCAGGCAAAAAGAATCTAAACTTATATAATTGTGTATTCGGCTGATGCCGGATAGTTGAGAAAGGAGGGCATTAAGATGATAGACAAGATCAAGTGGCTCGGCCATGCGAGCATAAGGATCGAAGCGGACAAGATTATATACATAGATCCCTGGAAGTTGAAGGACGGTCCTCCGGCGGATATTATCCTTGTGACGCATGAGCATTACGATCATTTTTCGCCCGATGACATCGGCAAGATCCGGAAAGACGACACGGTCATCGTGGCGCCTCCCGAGGTGGCCCGGCGGTTTTCCGGGGGCGGTGTGCGGGCCCTCAAACCAGGCGAGACCACGACGGTGTACGGCGTAAAGGTCGAAGCCGCTCCCGCTTACAATATAGACAAAGCCTTCCACCCCAGGGAAAAGGGATGGCTTGGCTTCGTTGTAACCGTGGCGGACACGACCGTCTATTTCAGCGGTGACACCGATGTGATTCCAGAAATGAAGGATATCCGCGCGGACATCTGGATTTTGCCCATTGGGGGAACCTACACCATGACCGCCGAGGAAGCCTCCCGAATAGTGAACGAAGTTCGGCCTAAAACGGTGGTTCCCATTCATTGGGGCGATTTGGTCGGAAGCCGCGAAGATGCCGAAAAATTTAAGGGACTTTGCGAAGCCACGGTGGTGATAAAGGAGGTGACTTCCTGAAGGGTACTGCAGGGGAATCTTTTGTCCCGGCGGGGCACATCGCATCAATCCCCTTGGCAATCACTCCGGATTCCCCTCGCCGAGAGGCGATCACCCCGCAGTTGTCCGCAGGCCGCTAGGATGTCCCGTCCCTTGCTCTTGCGCAGCACGGCGGTGTAATTATGCTTGACCAGGATGTCCCGGAAGGTGGTGATCCGTTCGGGGGTCGATGTTTTGAAGTCGCATCCCGGGTGCTCGTTGAAGGCGATCAGGTTGAACTTGCAGCGGACGTTCCGGACCAAGCGCGCCAGTTTTTCAGCGTCTTCCGCGCTGTCGTTGACGCCGCCGATAAGGATATATTCCATGGTGATGCGCCGGCGTTGAGGCATGGGATATCCGTGGCAGACCTCCATGAGTTCCGAGAGGGGATATTTTTTGTTTATGGGCATAAGGCGGTTTCTGGTTTCGTCGTCCGCGGCGTTGAGAGACAGGGCCAAGTTGACCGACATTTCCTCTCCCAGCTTGTGGATAAGGGGCGCGATCCCGCAGGTGGAAACGGTAACCCGCCGTTTTGAAATTCCCAGCCCCACGTCGGAGGTCATGATTTCGATCGCCTTTAGCGTGTTGTCGTAATTTAGAAGGGGTTCACCCATGCCCATGAGGACCACGTTTTTGATGCCGGGGCCTTCGGGTGTTCCGAAGCGAAGGGCTGTGACCTGTCCCGCTATTTCCGAGGGGTCGAGATTGCGCCGGAATCCCGCCGTTCCCGTGAGGCAGAAGGCGCAATCCATGGCACAGCCGACCTGGGTAGAGACACAGATGGTCCAGTGATTTTTTTCCCTGATCAGAACGGTTTCCACCGCCTCTCCGTCGGCAAGTCGGAGAAGGGCCTTCTTCGTTCCGTCCCTGGATACCTGGATTTCTTCAACGACAGGAGACCCGACGAAGGCGATCTTCGCCAGTTCGCCCCTGAATTCCTTGGATAAATCGGTCATCTCCTCGATGTTCCGGGAACCCTGTCTGTAGATCCATTTCATGATCTGCCGCGCCCTGTAGCGTTCTTTGCCGAGCCGCTGAAGGAAGGCTTCAAGTTCGGCGGGTGCGAGGTTCGCGAGGTCGGTTTTATTCGCTTCGCTTTTTCCGTAGCCTGTCGGAGATTGCATCGATGAATTCTTCCGTGTTTACTTTGCGGTTGTTTGGGTTTGGGTCGGCCATGGCAAGGAGATCGCCCGTCATTGTTCCCGATTCGATGGTTTCAAGTGCCGCCGCCTCAAGGTCGTCGGCGAAGGCGACCAGTTCGGGCGTTCCGTCCAGCTCTCCCCGTTTTCTAAGCCCGCCTGACCAGGCAAAGATGAGCGCCATGGAATTGGTGGAGGTTTCTTCGCCCTTGAGATGTCTGTAATAATGCTTCTGCACCGTCCCGTGCGCGGCCTCGTACTCGTACCATCCGTGGGGTGATACGAGAACGGATGTCATCATGGCCAGGCTTCCGTAGGCCGAGGCAATAAGGTCGCTCATGACGTCTCCGTCGTAGTTTTTCAGCGCCCACAGGAATCCGCCTTCTGATCGGACGACCCTCGCCGCCGCATCGTCGACAAGGGTGAAGAAGTACTCGATGCCGGCCTCCCGGAAGGGCGTCTCCCATGACGACCGGTATTCTTCCTCGAAAATATCCCTGAAACGGCCGTCGTAGGTCTTTGAAATTGTATCCTTGTTGCTGTGCCAGAGGTCGATTTTTTCTTCGTAAGCATAGGCAAAGCAGGCCCTTGCAAAACTTCGGATCGATTCGTCGGTGTTATGGATTCCCTGGATGATACCCGCTCCCTGAAACTCGTGTATGGTCTCCCGGCGGACCGCGCCGCCGTCGTCGGGCGTAAATACGAGCTCGGCCTTTCCCGGGCCGTGAGGCGCCATCTCCACGCTGTTGTAAACGTCCCCGTAAGCGTGACGGCCGATTACGATCGGTTTTTTCCAGGCGGGGATCAAGGGTTTGATATTCTTCGCCATGATCGGTTTGCGGAAAACGGTGCCGTCCAACATGGCCCTGATGGTGGCGTTGGGACTCTTTGACGTTCCCTTGAGCTTGTATTCGGTCACGCGATCGGCGTTGGCCGTTATCGTGGCGCACTTGATGCCTACTCCGAATTCCTTTATGGCATTGGCGGCGTCTATGGTCACCTGATCGTT
>JAHDRK010000052.1 GCA_018433345.1 Syntrophobacterales bacterium | reverse complement strand
TGATTTTATGAAAAACTTACCGACCCCCTCGCCACGGCTCGGAACATGATAAATGTGATCACCTGCCAACCCTCCGGCAACCCTCGACATCAGCTACCCCTTTTTATAACGGCAAAAAAGCAGCCTGTCCCCTTTTTCTTCCCATCTATCTCCCCGCCATCATGGCGGCGATATCTTCCTCGACGGTGCCTATGGGGGTGATGGCGAATTTATCGATGAGAACCTGGGCCACATTGGGGGAGAGGAATCCCGGCAGGGTGGGCCCCAGTCTCATCCCCTTGACACCGAGGTAGAGGAGGGCAAGGAGCACGGCGACGGCTTTTTGTTCATACCAAGCGATGTCGAAGGAGATGGGTAGTTCGTTGATGTCCGGGAGTCCGAAGGCCTCTTTGAGCTTCAGGGCGATTACGGCAAGCGAATAGGAATCGTTACACTGGCCGGCGTCGAGGACCCGGGGGATACCGGCGATGTCACCCAACGGTAGTTTATTATACCGATATTTGGCGCAACCCGCCGTCAGGATCACCGTATCTTTCGGCAATTTTTCCGCCACCTCGGTGAAATAACTCCGCGTCTTATGCCTCCCATCGCAGCCCGCCATGACGATGAATCGCTTGATCGCCCCTGACTTCACCGCCCCAATCACCTTATCAGCCATGGCAAGGACTTGGTTATGGCCAAACCCGCCGACGATCGTTCCCGATTCGAGCGCCTTCGGGGCCGGGCAGGTTTTGGCGAGGGCAATGACGGCGGAAAAATCCTTTGTGCCCCCTTTGGGCCGATCCGGAATGTGCCTGGCCCCCGGATAGCAAACAGTGCCGGTGGTAAAGAGGCGGTCGAGATAGGTATTTTCCTTTTTGACGGGAATCAGGCAGTTCGTCGTCAAAATGATGGGGCCGTTGAAGGACTCGAACTCCTCGTTCTGGTGCCACCAGGAACTGCCGTAGTTGCCGACAAAGTGGCGGTATTTCTTGAAGGCTGGGTAGTAGTTGGCGGGGAGCATCTCCCCATGGGTATAGACATCGATCCCCGTCCCTTCCGTTTGCTTGAGCAACTCTTCCATGTCTTTCAAATCATGGCCGGAGATGAGGATACCGGGATTGCCGCGAACGCCGAGATTTACTTCCGTCATTTCCGGATGCCCGTAAGTCGTCGTGTTGGCCTCGTCGAGAAGGGCCATGGTGTTGACGGCCATCTCGCCCGCCTTCATGACCAGGGCGACCATCTCATCCGCCGAAAGTTCTTTCATGGTGGATGCGAGGGCCTCCATGAGGAACCCATAGATATCGTCCCGCTCGAAGCCCAGGATGGCGGCATGATCTGCATAAGCGGCGATCCCCTTGCACCCGAATGTGAGTAGGGACCGGAGGGAGCGGACATCCTCATCCGTCGTGGCCGTAAGGCGCACTTCGTCGGCCTTGGCCTTGGCCATGATGTCATCATCCGTTTGGGGACTCCAGGTGGCGCAATCGGGTAGGGAAGTGGGTGTATTACTTCCGGCCGCTGCCTTTACGGCATCACGCACCTTGAGACCTGCTTTGATCTTCCCGATAATCACTTCATCGTCCCAGGCGACATTGGTAATGGTCGTAAACAGGGCGTCACAGATGAATCGGCCGACTTCCCGGCCGACTTTTTCCGGCTGCTTCTCACCGTAGACGGAAATACCTTTGCATATGTAGATGAGTAGGTCTTGAAGGTCGGCCGTCTCCTCCGGCTTGCCGCACACGCCCCTTACCGTGCAACCTTGATTCCTAGCGGTTTCCTGGCATTGAAAACAAAACATGATACATTCTCCTTTCTTTTATGATTAACTTCCTAATTCTGGATAATAACGAATAACAATAGTGCCGTCTTTGCGCGGGCACAAATTCGGAAAATATTTTTGGGATTTCTCCGCTCCCATCCTTATATAGACCTAAGCATCGTGAGCAGCATCTTGAAGGGTTCCTCGGCTTTCACTGCATGGGGAATATCGGCGGGCATCAGCAGTACCTTGCCCGTGGCGACACGGTGGGCTTTTCCGCCCACGGTGAATTCGCCCTCACCGTCGAGAATCAGAATCAGCGCGTCGAACGGTGCGGTGTGCTCGCTCAGGCTCTGCCCCGCGTCGAAGGCGAAAAGTGTGACCGTTCCCGCTTTGCTCTCGATGAGCGTTCGACTTACGATGCTGCCTTCTGCATAGTCCACCATCCCCGCGATGTCGAATACCTCGTTCGCGGGCATCATTGACGATCTTGTAGTCCGATTTGTGCCCATGCCCCCCGTCGTGTTCTTGTTTTCCGTGACCATGTGTTCCTCCTTTTACTCTTCCTGCACGACAATTTTATCGAGGCCCGCCATGAACTTCTTCCCGTCCAACCCGTAGATCCTCACCACGTCGTCCAAGGTGTGGAAGGCCCGGGCAGGGCATCCGATACAGAGCATCTTTCTCTCGATGAAAACATCCATCGCCGATGGGTGATCTTGTAACAGTTCATGAACGGTCATGTTCACGTCGAGCCTCATGGTGTGGGATAGTAATGTGTAACGGCAGGGTTGTCTTTGCGCTCGCGCAAATAAGAGAAAAAATGTTGGGGAGATTTTTGAAACTGTTAGTCCCGTTCCGCAAAGAGCATCAGGGCATGGGGGTCGATCACTACGATCCGTTCTCGGCCCGAGGCAATCCACCCCTGCTTCTCCCAGCTACTCAAGGTACGACTTACCGTGTAGAGGGTCGTCCCCGTATAGTTGGCGAGGTCCTGGCGGCTGAGGCGGAAATCGATGAGGATGCCTTCCTCGGTTTTGCGTCCCGATTGGTTCATGATCCTGAGCAGTGCCCTTGCAATGCGCTGCTCTGCGCGTTCCGCATGGAGTTCGAGGTGGCGGCGTTGCAGTTCCTCCAAACGTTCGATAACGACGCGCATCATGTTAACGGTTAATTGCGGGTGAGAAAGGAGAAGATTCATCATGGTGTTCCGGTCCCACCCGATGATTTCGGCCCGGTCGATGACCTGCGCCGTCACAGGATAATTCTTCCCTGCGAAGAGGGCGATGGCGGCGGCCACTTGGCCGGGAGGGACATACCGAACGAGGAACTCTTTGCCCTCTTCATGTAACTTGGTGAGTTTTAATCGGCCCGTAAGGACAAGGTAGCACGTAGCGGCAGGGTCGCCTTCATGAAAGAGGATGGTGCCGGGCGGATAGGCGTTCTTGTAGCCGCGAGCGAAAATGTGGGATAGCTCTCCTTCTTCTAGGCCGGAAAATATGTCGGCCTGCGTGATGGTATCTGAATATAAGTGGCGATCGTTCATAGTCGATATGATACGGTTGTCTTTACGTTGTGGAGCCTTCAACCTGTGGTTTCGTCGGCGCTAGGTAATATTTTATCAAGAATTAGGCAAAAAATCCCCCCTATTTCCGCTTCCTCCGAAAAGGAGAAGGGGGGTCCCGCCTCTTCGCATTTAGCGTTCATCCTTCGGCCTCGCCATCTCCACGTCCCTGCAATTTACGCCCGCCACAAGGTAAAGATGCCCATCGGGCAAGAAAAAGGGACAGGCTACTTTTTTTGCTGTTATAAAAAGAGGATTGTTGATGCCGAGGATGAGATATTGTCAAATGTTGTGGATTGAGTTCCGTACCCTCCGGTCATTGCCTATGCCGCTTCCTGCAATTCTCCGTCGATGAACACTCTTGTCAATTATCACGAAAACTGACTCCCTTTTTCATGAAAACCGACCCACCTATTTTGAAGGAGATACTGTCCTAAAAGGCGTCCCTGGGGCCGGTGCAGGGCAAACATGAGACCCTTCCCGTGAAGGGGAGGGGTTAGAGGTCTTTACCTGTAGACAGGACTGGCTGTGGTTTTTAGGGCAGGGAGCGAGACTTTATTTTTTGTTGGAAAGTGGCTGCATGGAGGCTACATGAACCGGGTAATGAAAAAGGCCTCACATCACTAGGTGACGTAAGGCCTTTATGTCACTGGAGCCGATGCGCGGATTCGAACCGCGGACCTACTGATTACGAATCAGTTGCTCTACCGGCTGAGCTACATCGGCGGCCGTTTATGTTTGAAGCGACAGCGATCTTTATCGCACTGTGCGTTCCTTGTCAAGTCTTATCGGGGATGTCAGTTCTCGCTATCTATTTGCTATCCCTTGACTTTGTGGTCTTCTTTGATAGTATCGGCTGCAGTTCCGGAAACTCGCCTTTCGGGTGTTTTGCTGATGAGCCGGACGGTTTAACCGTGCGGTCCACGGTTTTGCGGTTTCTTTGAGTCGGCGGGCACCTGCAACGGATACAGATCTCGAGGTGTGGTATATTTTTTTATCACCCGCCGAATAGTGGAGACACATGACTGAAGAACGTACTTATAGAAACTGGGTGGAGATCGACCTTGACAGTTTCAGGCATAACTGGAACGAGATAAGGAGGCTCGTGGGCGATGGTGTGCGGGTAATGCAGGTGGTAAAGGCAGACGCTTACGGTCACGGGGCCATTGAGATATCCCGGGCGGCCCTGAAAAACGGGGCCCATTGCCTGGGGGTCGCCAACGCCGACGAGGGGATTCAATTGCGGGTGAGCGGCATCGAAGCGCCCATAATTATTTTGAGTCCTTCCACGATTTTCGAGATAGATGAAATTCTCAAGTATTCCCTGGCGCCTTCCATATCGGACATCTCTTTTGCGTGCGAGCTCGACGGGAGAGCGGCCTCCGGCAAACGCATTCTGCCGGTGCACGTGGAGGTCGACACGGGCATGGGGAGGGGCGGGATCCTGTACGAGGACGCCCTTGATGCCATCGAGGCAATCGCTTCCCTGGAGAATCTCGAAATAGAGGGGGTTTTTTCGCACCTCGCAGTGAGCGAAAGCAAGGACGATCCTTATAATGAGCGCCAGGGGCGCCTTTTCAGGGAGCTGTTCGAGAATTTGAAGGTGCGGGGTATCGAGATACCCGTGAAGCACCTGGCCAACAGTGGAGGGGTGGTAAATTTCCCTGAGTTCCATTTCGACCTGGTGCGTCCCGGTATTATGACCTACGGAATTCATCCCGGATCTGAAACGGTTTCAAAGGTGGACCTGGCTCCCCTCATGACCTTCAAGAGCGTCATTGTGCTCGTCAAAGAGGTCGACGCCGGCTACAGCGTGGGTTACGGCAGGACATTCCGCACGGAGAGGCCTTCTAGGATCGCCACCGTTCCCGTGGGGTACGGCGACGGGTACGGAGTCATGCTTTCCAACAGGGCTGAGGCGCTGGTCGGAGGGCGCCGCGTTCCCGTGGCGGGAAGGGTGTCTATGGACATGTGCATGCTGGATGTCACCGATGTTCCCGGCTGCGACATAGGAGACGAGGTTGTTTTCCTGGGTCGTCAGGGTGACGAGGTCATAACCGCCCAGGAGATAGCGGCGAAGTCCGGTACGATAAGCTACGAGGTGGTCTGTGCCTTGGGGAAAAGGGCGCCCCGCGTGTTCTTGAACAAGGGGGAACCCGATTCATACGAGCCGAGGCTGAGACGAATTTTCATGCCGGAGGAAGAGCGTTCAATAGCACGCATCGACGGCATAATACGAAGTTGTTTCAGGGCGAGGGCGTCCGACGCCGATGTGGGTGACGCCATTTTTTATGAGATGTTCGAAAACCTCTTTGGAAGGAGAAACCGCCCCCTGGAACTTCGTGAGGGATTCAAGTACCGGATCCGTGTGCGTGATTTTTGCGGCGGCGACGCCGCCGATGATGGAGAAACGAGGGGGTTCTTCAAGGTGACGAGCCGCGTGGAGTACAGGAAAACCCTTCGCCATCCGTTGTTTCTCGTGGGGTGTGCCTTCAACGACGAACAATTGTCGGCGCTGTTCGACGAGGAGCGGTGCGAATATCGGTGGCTTCTGCCGTCGCAGCCGGGTGACGTGCTCGAGAAAGATTTCGTGGTCCACAGTGTCCGCATCGACGGGCGTGAGGTGGTCATAAGGAATCGAGAGATAACCGACCGAGGGCTGGAAGTATGGTGCGGCGGCGACGAACTCCGGGACAAATTGAACCGTGACGTGAAGGTGGAAATAGAGATAGTTACCAAGAAACTCAAGACAAGCAGGACTTTTTCCGCGTACCTGGTCTATCCCACCAGGGGCCTGGAAATTTGTTTCGACTACGCCGGTACCGGTCTTCGGAATGTGCGCGAGACGAGTTTTTTCTCAGGCAAGCGCCACAGTCCCCAGGTGACCGAGGAGCGGGGAAAGTCCATGACGCTTCGATTGGGAGACGAAGACTGGGTCTTTCCCAACAGCGGAGTGACCTTTTCTTGGGACCTGTAACGATGACCGAAAAGCGGGTTGTTACCTCGAAGGGAGTGCGTTGGTGACGGATGGAGAGAAGAAACTGCGCGTGGGAGTGATTTTGGGCGGCATGTCGTCGGAACGGGAGGTGTCACTCAACAGTGGGCGCAATGTGTACGATAACCTGGACAGGGAACGTTTCGATCCGCTTCCGGTTTTCATGGACGGCGGGGGACGCCTCTGGATCTTGCCATGGAAGCTCGTATCTCAGAACACAACGGTGGATATCGAAGAACGCCTTGAAGGGGAAGCGCGAAGGATCGCCTACGACGATCTGGGTGAAGTGGTGGATTTCGCCTTTATAGCCCTTCACGGCAAATACGGCGATGACGGTTGTATACAAGGATTGCTGGAAATACTAGGCATTCCTTATACGGGGTCAGGTGTTCTCGCCTCGGCGATAGGCATGGATAAGGAGGTCCAGCAGCGCCTCCTGGCGGCTTCGGGGATCAAGGTGCCTGTAAGCGTGGTGGTGTCTGAAAAGGAGTGGATTGCCGACGAGGAAGGCGTTGCCGAAAAGCTCGCGTCGAAATTCGGTTTTCCATTGGTGACGAAGCCTGTACGGGAGGGGTCCAGCGTCGGCGTGACGATAGTGCACGCCTTCGACGAGATCTGCGAGGGAATGAAGGCGGCTTTCACTTGGGACCGCAAGGTGCTCGTCGAGGAATACCTGCGGGGTATAGAGTTCTCATCCATCGTCATAGAGGATGTCGACGGTCCGCGCCCCCTGGCGGTGACCGAGATAAGGCCTCACAGCGCCTTCTTTACCTACGATGACAAGTACATGCCCGGCAAGTGTCGGAAGTTCACTCCTCCCAAGTCTATTCCGGCCGAGGCGGTCGAAACCATAAAACAGGAAGTGGTGCGCGCCTACCGCTCACTGGGTTTTCGCTGCTACGGGCGAATAGACGGATTTTACCTCGAATCGGGCGATGTTTATATCACCGATCCCAACTCATCCTCGGGAATGGCCCCGTCGTCATTCTTTTTCGAACAGGCAGCCGAAGCGGGCATGCTTCCGTCGGAAATCATATCACGCCTTATTGATATCGCCTTGTCGATTCACGGGGAAAAGCGCGGTCCCTTGTAGAACATTGACACTTCTGGAGGGACGGCAACGATCGGTCTTCGTTTTCACGGTAGAAAGGTCTTTACATGGTTCGGTTTTCTCAGTATAAACCGATTATTTAATTATACTGCGTGAATATTCTCTATGGCTGGAACTGATCGGGCGGCATCACCATCTTCGAAGGTTCGGGTAGGCGTGGTCATGGGGGGTATTTCCTCGGAAAAGGAAATATCTCTCGAGAGCGGACGCAATATTTTCGGGAAGTTGCCGAAACAGCGTTACGAGCCGTTGCCCATATTTATGGATGGAAAGGGTGGGCTCTGGCTCATTCCCGTGAAGTATCTTATGAGAAACGCCACGGCCGACATAGAAGACGACCTGGAGGGCGAAGCCCGTCGAATACCCTATGAAGAATTGAAAAAAGAAGTGGACGTAGTCTATATCGCCCTTCACGGAAAATACGGTGAGGACGGCTGTTTCCAGGGACTTCTCGAGCTGCTCGACGTACCCTACGTGGGATCGGGCGTGCTGGCCTCGGCCCTCGGCATGAACAAACACGTGGCCCGCCGGCTTTTGGCCTTGGAGGGTATAGCGGTGCCGAAGACGGTGAGCGTGTCGAGGAAGGAATGGAAAGGCGATTCCCACGGTGCTATTGTGAGAGTGGAGAATGAAATTGGTTACCCCTGCGTGGTGAAACCCACCCGGGAGGGTTGTTCTACGGCGGTGAGCCGGGTCGATGCCCGCGAAGAGGCGGCGTCGGCCATGGATGAAGCCTTCAGGTGGGATAACGATGTGCTCGTCGAGGAATACGTAGAGGGGGTGGAGGTTACCTGCGGAGTTATCGGTACCGATGAACCGATCGCCCTCACACCTTCCGAGACGATACCCACGGCGGACATCCTTTCCCTGGAAGACAAATTTCTCTACGGCCAGGGCGAGAACAAGACACCCGCCCGGCTTCCCGGGGAGATTCTCGAGCGTGTGAAGGAAACGGCCCTCAAGACATTCGTTGCCCTGGGGCTGAAGGTATATGCTCGGATCGACATGTTCGTGAGGAACGGCGAAGAGGTGGTGGTACTCGAGCCGAACAGTCTGCCCGGAATGACGCCGGCCACGGTTCTTTTTCACCAAGCCGCCGAATCTGGCATCAGCCAGTCCGAACTCATGGACAGGATTGTTCAGTATTCCCTCGACCTTCACAGGGGGAAAAAAGGACCCCTGTGAAAACGTTCCCGCGTAGCGGTGGGACAACCGAAATCCGAGAGGTGACAATGGGAAGGGTGATCGCGTTTTTTGACCGGTTCGGGCGATCGATTTTTTCAGCCCTGGAAGAGATGGGGAGCATGCTCCTGCTCTTTCTATCGGTAGTCGCCTGGGCGGGTCGACCACCCTTTAAAACTCGCCTTATAATAAAACAAATGGAGTTTGTGGGGGTCAAGTCCATCTTCGTGGTGGTTCTCACGGGTCTTTTTACGGGGATGGTTATGACCTTGCAGATCTATTATGGATTCCGCATGTTTAGCGCTGAGGCTCTGGTGGGATCCACCGTTGCCCTTGGTATGGCCCGCGAACTGGGGCCGGTTTTGACGGCGCTTATGGTCACGGCCAGAGCCGGTTCGGCCATGGCGGCCGAACTGGGCACAATGCGGGTTACGGAACAGATAGACGCCCTATACGTCATGGCGGCAAACCCCGTCAAGACTCTGATTGTTCCGCGGGTGATAGCCGGGATTACAATGCTTCCGGTTCTTACGGTGGTGTCGGTTTTCGTCGGAGTGTTGGGAGGTTACTTTGTCGGTGTCCCCATCCTCGATATCAACAAGGGCATGTTCATAAAAAACATAACGACCTATGTCTCGCTGTCGGATATCTACAACGGTCTCATAAAGGCGGCCTTTTTCGGATTTATCCTGTCATTCGTGGGATGCTACAAGGGATTCACCACGACAGGCGGGGCGGAGGGAGTGGGGAAATCAACCACCGAAGCAGTGGTGGTTGCAGCCATTACCATCCTGCTAAGCGCCTATTTCCTTACGGCATTGATGTTCTAGGTTCTAAGGCAGGCGGCGTGTGCGATGATTCAACTGGTAGATATTCACAAGTCATTCAAAAACCAGAAGGTTCTCGACGGTCTGCATCTCGAGGTCGAGGGAGGAAAGACGACAGTTATAATCGGTCTGTCCGGCGGCGGAAAGAGTGTCCTCCTCAAGCACATGATCGGGCTCCTTAAACCGGACAGCGGAAGTGTCATTGTGGACGGCGAAGACATAACGAAGATGAACGACCGGGATCTAAACGAAACACGCAAGAAATTCGGCATGTTGTTTCAAGAAGCGGCTCTCTTTGATTCTATGAACGTCTTCGAGAACGTCGCCTTTCCTCTGCGTGAGCACACCAAGATGACCGAATCGCAAATCGGTGATCGTGTTCAATCACGGTTGCAGGACGTGGGCCTGGTGGGTGTCGAAGAAAAAATGCCATCCGAGCTCTCCGGCGGCATGAAAAAAAGGGTCGGGCTCGCGCGGGCCCTGGTTATGGAACCGAGAATCGTGCTGTTCGACGAGCCGACAACCGGTCTCGATCCGATTATGACAGAGGCCATAGATCGTCTGATTTATGAATCGCAAAAAAAGTATAACCTGACCTGCGTGGTCATCAGCCACGATCTCAAGTCGATTTTCGACATCGGGCACCGGATCGCCATGCTCTACGATGGCAAGATCATCGGGTACGGAACTCCCGATGAAATGAAAAATTCTGAAAACCCCGTAATACGACAGTTTCTGACGGGAAGCCTGGAGGGTCCCATCAGTGTCGTGTGACGGTACAGGCGGTAAAATATTGTTTTATTATGGCTGCGATGATAATCGTGACAATTGATATGATGATCGGGGGATAGACATGAGTTCCATAAGTACCGAGGCGAAGGTGGGGATTTTTGTTTTGGCTGCCATGGTTATCTTGGGGTACATGTCCTTCAGGGTAGGGGAGTATGGTTTCACCCTTCGTAAAGGCTATCCCGTGAAGGTTGTTTTCGATAACGTGACAGGTTTGGAACGGGACGCAGCCGTACAGATCGCGGGCGTGGAAGTCGGGAGGGTGGAAGACATCGTTTTGAAGGACGGCAAGGCGGTAGTGACCTTACGGATCATCCCCACGGTCAAGCTGCAAAGAGATGCCGTCGCTTCTCTGAAAACTCACGGTATCCTGGGCGACAAGTACGTCGATATTCGGCCCGGCACCGAAGAATACGGTTACATCCCCGAAGGGGGCGAAATATATTACGTCGAAAAAACCGCCGATCTGGACGAGATGCTTCGAGAGCTGGGAACCATTACCAATGACGTGATGGCCGTGACCGCGTTGCTGAAGGGCGTTTTGGGCGACGAAGAAGGTGAGATGAACCTCCGTGCCATCGTGGAGAACACCCGGGACCTGACCATGAATCTTAATCGGGTGATAGAGAGGGGCGACAGGAATCTCACGGAGCTTGCGGAAAGCCTGACCGAAACTTCCCAGGAGATCAAGAGGGCCTTCGTCGCCCTTGCGGAGGTATCCGAGAGGGTCAATCGAGGCGAAGGAACACTGGGACAGTTGGTGGAAAACCGCCAGTTGTATGACAACTTGGCTGTTGCCGCCGCCTCACTGCAGGATATAGCGGACCAGATACGGTCGGGCGAGGGTACCATCGGCAAACTGATTTACGAGGACGAAACGGCTGAAAACATAAACCGGGGCCTGACAAGCATCGAGCGAAGTATGGAAGGGATAAACAGGTACGTTTCAAAAAGCGAGCAGTTTAGGACGTTTATTACGTATAGGGGGGAATACCTTGCCGAGACTGACAATGCGAAGTCCTATTTCAACGTCCGTCTGCAACCGCGGGAAGACATGTTTTACATACTGGGTGTGGTGGCCGATCCCAGGGGCAAGAGGACTACAAAGCATTACTATGATTATGCGGGTAGAAGCTACTATTACGATGAATACGAGAAGGACACGCTGCTTTTCGACGCCCAAATCGGCAAGCGTTTCAAGGATGTGGCCGTCCGTGGCGGCATTTTTGAATCCAGCGGAGGTGTCGGATTCGATTATTTCGCCTTCGACGATTCGTTGAAGCTGACCTTTGAAGCCTTTGATTTCGAGGAAGATCGACGAACGCATCTGAAGGCCTATGTCGACTATAGGCTTTTCAGCAACCTTTATCTTACGGCGGGCTGGGACGATTTCATAAGCGATCACGGTAATTCCTCGGTCTTTGCCGGATTCTCGATTCACTTCGAGGACCGGGATCTGAAGTACCTTCTTTCAAGCGTTCCCACGCCTTGACGGAGAGGGACAGGATATCTGCTTCAGCGGGAAGAAATCCCGGCAAGGTTGAGACGGGGTTCCTGACAGGTTGTAACGGAGCTCCTTGACAATGTGAAAAACAGCGATATATTACCGCCGGAAAAAGGCGTATGGGGTCCCTTGCCATGTACTTCACGGGGGAACAAATAGCGGTTATCGGGCGGTCCTTCGGAAAGGCGGAAAGATTGGCCGAGCGCTGGTTCGGCCTTGGTCCGGGCGGTTTCAAGGACAACCGTTACGATGTGCAGACAAGGTACTATCTGGCCGACCACGAAATACAGGACCGGGCCTTCGCCCATCTTTGCAGGTACGCGTGGCTGAAACACCAGGGTGAAGACGGCGAGCCTGAGGAGTTGCATTTTTTCAAGATATGCCTTCAGGACGGCCGGATCCTCGATGCCGTCGAGCGGAGCGCATCCTTCGTGAAGCTCGAACCTCTTTTGTGTTACATAGCCACGCATGAACTGGTTCACGTGGTTAGGTTCAACAGAGGGGATGCCGATTTCGATGCCCCGTTGAAAGAAAAAATCAAGGAAGAAGAACGGGTGCATGCCATCACGAGGGACATTCTAAAACCCGGCGCCGACAACGACATGAAGTTGGTGATCGACTGTTTCAGGAATGATTATCAAGTGGGCGACATTTTTTCTGAAAAAGAGCGGTTGTTGAATTAGAGGAAAAGAGGTCCTGTATTAACCCGGGCCTGAAGAAATAAAGAAATGATCAAGAGCGCGGTTGCGGGAGGTAATGGAATATGCCCATATACGAGTATAAATGTGAGAAATGCGGTAAGGAATTCGAAGTATTCCAGGGAATGTCCGATCCGGCGGTGACGAGTTGCCGGTTCTGCAAGGGCAAGGTACGAAAACAGATGTCTTTGACCTCCTTCCAACTCAAGGGTTCCGGTTGGTATGTAACGGATTACGGAGGAAAGAAACCATCGGACCGGGCCGAGAACTTCGACGCGGTAGAAAATTCGACCGGAAAGGCGGAGGAAAAGACCACGGCGGCCTCCGATTCAACAAAAACCGAGTAACTTCTTTAGAGGCAATCCACTGGTTGAAAGGGTTCCTGTTTGTTATTTCACTCTTTTCCTTTCCTATCCCCCTGTGAGGGAGATAGGAAAGGAACCGGGATGTTTCCCCGGAATGCAGTGCCTTCCCCACCGAGAGCTTGTCTGGAGAGGTGATCGGTTTTTGGAGATGCCCCGCCGAGACGGCAAGGTATTACTGATCATGTTGTCCCGGTTGAGCGGGGATTATTTTTTTTACATTCACGACGAAAAGGCCATCTTTTTCTTGGACTTCCCGAACCATTCATCCTCTGTTCTTTACGGCGCTGGTAATGTTTTCCACGGCTGTTTCGGAATCAACGAGAACTTCCAGCCCGTCGGCTTCGGGTGGATTCATTTATGACGGAAAGTGTCTCAAGAACAGGCCGGGGGCATGAAAGCCCACGCGCCTCGGCTATCTCGTTCATCATTCAATCCTCTTTTTCTACGAGATTTGTTTTCTCATTGTAAACCCTATAAAAAGACAGAAGAGTATGCCCGGGATCACGGCCTGTGCCCCATAGGGTCCTATTCCGGCGGGCGAGCTCGCCAAACCGAAATTGTGAGATAGTGCGGCTTGCAACAGGGATGCCAGGATCCCAATGATGAGGACGACGGTGATGATTCCCCGGGTACCCGAGAAAAAAGAATTGATTGCTTTCATTGCCGGGTTCCTTATTTCGTGATTTTAGGCCGACGATGACGAGGGACCGACTCTCATGCTCCATAGGTGAGAAGGTTTATAGGTCAAATTCATTGTGTGAATCAAGAAAAGGGGGTGATAAGGCGGAAAATACTACTTGACGATGATGGTTCCGGGTTCGTCGGCGGTGACGGCGCCTATGGCGGCCGCCTCTTCGATCCCTTCTTCCTGAAGACCTTTTACGAGCCGATCGGCGTCCTTTCCTTCTACGGCAACGAGCAGTCCTCCGGATGTCTGGGGATCGAAAAAGATGTCCATGAGCCAATCGGGGCATCCAGGTTCCTGCTTTACCATGTACTTTCTGAAGTTTCTGTTGCGGTGAAGTCCGCCGGGCAAGACGCCCATTTCGACAAATTCCTTGAGATCGGGGAGAATGGGCACCCGAAATGCCTCTATGATAATACCCGCTTCGCTTTCTTCTATCATTTCGCAGGCATGTCCGAGCAGTCCGAAGCCGGTGATGTCCGTGCACGCGTGGATGGTGAATTCTTTCATGATAAGGGAGGCGGTTTTATTCAGACTTGTCATGACGTTTATTGATTTATTAACCTGCTCGTCGGAGGCCATGCCGGCCTTCAGGGCCGTGTTGATAATTCCCGTACCAAGCGGTTTGGTGAGCACGAGGATGTCTCCCGGTCGGGCGCCCCTGTTCAACAGGACATCTTTGGGATGAACAATCCCCGTGACTGAGAGACCGTACTTGATTTCCCGATCGTCCACGCTGTGACCGCCCACCAGTAACGTCTCGGCTTCGCGCAGCTTGTCGATGCCGCCGCGCAGGATTTCGCGGAGGATGGAGATATCCATGTCGTTTATGGGAAAGCAGACGATGTTCATGGCGGTCAGGGGTGTGCCGCCCATGGCGTAAACGTCGGAAAGGGCGTTGGCCGCGGCCACCTGGCCGAAGGTATAGGGTTCATCCACGATGGGCGTAAAAAAGTCCAAAGTCTGGATCAGGGCAAGGTCGTCGGTCAGTCGGTACACCCCGGCGTCATCGCTATGCTCTATACCGCTGAGCAGGTTGGGATGCGACATTAGAGGCAAGCCACGGAGCGCTGCGTTCAGGTCTCCCGGACCGATCTTGCAGGCTCAACCGGCGCCACTGACCGTTTCGGTCAGGCGGATCGGCGGAATGTCTTTTGTCATCGATGCATCCTCGTTCGCGTTTTTTATCGGCGGGATATGGAAAGCTTCAAACCCTGAATCACATATCCCCCGACACCGATCCATAGCCTATAGCCAACCGGAAGGCATGTGTCAAATTCATTATTGTTATAGCTCTTGTTGCGATCCGGATCGTTCCGTGTTATGGGTTCACCATGAAAAGATTTGCTGGGAATATTACCTTGCAACAGCTCCAAGCCCTTGTTCTTGTCGCCGGCGAAGGATCTTTCAGCCGTGCCGCGAAGGTGATGTGCCTTACCCAACCGTCGATCACCAAACACATACAGAAGTTGGAGGAGATAGTTGGTGCCCCGTTGATGGAACGTGGGGGCGACGGTGTGAGATTGACTGCTGAAGGAAAGGTCGTTTTCGAATACGCCGGCAAAATATTTCTGAAATTGGACGAAATGGAAGAACGGGTGGGGCTTGTTAGGGACAGCGATTCCGGAACGATATTGTTGGCGGCGAGCACCATTCCGGCAACATACCTCCTGCCGGGTGTTTTGAGCTCATTCCGTAAGACTTGTCCCGATATCCGGTGTTTCGTGAAAATGAACGACAGTGACGTCGTCCGGCACATGGTTCTCGACGGTGACGCGGAAATAGGCTTCATGGGAAGTCCGCCGGGCCACAAGAAACTTTACGGCGAGGCGCTTTGGGATGACCGTCTTGTTCTGATTATTCCCGCCGGTCATAAATGGATAGGGAGGAAAGTGGTCGCCTGGGAAGAAATAGCGCGGGAACCCTTCGTGTCACGGGAAGTCGGATCAGCCACTAGGGAGACTATTGAGCGGTTCCTGTCGGAACGGAACGGGCCCGCCTTTTCGGCGTTCAATGTGGCGGCGGAAATGGGAAGTTCCGAGTCCGTAAAGGAAGCGGTCGCCGCCGGTCTTGGTGTCTCGGTTCTTTCCTGGTACGCGGCTAGGCGGGCCTGCGAGGAGAAGAGCATCTTCTGCACGGAAATCGAAGGGCCTCCCGTTAGGAGGGCATTTTACATGATTTACCGCAAGCATTTCAGTTTTCAGCGCCACCATAGGCTTTTTTTGGATTTTATCCGACGCCGCACCTCTTCACCGGAGCAATCTTCGGCATGATAAGATATTACAGTACCAACAGAAATCTTGATCCCTCTTCAGGAGTCGTACCCTTCAGAGGGCTGGTTACCTTTCGAGAGGCGCTCCTCCAGGGGCAGGCCCCCGACGAGGGTCTCTTTATGCCCGATGTCGTTCCCAGACTGAATTTGGAAGATGTGGTGACACTCAAGGGGAGGCCCTATTCCGAAGCCGCCTTATTGGTGACAGGCCTTTTTTTGCGGGACGAGATAGAGGTCTCCGCGCTCGAGAGAATCGTGGAAGATTCCTACCCCTTCGAGGTGCCCCTGGAGCACGTTTACGGACGAAGATACATCATGCGCCTTGACCGGGGGCCCACGGCGTCTTTCAAGGATTTCGCCGCCCGCATGATGGCACGCCTCATGGCCTATTTCAAGGGTCCCGATCGGAGACTCAACGTGCTGGTCGCCACCTCCGGCGATACGGGGAGCGCCGTTGGGGAGGCCTTCAAGGGTGTTCCGGGTATCGCGGTTTGCATTCTCTATCCCCGAGGGGAAGTCAGTGGCAGGCAGAAGAAGCAGCTCGACACGATCGGTGGGAATGTGCGGGCCATTTCGATCGAAGGGAAATTCGATGACTGCCAGAACCTGGTGAAGGAAGCCTTCGCCGACCCGTCGTTGGCGTATCTGAATTTTACCTCCGCCAACTCGATCAACTTTGGACGGATTCTGCCCCAGATGGTGTATTACGTGTACGCTTGGGCCCAATTGGCCGAGGACGGTGAAGAGATGGTCGTTTCGGTTCCTTCGGGCAATTTCGGCAACGCCCTCGGTTGTGAATATGCCCGCCGAATGGGCCTGCCGGTGAAAAAACTGGTAATGCCGACCAATGAAAATGACGAGTTCCCCAGGTTCTTGGCCCGCGGTCGATACGAGGTCCAGTCGCCATCCCGCGCGTGCCTTTCCAATGCCATGAACGTGGGGCATCCCAGCAACCTGGCGCGGTTCTTCGACCTGTACGGGGGCACGGTGGACCGAAAGGGAGTGGTGCATCGCCGCCCCGACCTGGAGGAAATGAGAAGGAATATCTTTTCCATCAGCGTGTCCGACGACGAGACGAGGGAAACGATCAAAAACGTATATGAACGCCACGGAACCATCTTGGAGCCCCACGGTGCCGTGGGATGGAAAGGGCTCGAGACATGGCTCGAAGGACTGGAAGGGGCGGAGCCGCTTTCTGTCAGTCTTGAAACCGCCCATCCGGCGAAATTTCCCGACGAGATAATCGAACTTCTAGGGATTGTTCCCGATCCGCCTGAAAGTCTGCGGGGGCTCGATGAGAGGGAAGGAGAACCGGTGGAACTTCCCGCCGACTACGGCGCCTTCCGGGACTGGCTCATGGCGGAACTGGAGTAGGCGGGTGTTTTACCTTCCACGTTCCGTGTTCAATGTTCCTAACTTCTGACTTCCAACCTCCAACCCCGGCCCCGGACCTTTTTCCGATCAGGGCGTAAGCACATATCGTTGTTCGGACTTCGGAACGTACCATTCGATAAAGTTGTGCCGTATACCCGCGGGAGCCGGTTCTATCCCCCGAAAT
This sequence comes from Syntrophobacterales bacterium, assembly GCA_018433345.1. Taxonomy (GTDB): domain Bacteria; phylum Desulfobacterota; class Syntrophia; order Syntrophales; family UBA2210; genus MLS-D. The sequence continues at coordinate 1,385 of JAHDRK010000052.1, read as the reverse complement.
CGGGCGTGTATTATGGGAAGTGCGTCGGGAACGAAAAGGAAGGTGTAGGGTTGCTCCTCGGCCATGATTTCCTGGATCCTGTGGTAGGCGGCCTTTCGTTCCTCGATGTCGAAGGTGCTCCTTCCCTTTTCCAAGAGTTCATCAATCTCGTCATTAGCAAAGGAAATGAAGTTAAGTTCACCCGGTCGCGTCTTGCTTGAATGCCATATATCGTACATATCGGGATCCATGCCGAGAGACCACCCCAGTATGGTGGCATCGAAGCGTTTCTTGTTTATGAAATCGTTTATGAAGGCCGCCCATTCGATGATGCGGATTTTGACGTCGATACCGATCTCGGCCAGGCGTCTTTGAATGATTTCGGCGCACTTGGCGCGCACCTCGTTTCCCTGGTTTGTTATTATCTCGAATGAGAAGCGCTTTCCGTTTCTGTCGAGGAAGCCGTCCCCCGTGGTGTCTTTCCATCCCGCCTCTGACAGCAAAGCCATGGCCTTTTCGGGATTGTAGGGATAGCGTTTCACGTCAGGGTTGTATGCCCAGGAACTCGGCACCAAGGGACCGGTGGCTTCCTGTCCAAGGCCGAGGAGGACTCCCCTGATAATTTCATCGGTATCGATTGCGTAGCTCAGGGCCTGGCGCACCAGCCGGTCCTGGAAGAGAGGATTTTTCAGATTGTATCCGAGGAACGTGTAGCTGAACGAGGGATAGCGGTATTTATTGTAATTATTTTTGAAAACGGGAGCCTCTGTCTGTCTCCTGTACTGGAGAGGGGTCAGGTTCATCATATCAATGCCCTGGGCGCGCAGTTCCAGGAACATGGTGGCCATGTCGGGGATGATTCTCATGATGTATCCGTCGATCATGGGTCTGCCTTCGAAGTACCCGGGATTAGCTTCGAGAACGATCTTTTGCCCCGTCACCCACTCTTTGAACTTGAAAGGACCGGTGCCCACGGGACGTCTTCCAAGAGGGCTGGCCGTGATGTCCTGTCCTTCCAAGAGGTGACGGGGGAGGATTGAGGCGCCCCAGCTGGACAGGGCGGGGGCGAAAGGTTCATTGTAGGTGATGCGAAATGTGTGATCATCAATGACCTCCACCCTCGAAACCCTGAGAAAATCACCGGCATAGGCCGTTGGTGTCTTGGGATCGATCGTCACATTGTAGGTGTAGAGAACGTCGTGGGCGGTAAAAGGTTCTCCGTCGTGCCAAGTAACGTCGTGGCGTAGGTGAAAGGTGATTACAAGGCCGTCGTCGGAAATATCCCATGAACGTGCAAGTGAGCCTACTATGTCGAGATTTTTGTCGTATTTTACCAGGCCGTCGAAAACGAGAGAGGATATGCCTTGAGATGCGCTGTCCAAGGAAAGAATCGAGATAAGATTCGA
>JAHDRK010000105.1 GCA_018433345.1 Syntrophobacterales bacterium | reverse complement strand
GGCTTCATCGGCGGCCTCGAATATTTCGTTGCCCGCCGTGGCGAGAAGGGCCTTGTTCGCGGTAACCACGTGTTTCTTGTTGCGCATTGCCTCGAGAATAAATCTCTTTGCCGCATCGAGTCCACCGATGAGTTCCACCACTATGTGGATCGAGGGGTCGTCGAAAACCTCGCGTGCGTCGTCAGTCAGACGGATTCCTTCAGTGGTGATGCTCCTGGGAGTCGCAATGTCTATGTCTACAATGGTCTTTACAGACAGCCTTGAGCCGAGACGGCGACCGATCACCTCTTCATTCTGTTTCAAGATCTTGACGACGCCCGTTCCGATGGTCCCAAACCCGATGAGTCCGATATTTATGTCTCTGTTTTCCACGGAATCACACCTTTCAAGTCCCGCTTCTATTGTTATGTTCCGGTGTTTCGCGCCGGATCAAATCGTCTTTGCCATACATGATCAAACGCCGCCATGAGCATATCCCGCCGCGGACTTTCGCTTCGGGATCGCCGGGCCCCCCATGAAAATGCCTCTTCCCGCGCGGCGTTCAGCATGCCGCCGTCCCTGGCGATATCGGCTATCCTGAAATCGGGGAATCCCGATTGGCGGATCCCGAAAAACTCTCCCGGTCCCCTTATCTTTAGGTCCGCCTCGGCTATTTCGAAGCCGTCGCAGGAACGCTCGACAACGCGCAAACGCCGCCTGGCGTCTCTCGAGATCCCTTTACCGGCCATCAGGATGCAGAAGGATGGACGATCGCCCCGTCCCACGCGTCCTCTAAGCTGATGGAGCTGGGAGAGGCCGAACCGCTCGGCCTGTTCGATCATCATGATCGAAGCTTCCGGTATGTCGATTCCCACTTCGATAACAGTCGTCGAAACACAGATCTCTACCGAGCCCCGGCGGAAATCGTCCATGACGCGGTCCCTTTCTTCCTTGTTCATTCGACCATGGACCAGACCCACCCTCCAGGCGGGAAAAACGTCCTTTTGAAGGTGGTCGGCCATGGAGGTCGCGTCTTTGAGGGCGAGAGTTTCCGATTCTGCAACCAAGGGATAGACGATGAAGGCCCTGTTTCCCCTGTCGAGTTCTCGGGCTATGATTTCGTAGGCCCGTTCCCTTCCCTCTTCCGTAAATAGTCTTGTCCTAACCGGTCGCCTGAAAGAGGGAGTTTCGTCGATAACCGTGATGTCAAGGTCGGCGTATATCGTCATTGCCAAAGTGCGGGGAATGGGAGTCGCTGTCGTCACCAGCACGTGGGGATTTCTTCCCTTGCCCCTCAGGCACGAACGTTGAACGACGCCGAAACGGTGCTGCTCGTCGATGACCACCATTCCAAGCCTGTGGAAATCGACTCCCTCTTGAATGAGGGCATGCGTGCCTACCACGATGTCGACACGGCCTTCCCTTATATCGTCCAAAAGAGATCGGTGCAATCGACCATTCAGAGAGCCGGTCAAGAGCTCCGCTTTCAGTCCAAGCTCCTCGGCCCAGGGGCATATGGTGCGGTGGTGCTGAGCAGCGAGCAACTCTGTGGGAGCCATGAGCGCGGCCTGAAACCCGTTTTCACAGGCTACGATCATGGGTACCATGGAGACAACGGTCTTTCCGCTTCCCACGTCCCCTTGGAGAAGACGACGCATCTGCCCGGGACCTCCCAGGTCCCTGAGAATATCTTCTATGGCCCGCTTTTGACCTCCCGTCAATTCAAAAGACAGCGCTCGGTAAAATTTTTTCACCCCTTCCGTATCAGTCCTGAAGGCCGTCCCCCCATCGCGGCCTGGTTTTTCTTTCCTGAGGGCCATACCTAGTTCGAAAAAGAAAAAATCATTGAAAATCAGCCTCTTGTGAGCCTCCGAGCGAAAATCATTCAAACTGTCGACGCTCTCCTTCATGTGGGGACAATGAATCTCGCGCAAGGCATCCCCCAGGGTCATGAGCCCCCGGCGCCGGAGTATCTCCCCCGGCAAAGGATCGATGATGTATTTTCCGTAATCGTCCATAAGTCCGGCCATTATGCGCCGCATCCTTTTCACTGGGACCCCTTCCAGCTCGGCGTAGAGGGGAACGATCCTCCCCATGTGAAGCGAGTCTCCTTCATTCGTGTCGAGCGGTTCATAGTCGGGATGGATCATGCTTTTTAACTTACCGGATACTCTCACGGAACCGGAGAGACAGAACCGACTCCCGATTCGAAAGATTTTTTGTAGATATGTCGGGTGGCCCCGCAACCATATAGCGGTCAAAGTTCCACTTTCGTCAGTCACGTCCACTTCATAAATGGAGCGGCGGCGATATCGCTTAAGGACCGAGCGTGTGACCGTTCCTCGTATGGTTGCCTTCGTCCCTGCCGTTGTGTCCGCGATGAGCGTGACATTTCGTCGATCTTCGTAGCGCCGGGGAACGAAGTAAAGCAGGTCCTCGATGGTTTTTATCCCCTTGCTTTCGAGAATACGGGCCGTCTTGGGGCCCACTCCCCGAACCCTCCCGACGGGGGTGTCCAAGAGGGACAAAGAAGCCTTTACTTGGCCAAGGTCAAATTCAGCCTCTTCGTTTTTTCCTTTACTTGTTTCCGGTATCTTTTCAAGGGATTCGAGCAAGGGTATCGCCTCTTTTACACGCTTCTCCCGGTCGGCGGGATCGAGACTGTAAAAATTCATGAATAGCGCTCCCAAATTGGGAGGCAATATCCAATTTCCATGGATCCGATCGGTGTGCCTCCTTGAATCTACGAAGCAAGCGCTTCATTGCCTGTTCAAGATCCCTAAAAAGTGCGAACTGACATTTCGGGTTTCGCATCCTCCATTGTCGCCCATTGTCGCCTCAAAGTATTGTCATTTCAAATAGTAACGACTGGCGTGGTATTAGCAGATATGCGACTCTTTGACAAGTAAAGAATTGACTTTGACAGTCCGTTGCGCTAGTTTCAACATGTTTTTTCAATATGAAAGGATTCTCGAACAGACATGGCAAAAAAAACATTATCCTATCGCGACGCCGGAGTCGATATCGACGAAGCTAACAGTTTCGTTGAAGACATAAAACCTCTTATCCGCTCCACTACTCGAAAGGGTGTCTTGGGCGGGTTCGGTGGATTCGGCGGACTTTTCCATCTCGACACGGAAAGCCATCCCAACCCTGTCCTTGTATCGACTACCGATGGAGTGGGAACGAAGTTGATGATCGCACACGCCATGGGACGCCACGATACGGTAGGGATAGACCTGGTGGCGATGAACGTTAACGACCTTGTTGTGCAGGGCGCCGAGCCCCTCTTTTTTCTTGACTACATAGCCACCGGCAAAATTCAAAGAGAAAGGTGCGTAGACATCGTTCGAGGAATAGCAGTGGGATGCGCAGAGGCGGGATGCGCCCTCATAGGGGGTGAAACCGCGGAAATGCCCGGATTTTACGGTGAAGATGAATACGACCTGGCGGGCTTTTGCGTGGGCGTGGTGGAATTCGACAAGGTGATCGACGGCTCGGATATCCGCGTGGGAGATGTCATGATCGGCCTCGCCTCCAGTGGCCTTCACAGTAACGGTTATTCGCTGGCAAGAAAGGTGCTCCTAGATGCCGGCGGGTGTGAATTGAGTGAATCTCTGTCCGGCTTGGAAGGAACCTTGGGTGATGAGCTGCTTCGACCGACGAAAATTTATGTCCGCTCAATTCTAAATCTCATAAAAACAGTGCCTGTTGCGGGCATTGTCCATGTTACAGGCGGCGGATTCTACGACAACATTCCCCGCATATTACATCCTTCCCTCGGGGTTCGCATAAACCGCGGCAGTTGGCCGGTACCGCCGATCTTCGACATCATCCGCAAAATGGGAGGTGTCGAGGACGTGGAAATGTACAGGGTTTTCAACATGGGTATCGGGATGATTCTTTTTGTCCACAAAGATCACTCGGACGAAGCGGTGGAAATTCTCGGCGCCATGGACGAACGGCCCTTCATTATAGGTTCAGTGGAACATAAGGAGGCGGAAGATCCATCCGTCGTGATAGCATAATCATGAAAAGCAAATTAATTATTGGGGTACTGGTTTCCGGCAGCGGTTCAAATCTTCAATCGATCATAGACAACATCGAGGCGAATCGGCTTGAAGCCGCTATCGGGATCGTCATAAGCAACGCGGCCGATGCCTACGCCCTCGAACGGGCCCGGAAACACGGTATCGAAACGGCTGTGGTCGACCATCGCCTTTACGCAACCCGACGGGCATTTGAGGATGTCCTAATCGGGACCCTACGGGAAGCTTCCGTGGAACTGGTGGTTATGGCCGGCTTTATGCGGGTATTGTCGGACCATTTTTTGGAAGCCTTTCCCATGCGG
>JAHDRK010000076.1 GCA_018433345.1 Syntrophobacterales bacterium | reverse complement strand
TTATGATTTTATGAAAAACTTACCGACCCCCTCGCCACGGCTCGGAACATGATAAATGTGATCACCTGCCAACCCTCCGGCAACCCTCGGTATCAGCCACCCCTTTTTATAACGGCAAAAAAGCAGCCTGCCCCCTTTTTCTTCGCAATCTACGATATTATCGAAAAGAGAGTTACTTAACAGAATCGGAACGGGGCAGGTTAATGAACTCGTGAAGACGCTGCTCTCCATGGACAAGAATGTCCCTCATGGCCTCCCGCGATTGAACCGGATCTCTCCTGCTCAGATGTTCCAGAAAACGGCGGTTCAGCGCCAGGGATTTTTCCGGAGCCCCCTTGAGGGAATAAAAGAAGCCTGTAAATACGATATAGACCTGTTTCATGGAGGTAAAGATGAGGCGGATGATCATATCGTTGGAAACCAGAATGACGCGGTAGTGAAAACTGTAATCCAGATCTGCCAGCTTTTGAGGGAACTTCAGATTTTTCTCCTTTTCCATCAGATTTTTCTTCAGGAAATCCAGGTCATCTTCCGTGATGCGCGATGCGGCAAGCTCCGCGGTGAGCGTCTCATTGACTTCGCGGAATTTCAGGATCGACTGCATGGTCTGCGGATCCACGCTCCTGTTGATCAGCATAATCTGGGCAAGCATTTCCAGTGTGCAATGGTCTTTAAAATCCTTAACATACGTCCCGCTCTGCGGCCTGGTTTCGGCAAAACCCGAGCCGACAAGCCGGGTCATGGCCTCCCGGATGGTGGGACGGTTTGTGCCATAAATTTCGGCCAGATCGCGCTCCGTGGGAAGTCTGCTGTCAATCTTATAGGTTCCGTTAATAATGCCGCGTCGAATGTCCTCATATATTTTTTCCGAAAGTTTCTGCGCCATGTTCTGCTCCCGCTTTGTTAAAACTTCATCTTTAAAAGAGGCTAATCTCACTTTCTCAAATCAAATGTCCACTGAATTTTCGGCGCCCTGCTCCCCACATGCTTGAAAATACGCCTTGACAAAATTGGATATACCAATTTAGATGTATACACCCTTTTGGAAAAAAGAAAGGAAAAAGCCCATGAAAATATCAAAAATCGAACTTTACCACGTATCGGTTCCTCTCAATGAAACCTTCTGGCCGACCTGGATTCCCGGATACCCACAGACGCACAACAAATTTACCCTGATACGCCTTGTAACGGATGAAGGAATAGAGGGGTGGTCAGCCGGCACAGCCATGGGGCTGGAACGTGAAGGACTGGGAGACCTTCTGGGCGGATATCTCCTTGGCGCCGACCCCTCCGATATCGACCGGGTTCAGGGATTGCTGAAACAGGCCGGTTTTCTCGGCTGGAGAAATTTCTGGATAGAACCCGCCTGCTGGGACATCATGGGGAAAAAGGCGGGAAAACCCGTTTACGAGCTTTTGGGCGGCAATGCCCGCCTCATCGAAGTCTATTGCTCAACCGGAGAAATGCGTGATCCGGCCCAAAGGATTGAAGGCCTGCAGGAAATGAAAAAACAAGGATTCAAGTGCGCCAAGCTTCGTGTAAAAAGCATCAAGCTGGAGGATGACATCCGCCAGATCGAGGCCGTACGAAAAGGCGTAGGCGATGACTTTATGCTGGGGGTAGATGCGAATCAGGGCTGGCTTGTCACCATCGTGGACAAAATTCCGGCGTGGGACCTTGCCAGGGCGAAGACGTTTGCCGACGCCTGCGCCGCGAACGGCATTGAATGGCTTGAAGAACCTCTGGATTCGAGGGACTACGACGGCAATGCCGAACTGAAAAAGTATTCAAAAGTCAAAATAGCCGGCGCCGAGCTGAACTACGGCTGGGATGAAATAAAAATCATGTTTGAAAAGGACTGCTTCCACATCTACCAGCCCGACGCCACCTTTGCCGGCGGGATCGCCCAGGTCAAAAAAGTGATTGATGAATGTAAAAAGCGCGACCGGCTCTATACGCCGCACACCTGGACCAACGGGATCGGTTTTTATGTGAACTGGAACCTGGTTCTGGCGGACCGGGACAACAAGCTCCCGCTGGAGTATCCTCTTGAATATCCGTCGTGGATTCCGGAGTTCCGGGAGGGAATCATATCCCCGATCATTCCGGATAAAAACGCCACGCTTCAGCCGTTTAAAACGCCCGGACTAGGGTTTGAAATCAACAAAAAGCTCCTGAAGAAATACGGCAAACGCTTCTTTAAAATGACGGAAACCGGCCTCAAGATAAAAGTCATCCGTGAAAAAGGCCTGAGAGAAGCCCTGCGATTAAAGAAAAGGAAGGAATCATAGTCCTGGAGAATTAAACAAGCACAGTTGCATTGCCAGCCGGTCCTGAAATTGGGGGGAAAAAGGGGACAGGCTACTTTTTCGCATCGGCGACATTCTTTTTTGGGGGGAAAAAGGGGACAGGCTACTTTTTCGCATCGGCGACATTCTTTTTTGGCCTTCCCTTCGGGCTGGGGGTCGATTCCAGCCCAAATCCTTGGCACAAGTAATCCGCCGATCGGCAGGG
>JAHDRK010000104.1 GCA_018433345.1 Syntrophobacterales bacterium | reverse complement strand
TTCTCTGTCGCCGACAGGAAGGCGGGTGTTTTCATGTTGGTCGGGTCTCTTACGGCCGCCATCATCGGGGGATCGAGCACGATAGGCTTGGCGGGACTCGGATATGAGATGGGACTGGTGGGGGCATGGTGGCTCCTCGTGAGTGTACCTGGATTGGTTGCTTTGGCGCTGGTTTTTTCGAATCGTATCAGGGAGACCGATGCGTACATGCTTCCCGAGATAATGAGACGCCAATATGGTGGAAGGCATGTCTCTTTGGCCGCCTCCCTGCTGATCGTCACTGCCTGGCTGGGTGTCATCGCAGCTCAGATGATAGCGGCGGGAAAGATTCTGTCGGTTCTTTGGCCTGAAAGCTTCGATTTGCTTACGGTCTATACAGCCGGTGTGGTCGTTCCGGTGATATTCGGGTTCTACAGCCGACGATTGGCACTACATGCCGACGGAGCGACGGCGGCCATAGTGGGTGGAGGACTCGTGGGGGGGTGTGCAAAGTGTCGGGGAGAGACGATTTCCTCCTTGCCTCGTTTTTTCTCAGCGGCTCTTCTTTTTGGTGTCAGCTATGGAAGGCGGTATCTGTCTTTTAGAAAGGAAAAATGACATGGAAAATCTCCCGTGGATGCTGGTCAACGATTCAGCAAAAATTGCGGAAGCGCGCTCTCATATAGAGGCGGCCACTCTTATCGGTGTTGACACGGAATACGATTCCTTTCGTTACTTCAAGGAAAAGCTCTGCCTGATCCAGGTTGCGACAGACAGCCGCGTCTACCTTTTCGATCCGCTTGCAGAGTATGATTTTTCTTTCCTCGGATGTGTGTTCAAAAATTCCGGCATCATAAAGGTACTACACGCCTGTGATAACGATGTGCGGATACTTAACCGTGATTACGGTTTCGTTTTTTCCTCTCTTTTCGATAACCACCGCGCCGCGGAACTTCTTGGGAGCACCGCCTTGTCGTTGCCGGCGGTCCTGGAGGAATACCTGGGCGAGGTTCTGCCTAAAAACAAAATGATTCAACGGTCGAGATGGGACAGACGTCCCCTCACAGAGGATCAATTGACCTATGCCGCCAGCGATGCGGCCTGTCTCGTTCCGCTTTACAGGGCCATGGTACCGCTATTGCGGGAAAGAGGACTGGATAAAGAGGCTCGAAGGTTGTTCGATGAAATAGCCGCCGGGCGCTGGCGGGATAAAAAGCTGACTCCCGGGGGATACCGGAAAATCGAGGGATACGAGGACTTGGACGAGGCCGCCCGACGTCGCTTGGAGGCACTCTGGCGCTGGCGCTTTGAAAAGGCCCGCGCAACAAACCGCGCCAGGTTTCTTATCCTTTCCGATCAAAATCTGGTCAACCTTGCCCGCAGAGGGCCTCGGACACTGGAAGAACTGTCATCCTTGGGACTTTTTTCGGACCATAGGTTCGGCGAGTACGGTCCTGAACTTCTGAGGGTTCTCGGCGAGACGGGGGATGAATCTTAAAATAGGTGCCTGGTCCGGGCGAAAGCGGCGAAACCGCCGTCGTGGCTTATGCTTATGTCGAGCGGCATGGGTCTGCCGTCCAGGAGAAGCACGGGATAACGAAGTCCCTTTGATTCTTGGAGGCGGATGACGCTCAATCGTTCAACAGCCACACCCAGTTCATGCGCCAGTTCTTCCGTGAGTATCCGTCGAACGGCTGTGGATTCGGCGTTTCCTCCCTCTTCCATGCTTCCTATCGGCGAGACGCCGTGAACGATGCCTTTTAAATCCTTTTCCCTTCCCGCCGTTCCGACGCAATGTAGGTAACTATCCAGAGAAAAAAGGCGGACGGTGACCATGCCCCAGGGGCAGGAGACGATACCCGGCAGGATGGAATCGACGCCGATTTCACCGGTAAACAGTACGTCATACTGACAGGGGATGGCCTTGACCTTGGGTGCTATCTTGACCAGGATTTTGTAAGCCGTTTCTTTGGCTGTCCAGAAGGACCAGAGAAGGCGGTCCGGGTCATCGCTTTTGTCCAACCGGTCCTGTTCCCCGGAGGTGAAAACCCGGTTTTTGAATCTCCTGTCCCGATATTTTTCGCGATTTCCCGGTGAGAGGAGATCAACTATATCGTTTCCCACGGGCTGTATTGCCGCCCCTTTTTCAGACCGGCATATTTCCATGTTTTTTCCAAGGTCTTCCCTGATCGTGGGTTTTGCCTTCGAGCATGCGGAACGCCCGGACCAGGGCGGGACGCGTCTCGTTCGGTTCGATCACCCGTTCGATGTATCCACGACGGGCCGCCTGGTAGGGGTTGGCGAAGTTGCGTTCGTATTCCTCGGTCTTGGCAGCCAACTCCTCGCCCTCAAGACCGCGAAAGATGATGTTCGCCGCGCCTGATGGACCCATGACGGCAATCTCAGCCGTGGGCCAGGCAAAGACCTGGTCGGCACCGGTCTGGCCGGAACACATGCCCAGATAGGCACCGCCGTACGCCTTCCTCGTCACCACCGTCACCTTGGGAACCGTCGCCTCGGGATAGGCGAAAAGAAGCTTCGCACCGTGACGAATGATGCCTCCAAATTCCTGCTTCGTACCCGGAAGGTAGCCGGGAACGTCCACCAAGGTCAAAAGGGGAATGTTGAAACAATCACAAAAACGAATGAAACGAGAAGCCTTGTCGGAGGCGTCGATGTCAAGACAACCGGCCATGTGACGGGGCTGGTTGGCGATAATACCCAAAGTCTTGCCGTCGAGCCGGGCAAAACAGGTGATGATGTTCTTCGCATAGTAGGCCTGACTCTCATAATACTCCCCGTTGTCCACCAACAAGGAGATGACTCTCTTCATGTCGTAAGGACGATTGCTGCGGTCGGGAATGATGCCGTCCAGCTCTTCCTCACGACGATCGGGCGGGTCGGAAGAAGACAAAACAGGAGGCCTCTCACGACAGTTCGAGGGAAGATAACTCAATAACTTCTTTATCTGCTCGATACAGTCGGCGTCGCTTTCGGCGACAAAATGGGCCACACCGCTCGTCTCATTGTGGGTCATGGCACCACCCAACTCCACGGCACCGATCTTCTCACCCGTGGTGGCCTCGATAACCTGGGGACCAGTGATGAACATACGAGCATAGTCCCGCTTCACCATGTAAATGAAGTCCATGAGGGCGGGAGAATAAACGGCGCCGCCCGCAGAAGGACCCATGACGGCGGTCACCTGGGGAATCACCCCGGAAGCTAAAGTGTTGCGGGAAAATATCTGACCGTAACCGGCAAGGGCGTCCACCCCCTCCTGAATACGGGCACCACCGGAATCGTTGAGACCCACCACGGGACAACCCACGGCTATGGCCTTGTCAAGACACTTGACTATCTTCAAGGCATGCATCTCACCCAAAGAACCCCCCATAACACTGAAATCCTGGGCAAACGCAAAAACCGGACGACCGTTCACTAACCCGTGACCGGTAACTACACCCTCCCCGGGAACCTCCTTGCCCGCCATACCAAGGTCCGTACAACGATGGGATACAAAAAGATAAAGCTCCTCGAAATCCCCACCGTCAAATAACAAGGCCATACGCTCACGAGCCGTCAAACGACCCGCAGCACGAAGCCTCGCAATGCCCTCCTCACCACCACCAAGCTCCACCTTCATACGACGCTCCCTAAAATCTATAAGCTTGTCCCTGGTGGTCATAATCTCTGCCCTCCAATGCTACGTTTCCAGAATGTTTCTTCCCGTCGATTGTAAACGATTCGGCACCATGCGCTTTATCCAGGCCGGGGCCTGTCGCTTTTTCCGCCCCGCCACGATGTCGAACCATTCATTTTCCATGGATCCAAGCTTGTCTACTATCCGTCGCGCGATTTCCCGCTGGCCCTTTAGTCCTCGTTCATTTACGTCGTGCCGGAACTCTTCGGCCAAGACCACGAATCGTTCACCCCGCTTGGGTATGGTGCTGTATCTTTCCTGCCCGATCCCTCGCAGATATATGCAGAGAATCCGGGCGGAAGGACATTTCTGCGCCAGCCGACCGACCCCGTAGGAAAAGTTCTGTCTGTCCACTGTCTTCAGACGGGATCGACCCCCTTCAGGAAAAATGAGGAGATTTGAACCATTTTCCAATAGGTGGGCGCATTTTTCCATGGTTCGCCTTATCTCTTCCCTGTCCCCGCCCCGGTGAATGGGAATGCACTTGGTCAAATAGCAAAGCAAGGCGAGCACGGCATTTTTTTGAAAATTATTCCGTTCAGGGAGGTTCCAGGGCAGGCTTCGGAAATCCACCACGTACCGGGAAAAGGACATGAGCGCCCAGGCAACGATGACCGAGTCTATCATGGTCAAGTGGTTGGCGCAGATAATCCATCCCCCTCGGTGGCCGTCCATGATCGAGCGGATCGATTCCCTTACCCTCCTGAGATCCTCTATGCGGTATCCCAGCGACTTCACCACGAGAAATGTGATGGGAGCAAGAATAAACACTCCCGCCCGGCCGAGAAAATACTGCACATTAAGCGAGTATCGCGCTCTTCTGTTCAGGTTCATGATATCCCTCGCTATGATGATTTGATGACATCCATGCGCCATGAGCGCTTCGAAAATTCGAAAGCCTTCTTTTAACTCTTAAGACCACGGGAGCCAAGCCGTCCCCCTCGATAAAACCCGGAGACCTGGGACTAATTCAATTTCTTTTTCACCACCGAAACGGCGTCGCCGATGGTGCGGATTGTGTCGGCGTCATCGTCATCGATCTCGATACTGAAGACGTCCTCGCACTTTATAATGATGTCCACGAGCCGGGCCGAATTTACCTTCAGGTCATCGAGAATGTGAGTGTCTTCCGATATGCCGGTGAGGGCCGCTTCGTTTTTCACGTATGGTTTCAGAATTTTTACCACTTCAGCGAATATCTGTTCCTGTTCCATCATTTTTTCTCCTTGCAGGTTGTTTTACGATGGGGACCCGGTCAAATTCAGATTCCCGAATTTGTCATCCCTCCCAGGCCCCGAAAATGATACAACTATTTACATCCCCGAAACCGAAGCTCGATTTTGCGACAACCTTCAGGTCGGGGTAGTCCATGGTTTCCCTCACTATCCTGTCGCTATAGGCTTCAAGCTCGGGGTGAACGTCTTCGCAGTTGATCGACGGGTGAAGAAACTTTTCCGTCAGTTCAAGTACAACCGCGACGCTTTCAATGGCGCCGGCGGCACCCAGGCAATGCCCGACCATGGACTTGGTGGAATTGACAAAGGGGAAATTCGCCGGATCACATTCCAGCGCTTCACGCCAATTTTTTATTTCCAGTGGATCGGCAAAAGTGGCGGTCAGGTGACCATTGATCGCATCGATATCCCGAGGTGTTATTCCTGCATCCGTGATAGCTCCCCTGATGCAACGGCGCACGCCTTCGGGGTTAGGGGCGGTCATGCTGCCGCCGTTTCGCTGGCCTCCGCTGTTTACGGCGCCGCCCAGTATCTCGCAGTAAATCCTGGCGCCCCTGGCAAGAGCCGTTTCGAGTTCTTCGAGGACCAGCACCGCGGCCCCGGCGCCGGGGACGAAACCGTTTGCCGAGGCGCTCATGGGCCGTGACCCTGCTTCGGGCCTGTCGTTGTACTTCCTGGCTATGACACGCATTGCGTCGAATCCGCCCCATATGTAAGGTGAGGCACCCTCGGACCCACCCGCGAGCATGCGCTTGGCCGCCCCCCACCGAATGCGAAGCACGGCTTCCATGATCGCCTCCGACGAAGTGCTGCAAGCAGAAGAGTTGGATGTCACCTGATTGCCTAGGGCGAGTAATCCACCTACGCGGGCGCTGGTACCGCTGTTCATGACCTGTTCCACGATGCGGCTTCCCATGCGTCTTACTTTTCCGGCGTTTATCATGGGGACCACCTGTTCCGCGATGGTGTCCATGCCGCCTATCCCACATCCCAGAATCGCTCCCGTGTCCCAGTCCACCGTTTGGTCCGCCTCGCCCGGAATCTCGAAACCCGCGTCCCGCCAGGCGTCGACGGCTGCCACGGAGCAGTAACCGATGTTGTCGTTTATGGACAAGAGTTTTTCATGATCGAAGTAACGCGCCCTGACATCGGTAAAGTTCGGAGGTATGCCGCCGATTCGGCAGCCGAAATTGAGCTCTTCCAATTTCGGTATAAACCGGATTCCGGGGACCCCGTTTCGTATAGCCTCCCTGAAGGCGGCAAGCCCTACTCCGTTGGGGGCGACCACGCCGAGTCCCGTTACCACCACCCTGATGTTGCCTTTATTCATCGAATGATACTCCCTTTCCTGCCAGTGTGCCGGAACATACAATTTGTCCCTTTTCCTTCTCCAAGGTGATGTCGGCTTTCAGACTGCCCCGGCGCATGTACACCTTTCGGCCCCGAACCACCACCCTTTCGCCTGGAAACACAGGATGGTCGAACTCCACCCCGTCCGCCGTGGCAAAGAGGGTTCCCATCCGGGATATTTCCTCGGGGGAATTCCCCTCTTTAAGCAAGAGATATATACCTAGGGCGACAATGCCCGTCTGGGCCATGGTTTCCAGTAGAATGACCCCTGGAGTTACCGGCCGTTGCGGGAAATGCCCCCGGTAAAAATATTCGTCTTCCCTGAACCGGTACGTTCCAACCACGTGGTCCTCGTCGATTTCCACAATGTCGTCGATGAATCGGAATGGCGCCTGCTGGGGTATCAGGGCCAATACCTTTTCGATAATGGACCTGTCAGCCTCCATAAAGTCCCCCGTTTACGTGAAGAATCGATCCTGTGATGTAAGTTCCGCGCCGGGCCAGAAAGGCGACCACCTCCGCGACCTCTTCCGGTGTTCCCATCCGGCCGAGGGGAACGTTGGCGAGAATCCCCTTCCGCACATCTTCCGGGAGAACATCGGTCATGGCTGTCCTTATAAACCCGGGCGCCACGGAATTTACGAGGATGTTGCGCCCCCACAGTTCTTTTGCCAAAGACCTGGTAAAGGCGTCGACGGCGGCCTTCTCCATGGTGTACGGAATCTGCCCGGCGTTACCGGTGTGACCCGTCACGCTCGAGATATTGATGATGCGACCTTCTCCCTTTCTCAGCATGAAGAGACGGAGGACGCGTTTCGTCATGTACCAGGTTCCCCTCGTGATGCCTCTTTGGCGGTCGAACTCGTCGATCTTCATGGAGTTTATATCCCTGTCCAGGGAAAATCCGGCGTTGTTGACCAGGACGTCTAGACGCCTTGCTTCTTCTTTCACCACCTGGAGCAGGGCGTCGATTTCTTCCGGTTCGGACAGGTCCGCCCTGAGCAGGATGCAGTCTCCCAGCTCGTCCCGGAGACGGCGGGCCTCACTTTCGCTGGATCGGTAATGGATTCCCACCCGGAAGCCTTCAGCGGCGAGGGCCCTGCAGCAGGCCGCGCCGATTCCGCCGGTTCCACCTGTAACGACGGCCATGGGTTTTTCTTGTGCGTCGGTACTCATCAGGGAACTCCTTTCGCGATTGGGGGCGGTTCGGTTCTCATATTCCTCCCCCCATCGTCCCGCCACGGGAGTGTTCCGACGGGCGGGGATAGTCGCGATAGGCTATATTCTTGAAAAGCCCCGTTCTAGCGCCCTTCACGGTCATTATTTTTTCGCCGTCCACCGACAAGCCGCCGTCTGCGATAACGATGGTCGCCCCCGAGTCGGACAGGTGTGAAAAACGCCGGATATCGATTTCGTAACGTATGAGCCGGTTGAAGGGGCGAACCTGGCCGTTGAATGAAACCTCGTCGCACCCCAACGCCCGCCCCGATCCCAGCCCTTTACGCCAGACGCAGTAAAAGCCCAAAAGCTGCCAGATGCCGTCCAGACAGAGGCATCCAGGCATGACGGGGTCGCCCGGCATGTGGCACTGGAAAAACCATTCATCCAGCTGAATGTCCATTTCAGCCGCGATGGAACCTCGTTTACCTTTATCGACGACCGATACGACGCGATCTATCATCAGGAAAGGCGGAGCGGGTAGCCGGGCGTCGAAATGTTCGGGTGGATCGTCCACCAGGCGTCCGTAGGCGAAGGCGATCAGGTCTTCCTGAGTAAACCGCTCCCGGAAGGTAAATTCATCGTAGGTCATGCCGGTTGTCCCCTTCCACTTTATCTCCCACTTCGATGATCATGGAAATCCAGGTGAGGCCGGACCCGACGAGTACGAGGGCCACGTGATCACCAGGTCGGAGCCTCTCCCAATTTTGGCTCAGGACGGAAGGCGCCGAAGCGCATCCCGTGTTTCCGTATTCCACCACATTGTGCCAATGATTCGATTCGGGGATGTTGCAGCGTTCCGCCACGGTTCTCAGCATGCCCAGGTTTGCCTGGTGGCCGATGAACTTCACCGAATAAACGCCTTTTGAAGAGCATTCCGCCTGGATACGGCGCAACCCTTCTGTGGCCTTGCGTATGGCGAACCCTTGGACAGCGTTGCCGTCCTGTATAAAGTGCTCTAAGCGCGGCACCATGACCTTGTTCCATCCGGCAGGGTTTGATTCGAGAACGCATTTGTCGATCCATAGGGGCGACGGAAGGCTGAGCGAAACGACGGCCGCCGTGGCGCAATCTCCAAAGATAGGGACCGAGCGTCGATCGGAATAGTCGACCACTTGGGTCAGTGATTCGGGGTTGACCAAAAGGATATAGGGCGGGGCGGCTTTTTGTTCCATGCCGTTCAACATGAAAATCTGGGCCCCGAATGTGGTG
This sequence comes from Syntrophobacterales bacterium, assembly GCA_018433345.1. Classification (GTDB taxonomy): domain Bacteria; phylum Desulfobacterota; class Syntrophia; order Syntrophales; family UBA2210; genus MLS-D. The sequence goes on along the minus strand of JAHDRK010000104.1, from coordinate 29,977 downwards.
CAGGCAGAGGTGATGTCGAGACAGGGAACGGTGATGCCCAGTTCGGCGGCGACGCGGGCGGCCTCGGCGGGTGACACGTGTTCCGGCGCCGAGGATCCGCAAATGAGCAGCCCGATATCTTCCGCGGAAACACCGGCACGTTCAAGCGCCATTTCCGCGGCCCTGGCACCGATTTCGGCATGGGTATAAGCGCTTGCCTCTATCGCCTGCCTGGGATCGCGGTTTTTCGTGTAACGGATATAATCGAGGTCAAGCACGGTGCGCCGTGATTCGATACCGAGGCGTTCCACGATCCATTCCTCGCTGCACCCGATGTCCAAGTCGGCGAGGAAGGAGTTGGTTATAACGTTTTCGGGGTGAAAGTGGCCTATGCCGTGAAGATAGATCATGATCAAACGAGCTCCCGACCTATTATCATGTCCTGCACTTCCCGGGTGCCTTCGTAGATGTCGATAATATGCGCGTCCCTTGCGAGTTTGGAAATCTCGTACTCGGTCATGAATCCGTAACCTCCGTGCAGGTGCAGTCCCTCGGCGCTGCAAAAGAGCGCCGCTTCCGCGGCGGCGTTTTTTGCCAACGACGCGAACATGCCCCGGTCAACGGCCTTTTGCTGTACTTTCCACGCGGCCTTCATGAGGATCGCTTCGGCAAGTTGAATCTTTTTCCACATGGCGACCAACGTGTTCCTGGCCACGGAGAGGTCGCAGATACGTTTCCCGAACTGCACACGGTTTTTTGTGTATTCCACCGTAACATCGAAAGCCCTGCGGGCGAGACCGATGCCGATGGCCGCCACCATGGGACGGGCGTAATCGAGTACATCCACGGCGTACTGGAAACCCAGCCGTCGATTACCGATGATCCAGCCTTCGGGTACCACCACGTCCTCAAAGGTAACGGTGGCCGTATTGGAAAGACGCTGTCCCAGCTTGTCCTCCGGTTTGCCCGTGGTGACGGTCCCTCCATGGGGAAGGCGGATCTTCCGCCCGCCCGAGGGCTGCGCGGTCACCTCGCTCTTTGACACCCACTCGTGGGGGATCACGAGACAGGCGACCATCATGCCGTCCGGCCTGCCGACCTTGCAAAAAACGGTGAACTGGGTGGCAAAAGAGGCATTGGTGATGAAACATTTTTCGCCGTTCAACAAGTAGTTTCCGTCCTCCCCTTTTCTGATGAAGGTCGTCATGGCGCTGTTGTCGGAACCGGCTCCAGGCTCTGTAAGACAAAAAGAGGCGAGCAGTGGTTCATCGGCAAAGGGACGGAGAAAGGTTTCTTGCTGTTCTGCGGATCCGTGCATGGCGATCACAGCGTTTGCCAGGTCATTGCACATGGCCGAGGTGGAAAGGCCGGTGTCGCCGTAGGAAAGCTCTTCAACGATGAGGGCCGTCGAAACAAGATCGACATCGTAACCCCGGATGGAGGCGGGCAGCGACAGGTTCAACAGCCCCAACTTCCAAGCCTTTTGGATAAGCTCGTGGGGAAAGGCATGTTTTCGTTCCAGTTCCATGACAATGGGAAGGACGTCCTGCCTGTTGAATTTCCTCACCGTATCGAGATACATTCGGTGCTCGTCTGAAAGTTGAAAATCCATGAAAATCCTCTGTAGTTTTTATTTCTTGTCGCGTCCGTCAGCTCCGATCCCTGAAGGTTCTTTCCGCAGCAGCCAGGGTCGTGATCGATGTGCAGGCTACATCGATGGTCTTGAAAAAATCCCTCAGCGGGCGGCCGGGCCCTATTTCCAGGATTTCGTCGGCGCTGTCTGCGATGGCGACCATGTTGTCCATCCACCGCACGGTTCCCGACAACTGCGAAACCAGGCGGTCGACCAAGGAATCGCTGTCAGGTTCGTGGAAAGTTCCGGTAAAATTAGAGGTGACCCTGGAAGCCTCCCGCGATTGCAGAGAATCCTTTATTTCCTCAAGAACGTTTCGAAAAGGTGCTTCGATGTCCTTCATAAAGCGACTGTGAAAGGGGGCGCTTACCGTAAGGGGAACGAATCGATATCCCCCCTCGTTCCATGCCTCCGTCAGGCGCCGATCCGCTTCATCCAAGCCCTTTTTTTCTCCACTTATGACCACTTGCTTCGAAGAGTTGACATTGGCCAGATCCACCGGGAGGTCCTTGATGATTTCCGCCAGTTCATCCCTGTCGATGTTGTCGCGGATAACGGCCGCCATTCCGCCCATGCCGACGGGGGTCGCTTTTTGCATGAGCCTTCCCCTGGCTTGAACCGTCAGGAGTGCAACAGCGAAAGGCAAGGCGCCCGCAGCGACCAGGGCGGTGTATTCGCCCAGGCTGTGGCCGCCGAAAAAACTTGGTTGCAGCCCCCAGCGGTCTGCAATAACTCGGTACATGGCAATTTCCGTCGCCAGAATGCAAGGCTGGGAGTATTCGGTCAGGTCGAGCCTTTCGTTTTCTTCAAAGCAGAGGGAGGCCACGTCGTATCCCAGGACGTCGGACGCTTCGCGATAGGTATCGGCGGCCAGAGCGCTGTCGTCGTGAAAATCCTTTCCCATTCCCGCTTTTTGCGATCCCTGTCCCGGGAAGACGATTGCAAGAGCCAAGTTATCCATGTGGAATAGCCTTTCGATTTTTTCCTTCAAGAAAGTATAGTATTGCATTATCCGTGCCGTTGATACCTGAAAATGCGGCATTCCAAAGATTTCAATCATTACGGAGTGTTGAGCCGGAAAGTAGATGGGTGATGAAAAAAGACGGCTGTGGAAGAATGCAAAAAAGTGCGAAGTGGGCTTCGCAGTGGGAGGGGAGCTATACGGCGGGAAAAGTTTTGACGATCGCTGATGGGCGTTGCAAAAAAAGGGAAAATTGATTACAAATCATCGATCATCAACGGGCGGTGTTCCCGCTCGATCTATTCGGATGACTTGGAGGACAGAGGAGAATGGGGAAGCTTTTCGGGACCGACGGTATCCGGGGCGTGGCCAACGAGTATCCCATGACGGCGAACATGGCGCTGGAAATCGGGAAGGCCACAGCCCACATATTCAAGAAGGAGGGACATCAACCGCGCATTATCGTGGGGAAGGATACCCGCATTTCGGGGTACATGATAGAAAACGCGCTCGTGTCGGGGATATGTTCCATGGGCGTGGACGCCATCCTGGTCGGTCCCATGCCGACGCCGGGCATCGCCTATCTTACCTCGAGCATGCGCGCCGATGCCGGCATTGTCATTTCAGCCTCCCACAATCCCTTCCAGGACAATGGTATCAAGATATTTTCCGGCGACGGGTATAAGCTGCCCGATGAAAAGGAGCGGGAAATCGAAGAGATGGTGTCTGCCAACGAGATGCACAGGCTCCATCCCTCGCCGGAGCGCCTGGGGAAGGCATACCGCATCGACGGTGCACGGGACCGCTACATCGTCTTCCTGAAAAGCACATTTCCAAAGGAATATCTGTTGGAAGGAGTCAAGGTGGTTCTCGATTGCGCAAATGGCGCCACTTACCGTGTCGGGCCCGATACCTTTTTCGAGCTGGGCGCCACGGTGAAGACAATTTTCGACCAGCCGGACGGCCGGAACATAAATGACAATTGTGGATCTCAGCACGTGGAAACGCTTGCCGAGGAAGTAGTCCGCACAAAATCCGACGTGGGATTCGCCTTCGACGGAGACGGAGATCGCGTTATCGCGGTTGACGAACAGGGTTCGGTACTTACCGGCGACCAACTCATGGCTGTCTGCGCCCGGGCGATGAAGGAGAAGGGGCTTTTGCGCAACAATCTCGTGGTCGCCACCGTTATGAGCAATGTCGGTTTCGGAATGGCCATGCGGGAACTGGGGATAGATTACGTGACTACAAAGGTCGGCGACAGGTATGTTCTCGAGGAGATGATCGCCCGGGATGCCTCTATCGGCGGTGAGGAATCGGGACACCTGATTTTCAGGAACCATCACACCACCGGCGACGGGATTCTTTCGGCGCTCCAGGTCATGGAAGTCATGAAGCGTGAAGGTAAGCCCCTGTCGGAGCTGGCAAGGGTAATGAAAGTGTATCCCCAGAAGATCGTAAACGTGGACGTCAAATCGAAACCGGAGATCTCGTCCATTCCTGAAATAGTGAAAGTAATCGAAGAAGTGGAATTAAAGCTTGGGGAAGCTGGGAGGGTCCTGGTTCGTTACTCGGGAACCCAATCCATGTGCCGTGTCATGGTAGAGGGTCCAACTGACGAAGAGACGGCCGCCCATTGCAAGGCTATCGCTGACGTGGTCCGGAGCAAGCTTGCCTGATGGAAGAACCGATATCGCAATGCTTGGAGCCATCGCCGGAGACATAATCGGTTCGATCTACGAGGGGAATCCCATCAAAACGAAGGATTTTCCTCTCTTTGATCCACGCTGCCGTTTCACCGATGATTCGGTGCTCACCATTGCCGTGGCGAAGGCTATTCTAGAAGACGGTGACTACCTGCGATGGATCCGGGATATCGGACGTCGCCATCCTCGTGCGGGTTACGGTGGTTCCTTCAAGGCCTGGCTTCTGTCCGATGACCCTCGACCGTACAACAGCTGGGGAAACGGGGCCGCCATGAGAGTGAGTCCAGTGGGATTTGCCTTCGATGATCCCGAGACGGTGCTTGCCGAGGCCGCCTGCACGGCGAAGATAACCCACAATCATCCCGAAGGCATCAAGGGTGCCCAGGCCGTAGCCCTGGCCGTCTTTCTCGCCCGGACCGGGGCGGGTAAAGAAACCATAAAAGAAGAGACGGTCCGTCGTTTTGGATACGATCTCGATCGCGGTCTGGATGACATAAGGCCCCACTATCACTTCGACATCTCATGCCAGGGAACGGTACCGGAGGCCATAATCGCCTTTTTGGAGTCGACATCCTTCGAAGACGCCGTCAGGAATGCCGTTTCTCTGGGCGGAGACAGCGACACGTTGGCTTGTATCACCGGGGGTATCGCAGAGGCATGGTACGGTTCCGTGCCGGCTCCGATCGCGGGAATGTGCCGAGGATGCCTCACCGAAGATCTTTGGGCTGTCGTGGATCAATTCAGGAAGAAATACTTGCTTACATCTACGTGGTAGAAGCTTTTCAGTTCCCGCCGTCGTTGTTCCGGTGAAAGGCCACTTTCTGGGGGAGTTCCATCATTGCGGTCAGCTCGCCTACGAGACGGTTGAAGTCAGCCCGCCGTTCATCGGGAACGGCTGATGCCATGGGAATGTCGGCGGTCAGGGGATTGACCGGCCGTCCCCTTACATGCAGTTCAAAGTGCAGGTGTGGGCCGGTGGAGCGGCCTGTATTGCCCGACAGCGCTATCCTCTGCCCGCGTTCAACCGTTTGTCCCTGTCTTACGAGGATACGGCTCAGGTGGAGATAGCGTGTGGTATATTGGCTTCCGTGCTGGATCTCTATGTATTTGCCTGCGAAAGGATGATTGCGGATCCTTGTAACCACGCCGTCCCCCGCGGAAAGGATCGGCGTGCCCGTGGGCATCGCAAAATCGACGCCGTAATGAGGCGCGATACGTCGGGTGATCGGGTTTCGGCGAGCCTTGCTGAAATGGGAGCTCACGCTGTAATTCCCGACCATGGGGAACCGTCGGAAGGCGCGGGCCAGACTGTTGCCCTTCTTGTCGTAGTAATTGCCGTCATCGAAGAGAAAGGCCGTATGGATGCGACTGCCCCGAAAAATACGGATTCCTTCTATTCGGCTTTGTCCTGTAAATTCTCCCTCCACGCATTGACGGCTTCTTATCACCTGGAATCTATCACCGGGGCGGATATCACTGGAGAACCGGATGTGGTCGCGGAAGAGTTCCGTCACGTTGCCCGTTTCCTGGTCCGTCAGGCCCGATTTAAGCGCCGAAACATAAAAATTGCCGTTTATTTCACCGGTCAGCAGTTCCTGTTTCCATTCGCCGGGAATCGTTATCTCCTGGTAGTCAAAGGAGGTTTCATCGACGCGATTGTACCGTATCCGACTCCCGGGATGAATGAACAATTCCATGCATATTAGTTGGTTTGTCCCGTGATCGAAGGTGAAGGTGAGCCTGTTTCCGGGGCGGAGAACATCGAGGGCAAGGATAGGTTCATCGGCCGAGAGAATATGGTGCAAAACGGTTTTGTCGATTCCATAATTATCGAAGATGGCCGTCAAGGTGTCACCGGCGGCGATTTCCCGGCTGGTGATAAGGTGTTTGTATTCCGGCAGTTTGCTTTGTTCCCAGCGATCCCCATCGACGGAATCGGTGATCGCTGGGGGGTGCTTGAGAGAGGGATCGTAAGCGGGGGCTGCATGTCCGGCGAAGAAATTGTCGCTTGGAACGGTTTCGCCGGAGGGAATAAACGCCTTCAAAAACAACAGGGACAAGGCCGCGATCAAAAGCACGGACAACAAAAGCCTCCGGCGCTTGCGACGCTTCCTCATTCGCCCTTCTTCCCTGCAAAAGCTCGAGATTGCGTTCATAAAGCCCCGTTCCGTCCGGTTACTTTTAGAGGGATGCCGTTTCAATACAGCAAAAAGGGGACTTCTGCAAACATTAATTGCGGAAACATGCAGGAGAACCGTTCGGTCGTATTTTTCCGGGGCGCTTAAGCAACGTTTGACAAGGGATTTAATGTCCCTTCCAAGGACCGCGCCGGTAACTCGCCATAAAAACAGCCGCCGGCCCGCCGAATTCAGGATGGGCAACCAACTCCTTTTCCCATTTGACGGAGTTTTTTGCTGGATTAGAGGTAGTCGGCCTTTTGGCTTGACTCTTTTCCCCCCATGTACCTATAGAGAGATCACATAATGAATGGGCGGAAATCAAAAACAAATAACACCCTTGCCGGCGGTTCCGGGCGACGATCGGCCTGATGGTGTCGCAGACCGCTTTTTTGCGGATCGTATCGGTACTACATCATGGAAACCTTCGCGCTGGCGGCGGTCAGCCTCACAATATCAATTTCTTTGCTTATAAAGCGCAAGAAAGATCCGCTTCACCGATCCTACGCCCTGCTGTGTCTGGCACTTGCCCTGGCGAAGTTCTCACTTTTTTTCCATCAAGCGGCCGGTCATGAATTTTGGAGGATGGGCCACATCACCGGGATGATAGTACTTTGTCCCCTGTTGGTCGCTTTTGCCAGGAGACTGATGGGCGGCGGCGAGACACTCCTTACGGAGTCGACCCCTTGGTATACGGCGGCAGGGGGAGTGATTGTCGCCGCTGTCGTCTTCTCGTTCAAAGACAACGAGGTTCTTGTCCGCATAATGCTTTACGCCTATCTCATGGTGGTCATGGCATGGTGTTTCGCGGCCCTGTTAAGCTCCGTTCTGCAAGGTGATGGAATCAGAAAAAAACGCTTGAGTTACGTGGCGATAGCCGTCACGGTAGCGGTATTGCTCAGCGTCAGCGACGTTCTGCGACAATTTGGATTCGCAACGCCCCTCCTCTCGGAGATCGCCTTTGCGGTATTGATCTATTTTGTGCTCATCGTCATCGTCTATCCGAAACTTCCGGAATTCTATGAAATACTGGCCAGAGCCCTCATCATATTCGTGCTCGTGCTTTTCGTTACGGGGGTCTTTTACGCAGTGGTTCAAGCCTTCGGGCGGGGGTCGGCCCTGCCGGATTTAAAACTCGTTCTCATGGCCTCCTTCATGGTGGTTATCTTCATAGATCCCGTAAAACTGCTTCTGAAACGAACCGTCAGTCGCCTTTTTTTCGAGGGACGTGTGGCCTTTACGTCGCTCTTCGCGCTTGACGACGAGATGGAAAGGGAAAAGTCCGCTTTCCTGGAAGAAATGGCCCGGGGTTTGGCCCACGAGATAAGGAATCCCCTGGGTTCCATCAAGGGCGCCGCTCAATACCTGAAGTCTGAAAGCGGGTCGCCTGATACGGAGCAGCTGCTGGAGGTTATCGCGGAGGAAGTGGACCGCCTCGAGCGGGTGGTGTCTCGCTTTCTCAGTTTCGCAAATCCATACACCGTAAATCTTGTCTCGCGTGACATGAACACCCTGGTTGAAAGGGCTCTCGAACTGATCCGAAGGGACGAGCTGCCGAAAGACATATCGATCGAGACAAACCTGTCGCAAGATCTTCCTCCTGTGGAGATCGACGAGGAAAAGTTCATGCAGGTGGTCTTCAATCTCGTTCTCAATGCCCTTGAAGCCATGCCCGACGGGGGAACTCTCACTCTTTCTTCTTCGCTTCTCGAGGATGAGCGTATGCGGGCCGTTAAGCTCACCGTAGAGGATACGGGAGTGGGAATAAGAAAGGAACACATGAAGCAACTCTTCAAACCCTTTTTCACCACGAAGAAAGAGGGTACCGGCCTGGGGCTCGCCATTTGCAGAAAGATAGTGGGTGAGCACGGCGGATACATTAGGGTGTCTTCCCAGTCGGGTAAGGGAACCCGCTTTCACGTTGTCCTGCCGGTGGAGTGACTCCTGGAGAGGACCCGTTGAAGGGTTCGACAGTGAGCGTGGTCCGCATACCACCCTTTTCACGCGGGTCGGTTGAGACCGAGTCGTGAGCCGAAGTGTTCTGAGACCTATCTTTTAGACCTATCTTTTAGTTGCAAAAGAGCCAAATAATGTATAAACTATTGAGTTTAAAACAAGAAAGTCGTTGGTAGCCGCGGCGTGAATACCGTACTTATTGTAGATGACGAAAAAAACATGCGATTGGTCCTTTCGGCCATGCTGAAAAGGGATGGATACGAGGTCCTTGCCGCCTCCGACGGAATCGAGGCACAGGAGATAATAAAACACGAAGACCTGTCAGTTGTTGTGTCGGACCTGAAGATGCCCAGGCTCGACGGATTCGGCCTGCTTAACTGGGTAAAGAAGGAATGTCCTTCGCTGCCGGTTATCATAATCACCGCCTATGGAACCATAGCCAATGCGGTGGAAGCGGTAAAAAAGGGTGCCTTCGATTACATCACCAAGCCGTTCGACCAGGAGGAGCTCAAGAGTATCATCGGGAAGGCGGTGAGTACGAAGAGGTTGGCGGATCAGGAACCGGCGGTTATGCAGGACGATATGTCCGGTCGGCACGAGATAATCGGTTCCAGCGCTCCCATGCGAAAGATATATGAAATTGTAAAAACCGTGGCACCTACCCCGACCACCGTCCTGGTTCAGGGAGAGACGGGAACGGGAAAGGAACTCATCGCCCGCGCCATACATGACGAAAGTCCTCGAAGGGACAATCCATTTATAAAGATCAACTGCGCAGCCATTCCCGAGAACCTTCTTGAAAGCGAGCTTTTCGGATACGAAAAAGGGGCCTTTACCGGTGCGTATCACAAGAAAATCGGGCGCTTCGAACAGGCCCACGGCGGTACGCTATTTCTCGATGAAATAGGTGATCTTCCCAGGGACATGCAAGCCAAGCTCCTTCGGGTCGTTCAAGATCAGGAATTCGAGCGAGTGGGCGGACTTCGCACGGTGAAAGTGGATGTGCGGATCGTTGCGGCCACCAACCGGGACCTTAGAAAGGACGTGGAGGAGGGCTCGTTCCGTGAGGACCTGTTCTACCGAATCAACGTGGTTCCCGTGGAGCTGCCGCCCTTGAGGGAAAGGAGAGACGATATACCGTCACTGGTGTCTTTCTTTCTCGCCAGGTTCAACAAAAAACTAGACCGGCGCATTGAGGGTGTGGACAGGGATGTCATGGACCGCTTCATGCGCTATCACTGGCCCGGAAACATTCGGGAAATGGAAAACCTGCTGGAACGGATGGTGTTGCTCGCTCAAAAGGATAGGATAGGCCTCGAAGACCTCCCTCCGGAAATCGTACTAGTCCCCCCGGAGGACGAAGGGACGGAGAAGCCCTGGGGGAAGCGCGGCGATCTGAAGGAGGCTATCCGGGAAAAGACGGAGTCCCTGGAGCGGGAAATGATAGAAAGGGCTCTCGAACACTGCGAGGGAAACGTGACAAGGGCCGCCAGGCACCTGGGTCTCAGCAGGAAGGCCCTGCAGACGAAAATGATAAAATATGATCTTCGAAAATGATGACACCGTCATATAGATGTATCACGTAGTTGGAGAGGATTGAAAAAGAACCGTTATGATCGGCAGGATCGAGGTAGCCTTCAGGAAAGGAAGGCGTGATGTACCGGGAGAAAAGACAAAAACAGCGATTTTTGACCACCTTGGTATCAGTGTGGACAGGGTGAACACGATAGATGTCTATACCATAGAAGGAAATCTTTTGTCGGAAGAGTTGGAAGCCGCGGCGGCTGGGCCGCTGTCCGATCCCGTAATTCAGTATTATGGAGTAAATAGGCACTTGGCCCGGAATTTTTCATGGCTCATTGAAGTGGGTTTCAGGCCCGGTGTAACCGATAACGTAGGCAAAATCAGCCGGGGAGGCAATCCTCTATCTTCTGGGGTCCGATGGAAGTGATCGAGACATATCAGTATATACTTCCCGGCAGTATGTTATTGTCGGGGACATAAGCAAGGACGGCGCCGAACGTATCGCCTCGGGATTGCTTGCCAATGAATTGATAGAGCGTTACGAGATTTACGACGGGGCCTCCTGGAATCCTGACGTGCGGCACGATCCGTAGGTACCACGGGTCGCCCTTGATGACAACCACCGGGTGGAGGAATTGAGCCTGGATCTGTCGGAAGAGGAACTGCTCGCCCTCAGCCATCAGCGAATTCTCGCCCTAACAGTGGATGAAATGAAGGCCATCAGGGATTATTTCGCCGATGAAACAGTGATTTGTCGGAGACGAAAAGTCGGTCTTTCACGTGAGGTCACCGACGTTGAGCTCGAGTCATCGGCGCAGACACGGTCTGAGCACTGCAAGCACAAGATATTCAACAGCATAATAGAATACGAGGATGATTCGGGGAATAAAAGCACTATCAATTCCCTTTTTAAGACCTTTATCAAGGGTGCCACGCAGACAATCCGGGACCATCTCGGCGACAAGGAACTGGTGCCGTTCCGTTTTCGTGGACAATGCCGGCGTTATTGCCTTCAACAACGAGTACAGTCTGGTCTTCAAGGTGGAAACTCACAATTCTCCATCGGCTCTCGATCCTTATGGCGGAGCATTGACGGGAATAGTGGGGGTAAACCGGGATGCCTTGGGAACCGGCAAAGGGGCATGCCTGATTTTCAACGCAGACATCTTCTGCTTTGCCGATCCTTTCTACGACAAGCCTTTGCCGGAACGCATACTGCACCCCCGAAGAATTTTCGAAGGCGTCCGGTCGGGGGTCGAGAACGGTGGAAACCGGAGCGGCATTCCCGTGGTGAACGGCTGTATAGTTTTTGATGACCGTTTTATAGGAAAGCCTTTGGTCTATTGTGGAACGGGCGGCATCATGCCCGCCGAAACAAACGGGGAATTGTTCACGCTCTGCGGCGGTTGCGAACTCGATCTCTCAAAAGCTCCTCTCAAGTATCCCGGTCTCCACCCATGGGAGATACTCGTGTCTGAGGCCTAGGAACGGATGACCGTCGCAGTAAAACCGGATACCCTGGATGCCTTTTCTGAGATTGGCGGATAAAATGGGGGTGGAGGCCGCCGAACTGGGAACCTTCACCGACTCGGGCATGTTTCATGTCCTTTACGGAGAAAAGACTGTGGCGTATCTGGACATGGAGTTTCTACATGAAGGTCGGCCTCCTATGAGACTTTCGGCGGCTTGGAAGCCTCCTCGTTACGATGAACCTTCTTTTCCCGAACCGAAGCACATGGGACAGGTCCTGAGGGCGATGTTGTCCCGCCCTCAATATCTGCAGTAAGGAGTATGTGGTGCGCAGGTACGATCACGAGGTGCAGGGAGGCAGCGTGGTCAAGCCCTTGGTGGGAGTTGCCGACGACGGTCCGAGCTATCGATGCCGTCGTGTTAAGGCCGCTTCTCGACACCTTTGAGGGGATCGTCGTTGCCAACGGGATTTGTCCCCGGTACAGCGATATTGACACTTACCACATGACGGCCTGCGCCATCGACGAAGCCGTGCGCAACGCCATTTCGGCGGGAGGGTCGCTGGGTCGGAATGGCGGGCATCGACAATTTCTGCTGGTGCGATCCCCTGGAATCGAAGAAGACCCCCGATGGGCGCTATAAGCTGGCTCAGTTGGTCAGATCCAATCAGGCCCTCTACGACTACACAACGCTCTACGGCGTTCCTTGCATTTCAGGCAAAGACAGCATGAAGAACGATTACATAATCGAGGGTGTCAAGATATCCATACCGCCGACTTTTCTTTTCTCCGTTCTCGGTAAAATAGGAGATGTGAGGAAGGTTGTCACCATGGATGCCAAAAGTGCCGGTGACCTGGTATACATTCTCGGTGAAACCAGGTGCGAGTTGGGAGGATCGGAATGGTTCGCCATGCATGATGCCGTGGGTAACGGCGTTCCTGTGGTACGGGGGGAGGAAGCGAAGGCTCTTTACGAGGCCTTGAGTTCCGCTGTTGCAAGTGGTCTGATCGCTTCCTGTCACGACTGTTCCGAAGGAGGACTAGGTGTCGCCCTGGCTGAAACCGCCTTTTCAGGGGGGCTTGGCATGGAAATAGATCTTGCGCGGGTTCCCTGCCGTGATGTCGAACGCGACGATTACCTCTTTTTTTCCGAATCCCAGAGCCGTTTTGTCGTTACGGTACACGCGGAAGACAAGGATGCCTTTGAGGCGGCGCTGGAGGGAAACTGTTTCACCCTCATAGGTCGGGTGACAGGGGAAGAAATCCTCTTGGTTCACGGCATGGGAGGAGGAGAAATTCTTAGAGAGCGTAATGAAGACTTGAAGCTTGCCTGGCAGAAGCCGCTGGCACTTTAAAAAATACTTCCAGAGAAAGGGGCAGCCGTCCAAGGGGCGGAGATTTTCATGGCCCCTTGAAAACGGGTTGATCATGAAAAGTTACATGCGTTCGATAATTCTGACGGGATACAGGACCAACTGCGAAATGGAAACGGCCCATGCCTGCCGTCTCGGAGGTTCGGATGTAGTGAATATCGTTCATATCAGCGAATTGTTGTGCGGGTCGCGGCGCCTGGACGATTACGATTTCCTTAATCTTCCCGGGGGATTTCTCGACGGTGATGATCTTGGCGTGGCGAAGGCGGGCGCAAACAGGATCATTCACGCAACTGTTAAAAGCACAGGCGAGCGTCTCTTGGACCAGTTTCTTCGTTTTATTCACCGGGGGAAACTCGTTCCGGGTGTCTGCAACGGGTTTCAGCTTATGGTAAAATTGGGACTGCTTCCCGCCTTTGATGGAGACCACACCCGTCAATGGGCGACGCTCACCTATAACGAATCGGGCCGATTCGAGGATCGCTGGGTTTATCTTAAGATCAATCCCGATTCTCATTGCCTGTTTGCCCGGGATGAAAGGCATCTATCTTCCCGTGAGGCACGGAGAAGGCAAGTTTCTCCCCGCCGACGAGAGCGTGATGGAGAGGCTCCATGACCGGGGCCAGGTGGTGATGCAATACAGCGACAGGGAATATGAGAATATAATTTCGTCATATCACGAAAATCCCAATGGCTCCGTTGATTCCGTCGCCGGGATCTGCAATGAGACGGGAAGACTTTTCGGTCTGATGCCTCACCCCGAGGCGTACTTGAACCGCGTAAAACATCCCCGTTGGACACGGGAGCCGGTACCGGAAGAGGGAATGGGGGTGAAGTTGTTCAGTAATGCCGTCGAGTTTATACGCAGGGAAAAAAAGCGGAGTAGCCTTTCGTAGGGACCATTCCGAACGGTTGCCGACCGCCTCTTCAAGGAAGCAGTTGCAACTGGTGCCCTATTCGGTTACGAAAGTGGGACAGAAAAAAGGGGGGGGTGATTTGATCGGAGGCTGCCATGCGAACAAAGCGAGATCTTGACATTCTTTTCAATCCCCGCAGCATTGCTTTTATCGGAGCGTCGCAAAACCCCGCAAAGTGGGGGTTTATCATTCCCTTGAATATCTTAAAGGGTCAATTCAAGGGGGAGCTCTATCCCGTCAACCCGCGCCTGGAGTCCTTTCTCGGAATTCCTTGCTATCCATCGGTGGGGGCCATTCCCGGTTCCGTCGACTTGGCGATCATCACGACGCCGGCCAAGACCGTTCCTTCGTTAATCGACGAGTGCGGTGCAAAGGGTATCCGCTTCGTGATCGTCGTGAGCTCCAATTTCAGTGAAACCGGTCCCGAGGGGGCCGAGTTGGAAAGAGAGCTGGTGGAAAGGGCGGGACGTTATGGTATAACCATAGTCGGTCCTAACACCATGGGTATTTACAGCGCGGCGTCCCGCCTGAACGCCCTCATGCCGCCGGTGGTTCCCCTGGAAGGAAGGCTGTCCATGTTTTCCCAGAGCGGAAATGTTGGGGTCCAGATGCTTTATTGGGGTAACAATAAGGGGCTGGGATTCAATAAGTTTGTCAGTAGCGGCAACGAGGCCGACCTGACATGTGAAGACTATCTTGCATATTTCGGTGACGACGAAGCGACGGAGGTGATCCTTGGCTACATGGAAGGTATTGACCCGGGATCGGACCTCATACGAGTCGCTCGAAGGGTCTGCCGCAAAAAGCCTGTTCTCATTTTTAAGGGGGGCAGAACTGCCACGGGTGGAAAAGCGGCGGCATCGCACAGCGGAGCCATGGCCGGTTCATCGCGGGTCCTGAAAGGAGTGTTCCGTCAAGCGGGGATCGTCGAAATAGCAGAGAGCCAGGGACTCATAGACGCCGCCAAAATTTTTTCAGCCTACCCGATTCCGAAGGGGAACAGAGTGGGAATCCTGACAAGGGGAGGCGGATGGGGAGTTATCACCGCCGATGCATGTGAGGAGCACGGCTTGGTGGTCCCTCCGCTTCCGGAAGAGATAATAAGGCGACTTGACAAGATTCTGCCTCCTTACTGGAGTCGTGGCAATCCGGTGGACATGGCCGCCAACATACTGTTGGAACCTTTCATGGAATGCATGGAAGCCTTGGCCGAATGGGACGAGGTAGATTCTGTAATAGCCCTCGGCGGTTCAATCCAGGGTATTTTCGATTTTGAGGCCAAGGTTGAGGGAACCAAAGAGCTCAAAGAAGTCATCATACTTGCACGAGAGGTGGCCAGGGAGTATACCACACAGAACGACGTAGTCCTTGATCACACGAGGGACTTGGTGGACCGAACGGGGAAACCGGTGGTCGTGGTGACCCTCGGTGATTATGAGGGGTTCAAGTCTGACCTGAGGGATCACGGTGTGGTTTCCTATCCCACACCCGAACGGGCGGTAAAGGCCCTGAAACGTATGGTTGAATACCGGCGTTTTCTCGATTCGCCGGTTGAAGAAATATAAATTATTAAAAAGGAGAGGAGTCATCGATGAACATCCTTGAAGAAGCGTTGAAGCGAGGGGAAAAAACACTGTCGGAAAATGATTCGAAACGTTTCCTGGCCGAACACGGAATTCCGGTGACAAAGGAAAAAATAGCAACAAGCGAGGGCGAGGCGGTGAAAATAGCCGGGGAAATAGGCTATCCCGTGGTTCTCAAAGCCTCAGGTTCCGAGTTCGCCCACAAGACTGAGATGAACCTGATCGAGCTTGACCTGCGGACGGAGACGGAAGTAAGGGAGGCCTTCAAACGCCTGACGGGCAACCCCAAGGCGAAGGTCGAAGAGGTCCTCGTACAACAGATGATCAAGGGGGATCGCGAGCTGGTTGTGGGACTTACCAGGGACCCCCAGTTTGGTCCCTGTGTCATGTTCGGCCTCGGGGGAATTTTCACGGAAATTTTGGAGGATGTAGCCTTTCGCGTGGCACCGCTTACTCGTTGGGATGCCTATGACATGATGGAAGATATCAAGGCGAAAAAGATTCTCGAGGCATTTCGCGGCAAGCCCGCCGTGGATCGGGAAGTGCTTGCCGACATTCTCATAACCATCGGCAAAATAGGCCTGGATTATGATCTCGTGAAAGAAATCGACGTCAATCCCCTGAAGATCCTGAACGGCAAGCCCGTGGCCGTTGACGCCTTGGTGGTTCTTGACACCGACGCAGCGAAGCAATAAACGGCTCCGCAAGCCTGCGGAACGTTAATTTTGGCACCAAAAGGGATCATGCAGAGATGGAAGCGGGCCGAAGAGCGCTCACCTTCAGGTCGGAGGCGTGTTTCCGCGGCTTGCTTGAAGTCAGCCGTCCGCCGGGGCCGGGACGCGACCATCGGGATTCCGGGTTGAAGTCTCGAAGGTATCGTAAAAAGTCGGCACATCCATCTCCTTAGACCCTCTATCTACAAGGGGAAAGGAAAAGCGCCTTTTGTGCTTTCGTTGAAGGGGGGGCTGTTGGACAAGCGAAGGGAAAATCGTTTAAGTCAGCGATTTTTCAATAATACCGTACACCACTTCCTCGTACCAGCTTTTCCCCGCAAGTGATTCAATAAATCCGCAGTGGCCGCCCCATCGCTGAATGGATTGCTGCAGGCGAGGAATCCCGGCGAGGCTTCTAACGTCGTCCACGGGTATCACCGGATCGTCTTCCGATGCAAGGATGATGGTCGGCACGGCAAGGTCGCGAAGATTTTCCCTTTGGAGGGTATAACGGCTGAAATAATCATGAAGATCCTTGAAATCGGAGTAACGGCGGATGAGGAGATCCGATATTTCCATGGTGCTTTTCAGGCGAAGCAGGTCGTCCATCTGGTAGATGTGCGGGAAAAGTTCCTGTTTTCTGCGGATCGAACGTTTCCATTTTCGCAGGAAGTAATGCCGGTAGAGAGGAAGACTGTCGATGATGAGAGTCGAACGATGGGGATCTACCAGTGGCGAGATGCATATTGCGCAGCGCAGGTTTTCCACCGGTATACCGTTCCTTGATCGGGCCATGCGAAGAGCGAAATTGCCTCCCAGGGAAAATCCCACTATGAAGCGGGGAAGCCCCGGCGACAAAAAAGACGCGTTTTTGACGGCCGTTACCGTTTCGTCTACCAGGGTTCCGTTGAACATGCCCTCGTTCAGGTGATGACTGTCGCCGTGATCGCGTAGGTTCAACCTAAGGATGTCATATCCCCTGCGGTAAAGAAAACGACCGGTTCTCAGGATGTAAGTGGAATCAGAGCTTCCTTCCCATCCATGCAGGAGTACGACCATGGCCTTGGCCAGGCCTTCGGCATGGTAGGAATGATACGCCAGCAGGCGGACGCCGTTTCCCCCATCAAGAATGAATTCGCGGGCCCTTTCAACCATCTCGTTTCTCCCCACGGCCCTGATTTTGAGGCTCGCAAAGACGCTCTGAAAATGAGGGTTACGAATCCATGGGGCCGGGACAAAGGGCCGAAATGTATCGTTCTGGCGATCCGCTTCTTTCATATCGTTCAGGCAGTGGACGTCCCAATGCCTCCCTGTCGAACTGATTGAAAAATACTATCACCGGGGCACCTTAGTTTTGTCAAGGTCAAAAAGTCACCCTTTCCCTTTTGCCCAAGAGCCGCATTCTTACATTTAACGGGTTGACACGCCCTGTCGATCCGTCTAAAGTTTATTTGGTATCTTGCAAGCCTTGGCCTGCACACCCAAATTCCCCATATATATGACTATGAAGAAGAAAAGGGTCTTTGATGAAAACGTTTTTTCAACCTCAATCCGTCGCCGTGATCGGAGCCAGTGAACGCAAGCATTCGCTGGGTTCACAGCTTATAACCAACTTGCTTTACGGGTATAAAGGTAATATCTATCCTGTCAACCCGAATTATTCTGAAATAAGGGGAATGACCTGCTATCCATCAGTTGAAGCTGTACCGGGGCAGGTGGACCTGGCCGTTGTTATCGTCCCGGCCCCCGCTGTCCCCGAAGCGCTCGAGGACTGCGCCCGGAAAGGTGTCCGCCGGGTCATGATAGAAAGCGCCGGATTTGCGGAAACAGGCGAGGAGGGCGCCATCCTGCAGGAACGCTGTAAGGAAATAGCACGAAAAGCCGGCATCCGCATCTGGGGTCCCAACTGCATGGGACTGGTCGATATTCCACGAAGGCAACTGCTGACGTTCATGCATCCCCGTGTCTACGAAGACGGTCTCATACCGGGGCGGATTTCTCTTATTGTTCAGAGCGGAATGTTATCGGCGGGTTTCCTGGCCGATCTCATGAGCGAACGCTTGATCGGTGTGTCAAAGGCTTGTTCTATCGGGAACAAGTGCGACGTGGACGAGTGTGATATTCTCGAATACCTCCTTGAAGACGACGAGACGGATGCCGTCGCCCTCTATCTGGAGTCTATCCCCAGGGGACGGCTTTTCGTGGAATTGGCCTGTTCCTCGACGAAGCCCATAGTGGTGCTCAAAGGGGGAAAGAGCGATGCCGGGGCGCGGGCGGCATTGAGCCACACCTCCAGTCTCGCGGGCAACTCCGCCTTGCTGAACAGCCTGTTGGAAGGCGCCGGCGTGACTCTCGCCCACGATTTTCAACAGATGATGGAACTGGCCCGCGATCTTTCCATGATACCGGACACGCCGCCGCAATGCCGCACGGCGATCATGACCTTCAGCGGTGGATCAGGCATACTTGCCTGTGATCTCCTCGAAGAAAAGGGCCTGGAGGTGGCGGAGTTTACACCCGAAACGAAAGAGAAACTTTCAAAGGTTTTCCCCGATTGGCTTCCGCCTTCGAATCCCGTTGACCTCTTTCCGGCCTTTGCGCTCAAGGGTCCCCTGGGGGCTTATCTTTCCGCCTTTGAATGCGTCGTATCCGATCCAGGAGTGGATGTGATCTTCATGCACTACTTTGCCGGTTTGTATCGCAATTTTGAAGGCATAAAAGAGATGAAGGAGCAGGCGGACAGGGCGGGCAAGCAACTTGTCTTGTGGGTAATAGGCCGCCGGGAGGGGGTCGGGACATTTCGCCGTGAGGCTGAAAAACATCGTATCCCGGTGCACGGTGAGCTGTCCCGCGCCGTGGAGTGCCTCGCCGCCGCGGCTCGCTTCAAACCAGAAAGAGAAGGCCTGAGTGAGCGGCCGGATCCCCGGTCGACTCCCGATTTTTTCACTGAGGCCGCCCGGCTGCTGGAGAAAAGAAAAACGAACCGGCTGTGGGATGAATATGACAGCAAGCGACTCCTTGAGCGATGCGCGATTCCCGTGGTGGATGAATTGTCGGCCGGCACGCCTGAAGAGGCGAAAAAGGCGGCGCAAACCCTGGGCTATCCGGTGGTGCTCAAAGGCCTGGTACCCGGAGAGGTACACAAGACAGAATTCGGCCTCGTTCATCTGAATATCCAATCCCCGGAAGATCTGGGGAAAGCCCTTGCGCGTATAGAGAGACGGGTAGGAGGTGTGGGATACTACCTCGTGCAGCGATATCGCCCAGGTGAATATGAATTGATCGCCGGATTTATTCGAGACAGGCAGTTCGGTCCCTGTGTAATGTTCGGCATCGGAGGCATCTTTTCCGAACTGCAAAAAGACGTTGTATTTGCCCGGGCGCCGCTGACAAGGGAGGAAGCGCGTTCCATGATAGGCCGGATCAGGGGCGTAAAGTTGCTGAGAGGATTCAGGGGAATGGCTCCTCTCGATGAAGAGGCCATGGCCGGGATCCTGGTAAACTTGGGAAACCTGGGCGCCTTCTTCCCTGACATTGAACAGATCGACATAAATCCCTTGGTGGTAGCTGGCGGGGTGCCTCTTGCCGTGGATGCCTCCGTGATCTTGGGCCGGGATTCTGTGCTTTCGGAGAGGGCGACATGCGTTTCATAGACGTGGAGAGGCCCGGCGGTCCAGATGTTCTTGTGCTTCGCGAGGGCGTGAGACCCGAACCGACGTGGGGAGAAGTACTTGTCAGGGTTGCCGCCGCGGGCGTCAACCGCCCCGATATTATGCAACGGGAGGGTAGGTATCCGCCGCCGCCCGGGGCCTCGCCGGTACTGGGTCTCGAGGTGGCCGGAACCGTGGAGGCTCTTGGAGAAGGGGCCTGCCGTTTTGGCAGGGGTGACCCGGTCTGCGCCCTTACAAACGGCGGTGGTTATGCCGAGTACGTGTCGGTCCCGGAATCCCAATGCCTGCCCGTTCCGAAGGGGCTCTCTCTTGAGGAAGCGGCGGCCCTGCCCGAAACATGCTTTACCGTTTGGAGCAATGTTTTTGACAGGGCCGGGCTCAAGGAAGGCGAAACATTCCTGGTGCACGGAGGTGCGGGTGGGATTGGAACCACGGCTATCCAGATGGGCGATATCTTTGGAGCGCGCGTGTTTACCACGGTGGGCGGTGATGAGAAATGCCGGATTTGTGAAAAGCTCGGCGCGGACATGGCGGTTGACTACAGGTCGAAAGATTTCGTGGATGTCTTTCGAAATGCGACAAAGGGACGAGGCGTCGACGTCATCCTTGACATGGTGGGGGGCGGATACATCCAGAAGAATATAAGGCTTGCCGCCGTCGACGGCAGGATTGTCAATATAGCCTACCTTCAAGGTTCCTGTGTTGAAGTGGATTTCATGCAGGTCATGATCAAGCGGCTCATCCTGACGGGATCGACCCTTCGGGCCCGCTCGCGGGAAGATAAAGCCCGTATCGCCTCGGCCCTGGAGAGTCGACTGTGGCCGTTCGTTGAAGAGGGGCGGTTTCGCCCGATAATTGCGGCCCGCTTTCCTCTCGCGGAGGCCGCCGAGGCCCATCGCCTCATGGAATCGCGAGAGCATGTCGGGAAAATCATCCTTGTCGTAAGAGAAAAGGCATGAGATCCAATCGAGGACACCGTGAAAAAGCGTCTCCATGGAGTCATCCAGGCGAAAACCGGGAGCGGCATCGTTATGAAAATGAGATTTTGAAAATTTTCAAACATGACGGTCTTGATCGTATTCCAAAAACTCTGATTCCCTGCCGCCTGTCTCCTGGGCGCACCTGTTTGTCCGTCCCCCGTCCCGAGACCATACCTCCCTTCCCATTCACCCTGTGCCCGCATGTTCACATCCCTCTTTGTCCCGGGGGCTGCTTAACAGATGGACGATTTTCAACTAGAGCTTAATTGAAAGTATTGGACAATGCTTTATAATGTATCACTTCAACCTTAAAAATAGGGCTTGAAAGAGACAACAAAGGGAACAAAGAGGAGACACCATGAGCGATAGTAATGAGAATGGAGGAATTGAGAATTTCGTGTTCCGCCAATACGATGATGAGCCTGACTTCAGGTTGCCGCTGCTTGATATTCCAGCCGAAAAAGGGCGGCGGATTTTCAAACGCCTGGAGTTCCTTTATGGAACACAGAAGGCAAAGAAGGCGATGCCGGAACTGCTTCGCCTGATGAAGGTTCATCATGCCCATAAAAGAGAAGAACTGGTAAAGGCGGAAGAGGAGTTCCGACACGAAAATCGCTTCAGCGAGAAAGACATGGTTCTTATCACCTATGGAGACATGATCCGAACGGAAGATCGGTCACCCCTCGCCGCATTGGCCAATTTTTTAGGTACTCTGCGACACCGCGCTCCCGTTTTCAATACCATTCACATCCTACCCTTTTTCCCCTATTCCTCCGACCGTGGATTTTCCGTCATCGATTACCGGGCCGTTGATCCCAGGCTCGGTTCCTGGGAGGATATCGAAAGGATAGGTTCCGATTTCCGTCTCATGTTCGACGGTGTCTTCAACCACGCATCATCCAAAAGCACTCCAATCCGGGAAATGTTCAGCGGCAACCCCTGTTATCGCGGCTATGCCATAACCTTCAAATCAAGGGACGAACTTACCCTTGAACAACGCAAGCTCCTGAGACGTCCCCGCACCAGTGACATCCTTACCATGTTCTACACCCTCGATGGTCCCGTTTGGGTTTGGACCACCTTTTCGCCGGATCAAGTTGATCTCAACTACCGTAACCCCAGGGTCCTCTTAACGGTAGTCGAGACATTGCTGCTCTATGTCCGCAAAGGAGCGGACCTTGTTCGGCTGGACGCGGTGACCTATCTGTGGTGGGAGCCTGGTACGACCGGTGCGAGTCTGGAGCAGACCCACGAAATCATAAAGCTCTTTCGGGACGTTCTGGACGTTGCCTCTCCATACGTGGGTCTCGTTACCGAAAGCAATGTCCCGCACGAGGAGAATATCACTTATTTCGGCGACGGAACCGACGAAGCACAGGCCGTGTACAATTTTCCCCTGCCTCCTCTCGTCTTGCATGCCTTTTACAGGGGTGACGCAACGATTCTCACCCGATGGGCGGAAACCTTGTTGTATCCCTCGGATACCACGACGTATTTGAATATTCTGGACACGCACGACGGCATCGGCCTGCCGGGTGTCGAAGGCATTTTACCTCCCGAAGAAATCGATTTCCTCATATCCCGCGCCCGTAAGCACGGCGCTTTCATTTCTTACCGGACCGCCGAGGGTGAAAAGCAGGTTCCCTACGAAATCAATACGACGTGGTACAGTGCGCTTAACCTGGACGCCACGGATGAGGACAGGTCGTTCCAGGTTAAAAGGTTCACGGCATCTCGGAGCATAGCCCTTGCGATGCGTGGAATTCCGGCAATTTACATGCATGGTCTCATCGGGAGCAGAAACGACGTTCAGCTTGCTTTGCGTACCAAGGTAAAGCGAGACATCAACCGCGCCATGATAGACGAAGCCTATCTTATGCGAATGTTCGCAGAGCCCGGTTCAAAGCTTCGCCTCATCGTCGATCAATTGGGGCGCCTTCTTGAGCTTCGTGTCCGCCATCGTGCCTTCCATCCCCGGGGGAGCCAGCGTGTATTGTCTCTGGCACCACAGGTGTTTGCCTTGTTTCGAACATCGCCGGACGGTGCTCAGCACATACTGGCCCTCACCAACGTGTCGGACAAGCCTTGCAAGGTCGATATCGCTTGTGAAGAACTGGGAGTCGACGACAGGCAGTGGTACGACCTTGTAGCCGGACGGGGATGGATGGCGCGGAACGGAGCGATTTCGTTCAACCTGGAACCTTACGATGTTCTTTGGCTCGCCCCCTTCGGCGAGCTGGAACAGTATATTGAATCAAGCGCAACACCCAAATAATCATATTGCATGAAAAGCGACCGGGATAAGAAATTCAGGGCACGCAAAGATATTTAACTCGACCGAAGAGGTTCCGAGTTGTCAAAAGAGCTGGAATGTGCCCCGATGAAGAGAGCCCGGAAGGATCCCCCCGGACATTCCTCCCCTAAGGCTTTTCTCGCCTATTCCGTCCACCTCGCATCAGTCTATCCGCATCCGGCCGCATACGGATTCCCCGAGAAAGGTCCGTCCTTAACCATTGCCGACAATCCGCCACCTTAAGTTCATATTTCCTTCCCGGTTTTATTCAAATTTCAAAATTTGCCGACCTTTCTCCGATACTTTTATATCGAAATACACTCGTAGTATCTTGCTATCCGAGAGGTATTCTGTTAAGAGGGATTTTGCGGGGAAAGAGGGACATCCAAAAAACCACACAACAAGAGAGGTAGGCAATGAGAGAAGTCGTCATTATAAACGGGGCAAGGACAGCAATCGGGAATTATATGGGGACATTGGCGGGCATAAGTGCCGTGGAACTGGGCATAATCGCCTTGAAAGGCGCCATAGACAAGGCGGGAATCGAAAAGGAGAAAATCCAGGAAGTGGTGGCTGGTCACGTAAACCAGGCGGGATCTCCCGGTAACTCCGCGCGTCATATAGCCCTGGGGGCTGGTCTTCCCGTCGAATCGTCCGCCTTCACGGTTCATCAGCAGTGCGCCTCGTCCATGCGCGCAGCCGAGCTGCTTTCCCAGGAAATTATGTTGGGGAAGGTCGATATAGGCGCCGTGGTGGGGGTGGAAAGCATGAGTAATGCACCGTACCTGCTTTTCGGCGCCCGCAAGGGCTACAGGTTGGGAGACGGTGAGACCGTGCAGGACAGCCTCATGATAGGAGGGCTAGTGGACGTTCTACTCGGTTACCACATGGGAGTAACGGCGGACAACATAGCGGACGAGTACAATATTTCCAGGCAGGAGCAGGATGAATACGCGCTTTTGAGCCATCAGCGAGCCTGCAAGGCCATCGAAAATGGGTGGTTCCAGGAGGAGATTGTACCCGTCGAAATCAAGACGAAAAAGGGAACGGTGATCTTCGATACCGACGAACACCCCCGGGCGGATACGAATCTCGAGGCTTTGGCCAAGCTGAGACCGGCCTTCAAGAAGGATGGGACAGTGACGGCAGGAAACGCATCCGGCTTGAATGACGCCGGTTCCGCTATGATCATGACGGCAGCCGAAACGGCGGAGCAGATGGGTTTTAAGCCGATCGCCAGAGTGGTCGCTTCAGCGCCCGGTTCAGTCGAGCCGCGCATCATGGGAATGGGCGTCGTACCCGCCGTGCGCAATGCTCTGAAGTTCGCCGGACTTAGCCAGGACCAAATAGACTACTGGGAGATAAATGAAGCCTTCGCCGCCCAGGTACTTGGTGTAAACCGTGAATTGAAGATCGACCTGGAAAGGCTGAACGCCGTAGGATCGGGTATCGCTCTTGGTCATCCCGTGGGCGCTACGGGCATACGACTTATAATTACAATGATTAACGAGATGAAGCGCCGGGGTGCTCGATACGGCTGCGCCTCCCTCTGCGCCAGCGGCGGTCCGGCCCATGCCTTCATCGTCGAAGTATTGTAATAAACAAGATCCATCGGCGCGACAGACGGCCGGGGACGGGTTCGTTGAGAAGACATCGAGGGTACGCGAAGGGCGCGGGGAAGGATGACTCCGTCCTTCCCCGCGGTATCCGATTTGTACCCTCGGAATCCCTTCAGCGCTTATCCCTTTATCCCTTATCAATTGACATGTTGAAGAATCATTTGGTAATCATGAAAAACAATGCGGGTGTTTGTCGGCGGCATCCTGTCGCCGGGGGGTTCATTTCCTTCTGAAGGGCTCTAGCCGCACATAGGGCTGATAACAATTCGCTCTATCTCGGCGTCTCGCAGAGCGCAGGGTGTACCATGCCGGAGACAAGATCATGAAGATCGAAGCGGGGTCGAGCGGTCACGGCGCTTTTTACTGTTTTATATTTCTTTTACTTTTCGGCGTCGCCTGCCTGACGTCCTCGGTAACCACGGGTTCCGCCGAGGCCGATCTATCCGACCCTCTTATACCCGTGGAGAGGGCATGGCTCGAGAGCCGCAACGGGGTGATTCGCCTTGCTCCCGATCCTCATTATCCCCCAATGGAGTTTATTGACAGCGCAGGAGAATACCGTGGAATCGCGGCTGATTTCATTGCACTGATTGAAGAGAAAATCGGCGTTAGATTCGAGATTGTCCCCGCCGCGGACTTTGAAGAGGTGTTCCAAATGGTTCGAGACGGGAAGATAGATATGGCCGCAACGGTGATAAAAACACCCCAGCGCTTGGAATATCTCCTCTTTAACGAGCCCTACATTTCAATACCCAACGTGATCGTGACCCGTGATGATACCCCCGGATGCCTGGCCGTCGCCGATCTCAAGGACAAACACGACTTTGCCTACCAAGCCGGATATACCATCGGAGACGTTCTTGCCGAGCGTTACGGAATTACGCACAGGCGTCCCATAACCGATCCCGCAGAAGCGCTTATGGATTTGTCTCTGGCTCGTATCGATGCCATGGTGGGAAACCTTGCCGCCGAAGATGCCCTGCGAACACAAACGACTCGTTTCGTGAAGTTGCTCGTTGTCGGCATCGTGATACTCGCGACGGTCGCGGGGGTTCTCATGTTCTTGTTCCAATCGCAACGGAGGATCGTGGCGCAACGCGAGAAGGCGCTCCGGGACCTCGGTGACAGTGAACGACGCCTGGCTGCCTTAATGGATAATCTTCCGGGCATGGCCTATCGGTGCAGCGTCGATACCAACCGGACGATGAAGTTTGTCTCGGCTGGTTGCCGCGGGATTACGGGGTATAGCCCCTTCGACCTGGTTGATAATGCCGTTGTTTCCTACGGGGATATCATACACGAGAAAGACCGGGACTACGTGTGGAAAGAAATCAACCGTGCCGTCGGCGAGCATCGTCCCTTTACCCTTGAGTATCGTGTTGTCGATGCCGGGGGCAATGAGAAATGGGTGTGGGATCGAGGGGTTTCCGTTGTGGACGATGAAGCCGGCGGATGGGCGCTGGAAGGTTTCATCAGCGATATCACCGACCGTAAGCGCCCCGAGGCGGAACTGGAAAGATACCGTGCCTTCGTTGAAAACGTGGAGGACGCCTGTTTCGAGGTGGACTTTTCAACGAACATCATATTTTGTAACGACGCCTTTCTCAGGCCGGGAGGTTACACCCTTGAAGAATACCTCCAACTCTCCCACCGGCAGCGACATCCTTCGCAAGAAGAAGCGGACCGAGTGTACCGAATATACTACAACGTGTATCAAACAGGGGTTCCAGCGCAGGCCGTCGAGTACATGTTTAACAAAAAAAGCGGCGAAGTGGGAACCTTGGAGGCCTCCATATCACTCATTCGGGACAAGAACGGGAATCCCGCGGGATTCAGGGGGATAGGCCGTGACGTAACGGAGCGAAAGCGCATGGAGAAAGAGAAGGAAGAGGCCTTGGCAGAGATCAGACGACTCAATGAGGAACTGGAGGATCGAGTCCACCGCCGCACCGCCGAACTGGAAGCATCCAACAGGGAACTCGAGGCCTTCGCCTATTCCGTATCCCACGACCTTCGGGCGCCCCTACGGGCAATAGACGGGTTCAGCCGGGCCTTGGAGGAGGACTGGGGAGATCTTTTGGGGGAAGAAGGGAAAAAATACCTGGAACGAATCCGGGCGGGGTGCGATCGGATGGCCGGGCTGATAGACGATCTCCTTGACCTGTCACGTATAACAAGGGCCGAGATGAACCTTGGGACTGTCGATCTAAGTGAACTGGCCCGCGAAATAATGGAGGGCCTGCGCCGCGAGGGACCGGAGAGGAGGGTTGACGTGACGATCGCCCCCGGCATGAGCGCCCGGGGAGACAGGACCCTCGTACGACTCGCGCTTTACAACCTGCTGGAGAATGCTTGGAAATTCACGCGTCAAACCGAAGGAGCGGCAATTGAATTCGGCTGCGAACACCGGGATGGGAGAGAAGTGTGGTACGTAAGGGATAACGGCGTCGGCTTCGATACGGCTTACGTGGACAAGGTATTTATGCCCTTTCAACGTCTGCATCGGGCGGACGAATTCCCCGGCACGGGAATCGGGCTTGCCATCGTTCAAAGGATAGTGCAACGCCACGGCGGTCAGTTATGGGCGGAAGGAACTCCCGGCAAGGGAGCGACCTTTTATTTCACACTGTAAATATTGTCCCGTGGATATTTCCGAAAACGACCTTTGACAGGGAGGAACGTTTCGTTGTATGCCCTTCCGGAACGGGCGGTTTTGGCCGCCGTACCATGTCCCCGGAGGTGATCCACATGGACCGAGTGAAATGGACAGTTGACGAGAATATCGCGATACTTACCATGAACAGTGGAGAAAACCGCCTGAATATCCCCTTTTGCAATGCCATGCTCCAAGCCCTGGGCGAGATCGAGCAGAAAACGGAAGTCAACGCCCTCGTAGTGGATGCAGCGGACCCCAAGATCTGGTGCAACGGGATGGATCTCGACTGGCTTCTTCCGGCAATCAAGGAAAAGGATCCTGCAGTGCATGAGTTTTTCAAGATCCAAGACCAACTCTATCGCCGGGTGACCTTCTATCCCATGATAACTGTGGCGGCCGTCACGGGACACGCCTTCGCCGGAGGCGCCATCCTCGCCTGTGCCTTTGATTTCCGTTTCATGCGGACCGACCGGGGATTTATATGCTTTCCCGAGGTGGATCTGAAGATTCCCTTCCTCCCTTACATGGATGCGCTGATCCGGAGGACCTTCCCCATGCATCTCGTCTTCCAGGCAGAGCTCACGGCGCACCGCTTCACCGCGCTCGAACTCGAGGAATGCGGTGCCGTCCGAAAGGCCTGTCCCACGGCGGAATCTGCTGTACGGGAAGCCGTAGCCTGGGCGAAAACACTGAACAAGGGACGGGATATCGTGGGAACCATGAAAAAGATCACCAATTCCGATATCGGCCGGCTCATGGACGCCACAGTGCATCCCGATTTAGGGAAATTAGTCGACTGATCCACTTGTTGCCATGATACCGTGAAGATGTCCTCGTAGAGGGAGGTTCAACCGGACTTCCTGTTAACGAAGGCGAGCATGATAGTTGCCGCGGCGGTAAGCGCGAGGGAAAAGTAAAAGGGGGCGGAGACGCCGATATTTTCCCACAGTACCCCGGCTGTAACGGACGCGGGCAAGGCGCATAAACCCACGACCATCTGGAACCCCCCGAGGCAGCTTGCCCGGTACGGCTCTGGGGAAAGTTCGGAAACGAAGGCCCTCTGAACCGTGTCGATGGCGCCGCGATGGAGACCGTAGAGGACAAAATTGCTGATAATTACCAGGTGGCTTTTCGCGAACATGAAGCCCAGGCAGACCAGTCCCCATAGCGTGAAAGCAATCATCATCACCGCCTTTCTTCCTATCCGATCGGAAAGCCTGCCGAAGGGCAGAGAGGAGGCCGCGGCGACAGCCGTAAAAAGTAGATAGAGAACGGGAACAAAAGTCGTCCGGAATCCGAACATCTTCGCATAGATCAATAGAAAGGAATAGCTGAAGGAGCCCAGCGCGAAAAGGGCGCTCAGAAACAGGAAAAATCGAAAATTTCGATCCAGGTTCCTCAGCCGCACTCCCTTGTACACCACTGTTTCGGAGGTTCTTTTTTCCCTGCCGAGTGAAATAATCAATGCTACGCTGATAAAAGATGGAACGGCGGCGATCAGAAACAGGTTTCGATAACCCAGCGACTCTACCAATAATATACATATGAGTATGCCGCAAACAGCCCCCATGTTGTCCATCATCCGCAGGAGCCCGAAATTCCCGCCCCGATTCCTGCTTGTCGAAAGATCCGCTATTATGGCGTCCCGCGGCGCCCCACGCATCTTTCCAGCCCGGTCGAGCATTCGAAAGAAGGCGAGATGCTGCCAGGTGGTCGACAAGGCGTACCCCAGCCTGGATAATCCGCCGAAGAGATAACCCAGCCATACAAAGACCTTTCGTTTTCTAATTCTATCGGAAACGTAACCCGATGCAGCCTGCGACAGAGAGACAACGGCGTCCCCCAGACCGTCGAGAAGGCCGAGAACGGACATGTTGACCCCAAGGGAAGTGACAAAAAGCGGCCAGATAGGATAGATCATGTCCGACCCCATGTCGTTTAAAAACGAGGCCCAGGAATAGGTTCGGACAGTCTTTTTTGCTTCTTTTTGATCCATGAGCGACACGCATTTTTTAGCGGTGAAGGCCCTCGCGTTATAAGGGAAAAAAGGAGATCGGGGGCCGATGGTTCGGGCACCGGCCGGAGACCTTACCTGTTTGACTTTACCACGATTGCCGTCTGAAAGGCTGACTTGTTTTTAAAATCTGTAATCTGCAAACTTCACATCTGCTTTTTCATCTTTTCTCCCTTTTTTTCAAAGAGTCAACAAGGGGATTTCCAAATCCGTCCCCATTTTGACCCGTGTCAAATACTTTTTCAATTTCCCTCACCGTGACGGCCGTAAATCTCGAGGAAGTCCTCGGGTCGGCAGACATAAACGATCCCTCCATCTTTTTACGACATTGCACTGTACGAACGGAAAGCAGCGGTTGTCCGGCACTGCTTTCCCTCAGGGGTGAAAGACATCCGTCCCGGGACGACCTTGCGGGATTTCGTTCCTCGGATGTCGCCAAGGTTCCGGTGAAACCTTCGACCTTAAGCAAACTGTAGGTGTCCAATCCGATCTAGGCCGCCATCCTAAAGGGCCGAAAGAAAGCGCAATTTTAATTTTACTTGTCAAGGGGGGACATTCGAAGTGTGTCCCCCCTTGGCCATCGGGTAAAAAAGTCATCATAGTCCTTCGTCGGGGTGGCAGAAAGCCTATCGATAGACAAATATCTTTGCCTATCGATAGTATCCTTGTATAATGATCAGAAACACGGCAACAACACAAAAGGAGGAACATGGTAATGATGGAAAAAGGGGTGCGATTTCTTCTCGTTACGGT
>JAHDRK010000072.1 GCA_018433345.1 Syntrophobacterales bacterium | reverse complement strand
CTTGAAAAGGGTAAAATCCACGGGGCTGTCCTTTTCGTAGTCGTCTCGGTCGGTCGTTTTTCTATGGCGAACCCGCCCCAGGTTTATATTCGAGAGACTTCCATAGTTTTCGAGTCTGGATATATCGAAGTACACGGAACGTAGTTTTTCGTAGGCGTATCCCTTTTCTATCAGTTTTTGCGCCAGGTCGATCATGGCGTCCACGTGGCGGCCCGCTCGGGGATAGCGGGTTTCAGGACTCATGTTGAGAGTTTCCATGTCCCGGAGAAAGGCTTGGATATATTGTTCCGTATATTCCTCGATTCCGAGTCCTGCCTTGCAGGCGTTCCGTACCGCGTTGTCCGCCATATCTATTACGCAGATTTCATGTGTGACGTTGAATCCCTTGAGCACCAGGTGGCGTACGATCATGTCCCCTATGACGAAGCGCCTATGCGTTCCCAGGTGAGGTACGTCATGTACGGAAGGGCCGCAAGTGTGCATGAGGACGCGTCCGGGATCGGCAGGTCTGAAGGGCGCCTTGGATCTGCTCAGGGTATTAAAGATCATGATGTTTGAGTCTTTTTCATCTGCGAACAACTCGGTGCTCAAGTAACGTTCGGCGTTGTCGGGGAAAATGACTACCATGACACCGCCGCGCATGGTTTTCGCCTTTTCCAAAGCCACGTGCATGGCGGCGCCGGAACTCATTCCCACCAGAATCCCCTCTGTTCGTGCCAACTTCCGGGCCATAGCGAAGGCGTCCTCGTCGGCCACGTTCACCGTTTCGTCCAGGGCCTTTCTGTCAAAAATACCGGGCCGATAGGACTCTTTCATGTTCTTTAATCCCTGGATGCGATGTCCCAGGTAGGGTTCCACTCCGATGATCTTGATAGAGGGATTGTATTCTTTCAGCCTGCGGGCAATGCCCATGATGGTGCCCGCTGTTCCCATGGCGGCAACCACCGCCGTCACCGTTCCCTCGGTCTGGTGCCAGATTTCTTCCGCCGTGGTCTTGTAGTGGGCGAGCACATTGTTTTCATTGTTGAATTGGTCGGGTGCGAAATAGGTTTCGGGGTCTCTGCGCACCATTTCATATACC
This sequence comes from Syntrophobacterales bacterium, assembly GCA_018433345.1. Taxonomy (GTDB): domain Bacteria; phylum Desulfobacterota; class Syntrophia; order Syntrophales; family UBA2210; genus MLS-D. Next base: position 5,116 of record JAHDRK010000072.1, on the reverse strand, counting down.
TTTTCAATTGCCCCGTCCGTTCCCAGGTGTGCGGGGGTAAGAAGAAGTTCCGCGCCCAAGGCCTTGAGAATTTTTTTCCGTTCTTCGCTTGCCGACTCGGGCATGGCGAGGATCAAACGATACCCCTTCGAAGCGGCGACCACGGCCAGTCCGATACCGGTGTTTCCGCTTGTCGCCTCGATTATGATTTTGTCCGGCGTCAGGGTTCCGTCTGCCTCCGCCGCTTCGACCATTGCAAGAGCGATGCGATCCTTTATGGAGCCGCCGGGATTCATGCCTTCAAGTTTTCCGTATATGGTGACGTCTTTCGAAGGGTTGAGGGTGTCGATTCTAACCAGAGGCGTGTTGCCGATAAGATCGAGTATCGTTCCCCGCCGCCTTGTGTGTGAAAACTTGTCTATTGCCATGGTGTCTGTATCGTATTTGTATAATACGCCGCCCTGCCGTAGGGGCGGCGTATTGGTTATTCCCGAAAACACCGGGTATATTTCGATATTCTTACACTATCTCAATTATTGTTGGTTTCGCTCTCCTTTGGAGGGAGCGGAACCTTAGTTTTTCAGCTGTCCAGTTTAGGAGGAGGAGGAATTCTAAAAAATTCTATGCCTTTTTCCTCGAGCAATTCCTGTTGTTCCGTGGTAGTATAACCTTTTATATTCCTTTTCGGTTCTTCTCCGCGATGCATTTTTAGCGCCACTTCGGCGAAACGATCGCCTACGTTGTCGAAATGCTTGTCTATAAAATCATGTATCATTTTAAGCGCCATGGGCGCGGAGAGACTTTCTTCCGCCTTTGTCTCCGATTCCGTTCTACGCCCCTTTATTCTATTGGAAGAGGGGATGATTTCCACCGAAGCGCTTCCGCAGACCGGGCATTCGATGTGCCCCGCCTTTCTCTGAATCTCAAAGGACGCCATGTCTTTGAACCATCCTTCGAATTCATGTTTGCTTTCACACCTGAGGTCGTAGATAATCACGTATATATCCTCGCTTTAATTGATGGTACTTTTTTTTACATTACCATGATTTACCGGAACAGGCAATGCTTGGATTTATGGTCGGGGCGCTGTTGCGGAGGGCGTCGATCATCCTGCCCATTTTTTAATGGACATTTGAAGCCGAATTATATAAGAATTACTGCCCGGTCGGGATGTGGCCCAGTCTGGTAGGGCACTGCGTTCGGGACGCAGGGGTCGCGCGTTCGAATCGCGCCATCCCGACCATTTTATCCGCCCATGGCTCCGGCCATTGAAAATATGGGCATGTAGAGTGCGATCAGCACGGCTCCCACCATTCCTCCAAGGAATACGATCATGAACGGTTCAAGGAGGGACGTAAGGGCTGCAACAGCGGCATCCACTTCGTCGTCGTAAAAGTCGGCTATCTTGACCAACATTTCATCCAGCTTACCGCTGTTTTCGCCCACGCCGATCATGGAAACCACCAGAGGAGGGAAAATGCCTGAGGCACCCAGCGGTTCGGCAATTGTATCGCCCTCACTGACGCTTTTTCTGGTTTCCATGAGAGCGTTTTCCACCACCCTGTTGCCCGCCGTTTTACTGACGATCTCCAGGCCGTCGAGAATGGGAACGCCGCCGCCGACCATGGCCGCCAGTGTCCGGGAAAATCTGGCCACCGCCACTTTTTTGAAGAGTATTCCAAAAAGTGGAATCTTGAGAAGGAGGGTGTCAATTCGGAGTCGCCCGCTTTCCGTCTTATAATATCGTTGGAAAAGAAACACAGCGATTACAAAAATGGCCGCAATGTGGATGACATAGCCTTGGAGGAACCGGCTGGCGTCGATCAGTATCTGCGTTGGACCGGGCAGCGCCGCCCCCATGTCCGCGAACATTTCTTCAAAGACGGGGACCACCTTGTATAGAATCAAAATAACAACGCCGACGGAAATCACCAGCACGCTTGCCGGATAGCTCATGGCGCCCTTGACCTTGGATTTTAGCTTCAGGGATTTCTCCAGATAATTTGAAAGACGGTTCAGGATCACGTCCAGTATCCCGGCCGCTTCGCCTGCCGCCGTCAGATTGACGAACAGTTCGTCGAAGACGTCGGGGTATTTTGCGAAGGCCTTGGAAAGTGATCCTCCACCTTCAATATCCGATTTGAGGTCTTCAATGATTTTTCTGAATCTCTTGTTTGATTCCTCGGAGGCCAGTATCTCTAGACATTGCAAAATCGGCAGGCCGGCATCGATCATTGTGGCGAATTGTCTCGCGAACACGACGAGATCCTTGTCTTTGATCTTTTTTCGGAAGAAGGGGATGTATTCGAGGATGTCCTTTGGCCTTGACTTTATTTCAACGGGAGTGATCCCTTGCCTTCTGAGCGCCGCGCGAACGACGGCTTCGTCGTCGGCCTCCATTTCGCCTTTCCTGGGTTCTTTGTTTTTCGTCAATCCTTTCCACAGATATTCGTTCATCAGCCTCCTCCGAGACCCGGGGTTTTAAATCGCCGGAGAGGAAACTCGAAAAAAAGTTCCCTCGTTGACGAGGCTGTTTGCAAGGTTATTTTCTGGGTTCATTCGAACCTTCTCGTGGGTCTTGGCTTCGATTTTGCGACGGCGTCGAAAGGCGGTCTCGCATCACCTCATATATGAGAATCCCTCCGGCCACGGATACGTTGAGGGAATCGATCATGCCCGCCATGGGAATGCGTACCAGGCAGTCACATTTTTTGCGAACGAGCGGCCTGAGTCCCGTTCCCTCGCTTCCCAGGACAAGGACTGTGGGCCTGTTGTAAGAAACGGCTCCGCAGTAATGTTCTCCCGTCGTGTCGGCTCCGTAGATCCAATAGCCTTCTTTTTTTAGCTGTTCCACGGTGACGGCGATATTGGTAACCCTGCAAAGGGGCGTATAAAGTGCGCTTCCCGCAGAGGCCTTTATCACTGCTGGGGTCACCTGCGCCGCGCGATCCTTGGGAATTATGAGGGCCCGGACTCCGAAACAATGGGCGCTGCGGATGAGGGAACCTAGGTTTTGCGGATCAGTTATGGAATCCAGCACGAGAAGCAGGTCGTGGGCGTGGTTTTCTTTCCCCGTATCGAGAATGGAATCCAGCGAACTATATGTAAAGTCTTCTGTGAGGGCAAGGATTCCCTGGTGTACGGCTCTCCCGGAAAGGCGGTCCAGGGCTGCGCGATTTTCCCGTTTGACGGGGATGTTGCGTCGCCCGGCCAGCCGGTATATCTCCTCCGCCGACTGATCCTTCCTGTCTTTGTCCAGGAAGACCGAGAGTATATTTCCCTTTCCCGACTTGAGAAGCTCCATGACGGGATGAAAACCGTAAAGCACCTGCATTTATTATCCTCGAGACGGTTATACGGTAAAAGACCTTACATGCGCGCCGAAACAGCTTTTCCCTTTCCTTTGAGAATTTCGCAGGAATGAGATGAGATGGGAAAGTCTTTTAAAAGGGTGTTTCAGTGTCTGCTTGCGGCTGATTCCCACGCTTCGCTTATCATGTCGACGATGCCCCGGGCCGTTTTCGCGGGGTCGGCCGCTGTTCGTATCGGCCGACCCACAACGATGAAATCCGCTCCTTCTCTAATGGCCTGCTCCGGCGTCAAGGTTCGTTTTTGGTCGTCTTTCGTTTCTCCGTCGTCCAGGCGAATGCCGGGGGTTACCACGATAAAGTCATCGCCGCAGGCCTTTTTTATTTGGGCTATATCGTTCGGTGAGGCCACGACGCCCGGTATACCCGCTTCCCTGGCAAGCGAGGCCAGTCGTGTTACAAGGTCCTTGGTGGACAAGGAAAAACCTATTTCCTTGAGGTCATCGTCATTCAGGCTTGTCAAGACCGTGACGGCCAACAGTAGAGGCGGTTCCGCCGGTCCGTGGTCGGCAAAGCGGCGGACCGAGGCAGTTGCTTCTTTCATCATAGCACTTCCGCCTGAGGCATGGACGGTGAGCATGGACACCGGCATTGTAAGCGCCGATTCAACCGCTCGACCCACGGTATTCGGTATGTCGTGAAACTTGAGATCCAGGAAAACCTTGCCGCCTCTGCCGGCCGTTTCGTGAACAATGGAAGGACCGAAACGGGTGAAGGCTTCCTTGCCTATCTTGAAGACCCCTACGTGGTCTTTCAACATGTCAACCAGTTCAAGGGCCTCTTCGAGGCTTTCCCCGACGTCAAGGGCGAAGATCAGGCGATCGCGGGCCGATTCACTCAATTTCATCCTCGCTGCCGATAAACTCCGTGTCGAGGGGGATCATTTTGAAGGTTTCGTCCAGTTTATCGAGATACTCGGGATGGGCGTACGTAACTTTACCTTCGGCGATTTCACGAAGGGCTGTTACGACTTCTTTGTTGTTTTTCTTTTCCGACAGCGGCTTGGCTCCCTTGTACAACTGCCGTACACGTTGAGCTGTGAGAATGACGAGCGCGAAGCGATTCTTAGCCTTTTTCAGGGCGTCTTCGACGGTTATTCGTGCCATGGTTACCGGATGCCTCCTTGTGAATGAATAAGGGCGTTTACTTTGTCCAACTGCCGGATTCTCCTGTTTTTTTCCGCCACATAGATGGCCTTTAATACCGACAGTGAGTTGTTTATTTTATCATTTATTACAATATAATCATACCAATAATTGTCACGGATTTCATCTACAGCCCTATCAAGTCTTCGGGCAATGGCCGCCTCGTCTTCGGATCCCCGTTTCATCAAACGTTCTTTCAACGCTTCAAGCGACGGAGGCAAAATAAAAATGAACGCCGCCTCCTTCAGGGTTTCCTTGAGTTTTTTCGCTCCCCTGGTTTCCACGTCCAGCAGGATGTCGCCGCCCTCTTTGAGAACTTCCTCGATTTTCCTGCCCGAGGTACCGTAAAGGTGTCCAAAGACCTCTTCCCGTTCGAGAAACTCGCCTGCCTCCTCCCGTTCGGCGAATTCCAGGGGACTGACGAAGTGGTAATCCTTTCCGCTTATTTCGCGCGGACGAGGCGGCCGCGTGGTGTAAGATACGGAAAAATGAAGGTCGGGTATGCCCCTGAGAAGCTTTTTACACAGGGTTGTTTTACCCGTTCCGGAAGGCGCGGATATGACCAAAATTACGCCCCTTTTGTTTTGTTCGTCGCCTGCCATGGTTTTCCACGGTTCCTATTCT
>JAHDRK010000045.1 GCA_018433345.1 Syntrophobacterales bacterium | reverse complement strand
CCGGCCTTACGTACCCATTGAAAGAGGGCCTGTGATCGTGTAAAAGATCTTTGACAACCGAATACTGAAAATGAACGTTCGGCCGGTGCGAGCGGCGATGTGCCGCCGGAATGCCGGGACTCGCTCGCGCCGGTGCAGGACTGGGTTTGAAAGATGATGACGGCATTTAAAAAGCGGTGTTTGACATTTTTGGGAAGCTTCTCGCTATCAGCGATAGATCCTCAGTCATCATCGAGTGTTACGATAGGCGCTGTTTCCACGCCTTCACAGGCGTGGCCCCATTGAAGCCGGTATAGGGAATAGGAGGGCGGAGGCCGATGCCTGGTTTCCACGCCTTCACAGGCGTGGCCCCATTGAAGCCCGGATTGACGACCTTTTGGCGGCATTAGGCGACCTGGTTTCCACGCCTTCACAGGCGTGGCCCCATTGAAGCCAGTTTATGAGGCGGTAGATTAAACCACCGGGCCACGTTTCCACGCCTTCACAGGCGTGGCCCCATTGAAGCTCGATCTCAAGTTGCATCTCGCCCGGCCCTTCGTCGTTTCCACGCCTTCACAGGCGTGGCCCCATTGAAGCAGATGCCGGTATTCTTGCTGCTCTTGATGAGATAGGGTTTCCACGCCTTCACAGGCGTGGCCCCATTGAAGCTACATATTTTCCTCCTTTTAGCAATTTTCAACAATGAAGTTTCCACGCCTTCACAGGCGTGGCCCCATTGAAGCTCAGGCATTCGTGCACAACTTCTTAAAGAGCAGAATGGGTTTCCACGCCTTCACAGGCGTGGCCCCATTGAAGCATGGGATCCTTTCCTTTTGGTAGTTTTCTTTCCTTGTTTCCACGCCTTCACAGGCGTGGCCCCATTGAAGCATAATTATTCTCATCGCTCTTCCTCCTTTCGGTACAGTTTCCACGCCTTCACAGGCGTGGCCCCATTGAAGCACGATAGCGACTATTGTAGCGGCAGCTACCTTCCCGTTTCCACGCCTTCACAGGCGTGGCCCCATTGAAGCGATGCTCGAGGACCCAGGATGAACGGGGGATATTTCCGACCTCTCGCCTATCGCCCCTCGCCCATAGCCTTTCACCCTTTACCTTTTACCCCTCCCCCATAGCCTACGGCGCAGCCGCACCTCTCACCCCAAGCGCTCTTTTTTCGGGTATAATCGCGAACCTGTTTCTTCTTTACAAGAAACGCGATTGCTGGTAACTTTAAGTGAATTTTCCAATAAAAAGGACAATATGGAAACAGAGAACGTAACCAGGGTAAATCTGAACGGAAAAAGGATAGTCATCGTGGGCACAGCCCATGTATCGCGGGAGAGCGCCGAACTCACGGAGCGAATCATCGACGAAGAACAGCCGAACACGATCTGCGTGGAATTATGCAGATCTCGCTTCGACACCATCCGAAAAAAAAATTCCTGGGAATCAACTGATATCATTAAAATAATAAAGTCCGGGCATACTTCTCTCCTTCTTTTCCAACTGCTTATGGCCTCCGTCCAGAAAAAACTGGCGGGAAAATTCAATATCCAGCCGGGGGAAGAAATGATCAGGGCCATTAAAAAGGCCGAGGAGATAAAGGCCGACCTGGTACTCGCAGACCGGGACATCAAGACCACCCTCACCCGTACTTGGAGAAAACTGGGGTTCTTCGGCAAGATCAAGTTATTGTTCGCCGCCATAACGTCGTTTTTATTTGACGGCGATATCTCCGAAAAAGAAATCGAGGAGATAAAGCGCGGGGATATGCTTCAGGTCGCCATGTCCGCCTTCACTGAGAAACTGCCCCAAGTAAAAACCACCCTTGTCGACGAGCGTGACAAATACCTGGCCTGCTCAATCACCCATTCGATGGGACCGAAGGTCGTCGCCGTTGTTGGAGCGGGGCACGTCCCCGGCATTTTAAGACACCTAGGGGAGAATATCGATATCGAACCGCTAAACACACTTCCCCCGAAAGGCAAGGTGGGAAGGATAATCGCCTGGGGGCTCTCCGCCCTTGTTATCGCCATTATAATCACCGGTTTTGTACGGGGCGGCTCCGGTACCAGCCTGGACATGCTCAAGTGGTGGTTTATCGTGAACGGCACGCTGGCCGGTCTCGGGGCAGCCGCCGTCCTCGCCCATCCGGCCACCATAGCCGCGTCCATGGCCGCCGCGCCCTTCACTTCGCTCAACCCCATGGTTGCCGCGGGATGGGTTGCGGGTCTCATCGAGGCGTCGATCCGCAAACCCCAGGTCAAGGATTTTATCGATCTCAAGGAAGATATCTCCACTTTCAAAGGGTTCTGGCACAACAAGATAACCCGCATACTACTGGTCGTTGTCTTTGTAAACTTGGGAAGCTCTCTGGGAACATTCATCGCCATACCGCTCATGATGAATTATCTTCGTGTCTGATCTCGGCTTTCTATCTAAGGATGAACAATGAATCCCCGTGAACGAAACTCTCTTTTGTGCCCCAACTGCAAAAAGTTGATCAGCGCCTCCGAAGACAGATGCCCTTATTGCGGACTCAGAAATCCCACGGGCCTTTTCAAACGCGACTTCCTGGGCGCGCTCTTACGGAATCCCCTTGACATTATCAAGGTAATCATCGGCGTAAACATAGCGTTGTACGTGCTTTCCCTGGTTCTTGACCCGGCTGCCGTGGGCATGAAGGGGAACCCGTTGTCACTGTTGTCCCCCTCCGGTAACAGCCTGCTGCTCATGGGGGCCACGGGGGTAATCCCCATCAACCGCTTTGGATCATGGTGGACCCTTCTTTCCGCTTCCTATCTGCACGGCGGCGTGCTCCACATATTTTTCAACATGATCGTGCTCCGCCAGATCGGCCCGCTCGTGATTCACGAATTCGGGATGAATCGTTTTTTCATCATCTACACGGTGTCCGGAATCGCCGGTTTTTTCCTGTCTTACCTCGCCGGCGTTCACTTCACCATCGGCGCCTCCGCCAATCTCTGCGGTCTTATCGGCGCAATCCTCTACTACGGCAAGGCAAGGGGCGGAACCTTCGGAACAGGGCTTTACCGCCAGGTGCTTACCTGGCTCGTGGTCATCGCCATCATCGGTTTCATTCTACCGGGCATCAACAATTGGGCGCACGGCGGCGGGGCCTTGGCCGGGATCGGGCTTGGGTACCTTTTGAAATACAACGAGCGCCGACCGGAAAATCACCACGACCGCCTGCTGTCGCTCGCTTGCGCCGTTCTCACCGTTGTCGTGCTCACATGGGCTGTTCTGAGGTCAATGGCAATTGCATTCATGAATTGACACCTGTTCGCTCTTGGCTTATTATAGGCGCCGATGGTTCGACGCCGTAAGGCACGATATATTCAGTATAAACCTCCTCAAAGGATACGGATCATGAAACGTCTTTCCCTTTTACTGTTTTTGGCGGCATCCCTCCTTGCCGGATGCAACACCGCGGTAATGATGGGAGACCGAGTGTTGGGAGTCAGGTCGGGAAAGTTTTTTTATACCGACGGGGTACTTGAAACAAACTATACGGCGGATTTCGAAACAACATGGCGCGCCGTGGAACAGGCCCTCCAAAAAATGAACGCCACGATCGTGGATACTGAAAAAAAGATAGCCTCAGGAGTTTACGAGGCCCACATGGAGGGTGAAGATATCCGTATCACCGTCGAATATTTGGAACCCGATCTCACAAATGTTGGGGTGCGTGTGGGAGTGGCGGGGAACAATCTTGCCTCGAAACTCATTCATTCCAAAATCGAAGAAGCATTTAAGAAGGAGGCGGAACATCCTTGAGTTATTAAGTTTCTGATTTGAGCGAGATCTTTAAGAAACATGACAACAGATCAATTTAACAACCCGAGGATGTCCCCTTATCCAACATCCAACAGGAGGAAAAAATTATGAAAATAGATCATGTCACTCCAAAGACACTCAGTAGGCGGGGATTTCTGAAAACCGCCGGCGGGGCGGCGGCCGTCACCGGACTGGCGACCGGCGGTATTCCGTTTTTGCCCGGCAAGGCCGAAGCGGCCGTCACCTTGCCCAAGAAGTGGGATGAAACCTATGATGTCGTGGTTGTCGGCAGCGGATTCGCCGGATTGGCAGCGGCGATCGAGGCCAAAAACGGCGGGGCCGCGAATGTTGTCGTTCTGGAAAAAATGCCGGTGTCCGGCGGAAACTCGATCATCAACGGGGGCGATTTCTGTGCCGTGGGCACAAAGCTTCAAAAGGAAAACGGGGTTGAGGACTCTCCCGAGCTGCTTTACAAAGACATGTTGAGAGCCGGAATGTATTTGAATCATCCGGAGCTGGCCAGAACCATAGCTTATGGATGTAAAGACGCCCTGGAATGGACGGAGTCATATCTCGGCTGTCAGTATACGAAATTGAACTATCACGGCGGGCATTCGGTCAAAAGATCTCACGGTACCGTTAACCAGTCCGGTTCGGAAGTGGTGAAGAAGGAACTGGCCAAGGCCGAAGAGATCGGCGTAAAGATCCAGACGCGCACCAAGGTGGTGCGATTCTTCAAAGATAAAGATGGACGGGTGGTCGGGCTGGAAGTCCGCAAGGGCTACAAATTTCCGGATGACAATTCCGGGAAGACGGCTTTTATCAAAGCCGGAAAGGCCGTTGTTTTGGGTTCCGGCGGCTTTTCCAATGATGTCGCCCTTCGCCAGATTCATGATCCCCGTCTGACGGATAAACTGGGTTCCACAAACCAGCCCGGCGCCACCGGTGAAGCCCTGCTGGCCGCCTGCTTGAGCGGCGCAATGGATGTGCAGATGGATTGGATTCAGCTCGGTCCATGGACAAGCCCGGATGAAAAAGGATTTGGGTACGTCCCTCTGTTTTGCGAACCGCTGGTCGGCTACGGCCTGATGATCAATCCGAAAACCGGCAAGCGTTTCTTCAAGGAAACCGGAAACCGGAAAGAACGCGCGGACGCCATTTTACTGCTGGGAAATCCCGCCATCATTCTGGGAGATTCCTATGCGGTCAATAAACAGGTCGTTCCGCATGCGCTCAATGGAGGTTTGAAAAACGGATCCATAAAGAAGTTCGACACGCTGGAGGATCTGGCCAAAGCTTACGACATTCCTGTGGAGGCGCTCAAAGAACAGATCGCCCGCTGGAATTCGTTTGTAGAAAAGAAAAAGGATGACGATCTTGACTGCATGATTTTCGAAGATGCCAGACCGACCGTTGAAGCGCCTTTTTATGCCGCTAGACTGTGGCCCAAGGTCCACCACACCATGGGCGGCCTGGTGATCAATAAAGAAGCCCAGGTCATAGGGTTTGACCTCAAGCCGGTAAAAGGTCTTTATGCCGCCGGAGAGGTGGCCGGCGGGGTTCATGGCGCCGTGCGTCTTGGAAGCGTCGCCATGGCTGACTGCATTGTTTTCGGCCGGATTGCCGGCGCGAACGCCGCCAAAGAAAAAGCCTGGAGTTAATCCGCTCGCGCGGGAAGGAGACGCCCTTTAAGCTATCGAGTATATGATTTGCGGCGTGATCTTGAAGAGGCCTGGAAACGCCTCAACTTAATAACTTAAGGGCGTCTCCTTCATTATCTTAGCCACGCTCCGGTAGAAACTCGTCTTGGCATGCTTGTCAAGATTGTCGGCAACGGCGAGGGCGAACTTGCGCAAGTGCTCGTCCAGGGTCCTTCTCTGGAGCTCGACGGCGTAGTTCTCGATCTTGTCGTCGCCCATCTTGAGTCCCTCCATCTCCTTGAACGACAGGAAGGACATGAACTCGAGCTCGACCGCGATGTGATCGGGCGGGAGCCTGAAATCCTCTTCGACCTTCAACCCGGCCTCGTAGTAGAGGCGTGCGATCTGGAAGGTCGACTCGTCATAGAGCTTTCCCTCATTATACACCGACTCGAAGAGATACACGAGGCGGCGCGGCTTGGACGCGTAACACATCCACGTGTAGTCCTTTTCAATATCCAGGAGCAGGGTCGCTGGGTCGACCTCGGGCCCGGTGAATTCCTCCTGCAGGGTCTCGAGATAATCGTTCAGTCCCTCGATGCCGAGCGCGTCGAGGGCGTCCATGACCTCCCTGAAAAAGCCGCCCCGGCAAAGGCTCTTCACGAGGTCCTTGTCGGGATAATTGAGGGCCTGGGCCAAGAGCGAATAGAGGGCCGCTTTGGCCGCCGCGCGGTTTACGCTGTCTCCGTCTTCCTTCATGGTTTTTCTTCTTGCTCTTTCCTCATTGTATGCCTGGAAAAATGAGAACCGGACCGGGTGGAAGTTACAGACACGTAGGTAGCTCCCACCCGGTTTCCATCATAGGGTTATGCCGAGGTCACTTCTTGGACGGCTTGTCCTTTTCTTCCGCTTCCACCCGGACCCTCCTCTCGCTGTACTGCTTGAACCCGCCTATGGCCATGGCGGCTATCGCCGCGGGCACGGTGAAGGAATCGCCCAATGCGATGTTCTTCTGGACATCACTCGCCGCGACCTTGGGATAGCCGAAAGCGACCGGATCGTTCTTCGCCAGCACGAAAAGACGGGTACCGCCGTTTTCCTTTACGCCGTAGATCTTGAGCTTGTCCTTGGCCGCGATCGACTGGGCCTTCGCCAGGATCTCCTGATACTCGCCGAACTGCAGGGCGCCTGTGGGACAGACCTCCACACAGGCGGGAACCTGACCCTGCCCGGTCCTGTGGGCGCACATGCTGCACTTGACGATCTTCTTGGTGTCTTTGTCGAACTGCGGTATGTTGAACTTGCACACATTCACGCAGGTCTGACAGCCGATGCACTTCTTAGCGTCGTAGAGGACCTGGCCGGATTCCGACTTGGTCAGGGCCTGCACCGGGCAGTTGGCCACGCAGTCCGGATCGAGGCAGTGCATGCAGCGCTGGTGGTACAGGCCGTCGTCGTTGATCCGAACGAAGGTCCTGAAAAGACCCTTGGCCGCCTGGTCGTGATATCTAAACTCCTGCACGCACCGGTATGAACAGGAGTTGCAGCCCGTGCAGAAGGTGGTGTCCAGTAAAATGGCATATTCTTTCATATCTCATCACCTCACGATACTTTTTTTACGCTGACATACACATCCTCAACCCATCCCATGCCGGTCGGATCGTGCTTTTTGGACATGGCGGGGTTCTTCTGCGGGATGAGATCGCCGTCGCGGTACCCGTAGTTCGCACCTACCTTGAGGTTCTTGGCCCGGTGACCGATGCCGTGGAAGGTCAGCACGCAGTCTTCCCTGACAACGCGGTTGGTCAGGTGGACCCAGGCCTTCACCGGCCTGGGTAGGTCCTTCATGTACTTCGGGTCGTTCTCGAGGATGATCTCGTCGCCTTCCTTCAGGCCCAGCTTAGCGGCCGCCTTGGGGTTCATCCACACCGCGTCCATATGGGTGAGGGTGTTGATCTTCTTGATGACCGGGTTATTGAAGAAGTTGGGGTCGGCGTGCATGATCCACGGCGCCCTGGTGATGAGCAAGGAAAACTTGAAGTCCCCGGTGCTCTCGTGCCAGCGCGGAGCCCAGATGGGCAGCGGGCTGTGGCCGACCTCGGCGAATTCGTCGACGAACAAGCGGACCCTTCCGCGCGGGTTGCCGTACCCGATCTTCTCGATATGCTTGTAATTCTCGTACGGCTTTTTGTCGACCCAGATACCGCCCTTTGCGATGAAATCGGCGGTGTCTTTCGCTACACCCGCCTTCTGGACGGCCACATCACCTATATTCGTGGGGATCTTCTTGGCCGGATCGCCGCTCCCGTCCGTGGTCCAGTACTCCGGGGCCATTGCCAGGCCGATCTTCATCGCGAACGTACCCCAGCCTATCTGGTCGCCCGGCGTTTTCTGAACCGGCACTCCGCCGGCAAAGGCGGGCCACTTCGGGTAGTACAGGCGAAGGTCGAGCTTACTTTCCTCGAACTGGTGGGGAGCCGGCACCACGTAGTCGCAGAAGTAGCCTATGTCGTCGAGGTACAGGTTCCAATCGACGACGAGGTCCAGCCTGTCTGCTGCCGCCTCCATCATTTGGGGCTGAATCATGGCAAAGAGACCGCGGTGCGGGTTCCTGAAGAACACTGCTTTACCGCGTTTGGCCTTGTAGAGACCATACGCGATCATGCCATAGTGGCCGGGCGCCGAGAAGTCCTTGTTTTTGTAAATATTGTGCGTCACGGGAAACTCTTCCCGGAAGTCGGCTTGCTTGTCCGGCAACGGGGGATAGGGCTTCACGGGCGGGGCAATGTCGTCGAGCCAGGGCAGCTTGACGTCGTGGAACAGCAGGATCGCGCCCTCATGGTCGATGGAACCAGCCAGGCTGTTCAGGACGTTGATGGCGTGGCGGAGCCTCCAGCTGTTCGCGTAGTTGGGACCCGCCGCATCGCGCTTGTAGGTCGGAATCATGGCCTTCGGCGCTGCCGCCGCGAACTCCAGTGCAATTCTCCTAATGTCCTCCGCCGGGACCTCGCTGATCTTGGCCGCCCACTCGGGTGTGTTGTCCTTGACCGTTTCCTTGAGGAGCTGCATGACCGGCTTCACGTTCTTGCCGTCCACTTTGAACGGACCGCCCTCCAGGGCGGGTGCGTCACACTTGTCAATGGCTTCGGCCTTGTTGGTCTTGGTGTTCCATGCGAGGAAGCCGCCGTCGGCGGACTTGAGCGCCTTCTTGGCCTTGACGTCGACCAGAGCCGAAGCGTCGCTGTGCTTGTCGAAGAATTCCTTGTTGTACTTCTTCTCGTTCACGATCACGTTGATCATGGCCAAGGCCACTGCCAGGTCGGTCCCCGGCTTGATCGGATAGTGCTCGCCGGCGAAGGCGTCAGTCATGGGAGTCCTTACGGGGTTGAACATTACGATCTTGCAGCCGTTCCTCTTGCCCTCAGACCAATGGTTGAGCATGCCAGCCTTTCCGCACTTGGAGAAGGAGTCGAACCCGAACCACACCTGGTACTTGCATGTGCCGTAATCATACCCGCACACGTGGTGGCTGGGAGTATAGGAGCTGGAATAATACGGGTTCGGGGGATTGGTCGTGGTGAGACAGTTAATGTAGTAGTGCGTGCCGAAGCACTCGGTGCGTTGGTCGCTCCGCGCAACACCCAAGGACAGACAGAGCCTGTTCGTGTAAGGGTCGCCCGGGGATGCGAACACGATGTCCTCGCAATCGAAGGTCTTGAGTTTCTCGATGATCTCGTTGACCGCGTCGTCGGTCTTCATTACCACCCAGCCCGGATCGACATCGGTTCCCTTCTTCTTGTTGGTCCTCTTCAAGGACACCATGAGCCGATCGGGGTCGTACATGGAGTCGACGAAACCCATGGCCTTGATGCAAAACTTGCCGCGGGACACCGGGTCTTCCGGCCTGCCCTCGACCGTGATGGCTCGCTCGACGGCCGTGGCCGGGTCCAGACCCACAACTATGTTGTAGGCGCAGTCACACTCGCACGCTCGGGCACACACCTGCGGGACCTTTTTGATGATCCGGTAGGGCGGCTGCTCCTGGGGATGCTCACCGAATGCCCACGCCGGCTTCAAATTTCTGAACGGGAACGTGGACCCGGCAAGCACGGCGCCGGTCGCCCCCGCTACCTTAAGAAACCGCCTTCTTGAAACTTCAAATTTTTTTCCCATTTTTTTAACCTCGTGCATCGTTTCTCAGAAAATACCGATTGCCGTTTGTCGGACTATTTGCTCTCAAATGCCTCTACTCTTCTCTCACCTCTCTTTCCCAGGCTGAATACCCTCGTCTTTCATGTGTTACAAATAACACAATTAGCTATGATGTAAGAGCTGGTCGGGTAAATTTGGACAGGTGCATAAGTGGTAAAACTGCTCTATAGTGACTCTGTAAGGAGGATCGATATGAGCAAGCGTCCCAGAAGGAATCATGCCCCGGCATTCAAGGCAAAGGTG
>JAHDRK010000033.1 GCA_018433345.1 Syntrophobacterales bacterium | reverse complement strand
ACCGCTTCGGTATACTCCTGCTTTGATCGTCGAGTCATAATAGTCCCTCCTTCGGAGAGTGATGTCGGGTAACATCATATTATGAAGCAACGATCTCATGTCCGAGGCCCGTTGGGTAACATTTATTATGAGTCAATTCGGTAACCGATTTTGGACTTGCATTCGAAGATTCTTTGAGTTATTTTTTACCACGAAAAGGGCGGTTAACTCAGCGGGAGAGTGCTACCTTCACACGGTAGAAGTCACTGGTTCAAATCCAGTACCGCCTACCATGATTTCAAGGGGTTGCGGTGTCGGCCGTCGCCCCTTTTCCTTTCTCGATGACAGTGGTGTCTCTCAGGAATGGAGGATCGTCGTGTTCGATTGGTTGCAAAAGCTGACGAAATCTGAACATGACCGCTGGTTGGGTGGTGTTTGCGGAGGTCTCGGTGAGCATACCCAAGTTCCTTCCTGGGTCTGGCGGGTGCTCTGGGTCCTTTTCGTTCTTTTCTCCGGAGGACTTGGCTTGGTGCTGTATATCCTCCTGTGGATTTTCATGCCTGAACCGAAAAGAGAGGAAGAACAGGACCGGGTATCGGAACCATGTCCAGGGGACGGTTCCCATGAATTCTAAAACCGCATCCCGGCGTTTCGGGCGGTCTCTCCAATCACGATAAGTTCCGCTTCCTTCCGCGCCTGATCCCGTACCATAGCGGCAATCCAGTCGCCCGCCCGGCTATTGTTGCATATTTGCCCCGACGCGGCGGGGGATCGTGGGCGGCGGCGGACAAGTAAAACGACCTTGACGATTATGCCCCGCCTGAAGGTGATCGTTCGGCGGCTTTCCCTGGCTGATCCATCAGAAGATCGTGCAGGCGCTTCGCTTGCAGGGTGAAGGCTTCGAGTCGGGCAGTGATAATTTGGGGAAATCTACTTCCATCGCTTTCGATGGCCAAAAACGGCAGGTCGTCGATTTTACCGTCGAGAGGGCGTACCTTGCCATCGGCGGCGCCTGTCGCCAGTTTCCCTTCGAGGTTCATTTCCCTGGTCAGGATCGCCTCGGCCACCCTGTTAGGCATGCACCCGAAGGGCCCGATGGCGATTACGCCGCAGTAGTGGTCCACCACTTCGTTGATGGACGTTCCTATTGTCAGGATTGCCTCTCCCGCCAGGTCCGGCTTCATGAGGTGTGTCGTGTGAGCCAGTACGTGATCCACGTCTTCGCACTTC
This sequence comes from Syntrophobacterales bacterium, assembly GCA_018433345.1. Classification (GTDB taxonomy): domain Bacteria; phylum Desulfobacterota; class Syntrophia; order Syntrophales; family UBA2210; genus MLS-D. Next base: position 79,372 of record JAHDRK010000033.1, on the reverse strand, counting down.
TCCGAGCACAGCCCGGAAGCTGCCATGATGGAGCGGATGGATCGCTCCCTCTTTTTCATGAACATCGTCCTAATCTTCAAGGCCAGCTTTTGACGCCATGTCCCGGGCATCGTGGATACGCCCCGCTGCACGCACCATCCCGTGTAATAGACCCACTCGGCCAGGGACGCCACCTTCACTGCGAATCCACGTTTTGCCAGGTCTTCCAGGATATACTGGCGCGATATGTCGTCATTGCGCACGTAGATTTCTCCGGCGAGCAGGATCACCGGTGTTTCCTCCAGGGAACGGCGAAGCGGAATCTCTGAGAGATCACGGGTCACATTGGCCAGCGTTTGTTCCAATCGCGCCGTGTCGAAGCCGCCTTCCATGGTTTTGATCACCTCGCGCCAGGCATTGTCAAACACCTTCAGGGCCGACCCGGTGTCCACCGCGTTGGCGAGTATTGTGGAATAGCTTTCCTGGAAGATATCGGCGACGAGAACGCCTTGCCAGAGTGATTCGTCGAGCCCCTTCCCGCCCAGGTCGGTGTAACTGTTTTCGGCGCTGGGCGAATAAATGGCCGTGTCGGGGATGCGGAGTTTTTCCGTGAGGCGCTTGAGAAATTCCGAATACTGGCCGAATCGGCAAGGTCCACCGGCGGTGGGCATGAAATAGACCAGCTTTTCAGAGGGATCGTCCCGTGCCTCAAGATAGTGAATCAGCCCGCCGGCGGTAAGCTGCAGCGGCAGGCACTCCTTGCAGGTGGAGTAAGCCCTTCCGATCTTGAGTATCTCGGTGTCCGGCGGCGGCAACGCCGAAGACCTGACACCGAATCCCCGGAAGACGGCCGCGCCCGCTTCCGAGATGAAGCGGCACATGGAAGGGAAAAGGAGATGAATGCGCTCATCCGACAGGGGTATTTCACGTCCTTCGGAGTCAACATACACTTCGTGGCCCCGTCGGTATTCCACCTTCGCCGGTCTGAACTCCTGCTTCCTTTCCCGATGCACCTGTCGCCTTTCCAGCTCACGATAGCGGTCGATAATATCCAGGAAAGCCTCGATGCGTGTTTCAAGTCCCGCGTCCGCCACGTGGCTGTCGAGTTCAAGGGTGAGTGACGGTTTTCTTCCCATGACATCCCTGAAATAGCCAAGGAGGAAAGAATCGGGACCGCATGAAAAATTGGTTATGTAGCAACCGAAAAGTTGCGGATTTTCTTTGATCATCCCGGCCGCTTTCATTATCCGTCTTCCGGAGGCCCAGTACATGCCACAGTCCTCTCCTCGGTAATCGGAAAGATCCAGGCAAGCAATGGGTATGATTCGAACGCCTCGGGATGCGAACTTGTTCGGGATCCCCATGTTGGCGTCTGAAACGAAGGCGTTGTAGGAACGGCCGAGAAGAACGACCGCGAAGGAATCGCGGCTGCTCTCCAGTTCCTTTAGTGCTTGCCGTCCCAGCGCTTCAATCTCGGCGCTCCGGGCTTTCTGCACCTCCAGGGCCTTCGAAAAGGCGAGGCGGGTCTCCTTGGTGCCGTGCCCCAGCTTGCGACCCAGGGCCACGAAGGTCTGCTCCGCGGCTTCAAAACCTTTCGAGAAATTTATCACCGGATCGAGAATTCGTTCCTCTCGCTTCAGTTTGTAAAACCAAGGGTGATCCTTGAAGGCCGCCGTGAGGTAGTATGGCTCGCCCTGGCTGAGGGGGCATATTATACTGTTACCTTCGTCGTCACCTACGTAATCGGTTTTGAACTGGGGAAGAAAAAGGTGATCAGGTTTCCTTTCGAGGAGGTCGAGAAAATAACCATGAGCAATTTCGGCTGGATAGCAGAAGGGGGCGTTTTTTCGATCCATGCCTTCCTGCAGGGCTTCTTGGGCGAGGATGACCCTGAATCCTAGTTTTTCGAAAAATGTGCGGTACAGAGGGTAGTAGCTGTTTGTGAGGAACGACTTGTTGATGCCTACGGAGGGTCTTTTTTCTTCCTCGCCGTCCGAATCGACTTCGAAAATGATGTCTTCATACCGCGACGCCAGGTTCAATCCCTTTGTATCCACCTTTATGCGTCGCCGTAAGTTGTACCATCGGTTACAGGCGCCGCCGAAGGGGTAGGTGGAGCCGTTGATCTTTATTCGGGCGATCTCGCATTTTCTATCGCAGTCTTCACCGTCGCCTTTACAGGTAAAAGGAACGCCGTATTCTATTTCGCGGTCTCTCAGCTCTGTGAGGTCGAAGGCGGCCCGCTCCATGAGGTCCAACGATAAACGACGCTTGACCTCGAGGGCCACCCCGAAGGCTCCGATCAGTCCCGGATCCGGCGGCACCAAGATGCGCTTGCCTGTCAGGGCCGCCATGGCGGTTGGAACGGCCTTGTTGTAACAGACCCCTCCCTGCATGAAGACCTTCTTCCCCGCCGGCCGATAGCCCCGGACGCGGTTGTTGTAATTCATGCAGATGGAGTAGACGAGGCCGGCCACGATGTTCTCCCTGCTGATACCCTCGCTGGCGGCATTCTTGATATCGCTGCTTATGAAGGCGGCGCACTGGTCGTTGAAATTAGGCGGCGCTTCGCCACGGAAAGCGATATCCGCGATATCTTCCATTTTAACGGCCAGCGTCTCCCATGCCGCCTCCTCCAGGAACGATCCCGTCCCCGCGCTGCAGGCCTCGTTCATGGCGTAATCGGAAGGCACCCCGTTGGTGAGCCATGTGTATTTGGCGTCCTGGCCGCCTATTTCGAATATTGTGTCTACCTCTGTGTCGTAATAGAGAGCGCCTGTCGCATGGGCGATTATCTCGTTGATTATTCCGTCGGTCATGGCGTGGAGACCGGCGATCTGTCGTCCCGAACCGGTTACGCCGAGCCCGATTATGTCCACCTGGTCCGCCGTCGGCCCAAGTTGATCCACCAAGGCGGAGTAACACTTTCGAGACGCCCCCACGGGATCCCCTTGAGTACGCAGGTATATGGATGCAAGTATGCGGTCATCACCGGTGCGAAGCAGTACCGCCTTGGTGGTGGTGGACCCGACGTCGAGACCGATGATGCACTCGTCACCCGGTCGGGCCAGTCCTCGATCCGCCTCCTTGAATTCGACCATGGATTCGGCGTCCCGAAGGGGTCTAAGGCGGGAAAAGAGACTTTCTCCCCTTTTCAGAACCTTGTCCATGCCGGGGAAAACGTCCGTTTCATGGTCAGCCGCCCAGAGAGCCGCTCCCAGGGCCTCGAAATAGGGCGCCTCGTCCGGGACCATAAGGCCCTTGATTTCCTTTTGGAGTTCCGAAATCATCACCTCGTTCAGGGCGCATCCGCCGGTGATCATGATGTCCCTTTTAGGTGCTTGTTTCAGGATCTCCAGTACTTTTCCGGCCATCATGCGGCATAGACCGGCGACCACGCGACCCTTGGGGATTCCCTTGTTGAGCGCATGGGTGCAGTCGCTTTTGCAAAACACGCTGCACCGACCTGACACGCGGTAGGGTTCTTCCTTGGCCGCGAGAGAGAGGGCTTCTTCGAGGGAGAGCCCCATGCGACCTATCTGCTGAAGGAAAAACTCTCCCGTTCCGGAGGCACATTTGTTGCCCGACTGGATCGAAGATATTTTCCCTTCCCCGTCGAGTATATAAACTAGGAATGTCTCACCTCCAGCGCTTACAACGGAGGTAGGAGGTGCGCCGTCTCCTATGACGTATCTCAGGGCGCATTCCACCGCCTCCGGCTCGGAGATAGAGGAAAGATTCACAAACCGTCGGAACATTCGGCCTGTCACCGCTATGCTGTCGAATCGTTCCGGTTCTATTTTCTCTATCTCTTTCAGGAATACCGACGATGGATTTCCGTGATGTAGTTTGGTGAAGGTACGGGAAATGGAAGCTTTCCCTCGGTCTTTAAATTTAAGTTCAACCATGGACAGCGTCGAGGCGCCGATACAGATCCCCAGTGTTTCCATTATGAGATGCCCGCCGACGATAATTTTCACCAGGCGCTTTCAAAGCCCTTCTGCGTAGCCCATGCATGTAGCCCCCGCGAGTAAAGAAAGAGGAGCTCTCTTTTTTTGAAGTCGCAACCGGTGTGTAGGAGTATAAAAAAGCACGGTGGCACTGTCAAGCAGAAGTCAGTCAGAAGTCAGTCAAACCCCTGTGCCCGGAGGGGCGGAGGGAGGTCTCGTTTTTTGAATCGTCGAAGAAAGTAGATCGACGGCCCTTTAATTTAATGACATTTTGAAAATCACGTGATAGGAAAAATGCCTTTCGATCATAGGGGTGAGTGAAAAGGTGCGAGGCTGACAGGGAAGGGGATCGCCCTCACCGAAAAATTTTTCAAGGAGATGGGGGACCATGGCGAAAGGAAATCTTGTCTATAGAGGAAAGTCCAAGGATGTATTCACCATTACGGAGGGACCTTACGCGGGCAAGTATCGGCTCGTCTTCAAAGACGATGCTACGGGCTACATGGAAAGGGGAAAGCCCGTGTTCGACCCGGGCCGCGATACTGTTGTGGGAGAGATTCCAGGGAAGGGGGCCGTCGCCTGTCGGTTTGCCGCCCATTTTTTCAAGTTGTTGCAGGAAAGGGGTGTCCCATCGCATTACATTGACACGGTGGGCGATAATGAAATGATAATCGAACCGGCCACACCACTTTCCATGGAGGAAGAAGCGCCGGAGTTTCCCGGTTCGGAGCCTCTTATGAATCTGGAATTTACCTGGAGAAACAACGCGACCGGAAGTTTCTGGCGGCGATATCCCTTTGTGAGGCCCTGCAAGAATCTAAACAAGGTGGTAGAGGCATGGACCAAGGGAAAAACCGATGTCCTCATCACGTTAGAAGCGTTGGAAGCAACAGGCGCCATGAGCAGGGAGGAAATCGCCCGAGGCATTGAACTCGTAAAGGACATCGCCGAGATCGTGTCAATGGAATTCTCCACGAGGGGTCTCCATGTTATCGATGGAAAATTCGAGCTGGGCAGATTACGGGACGGCGACGGAAAGATCGTTATCATCGATGAAATATCTCCCGACGTGCTTCGCATCTGTAAGGGATATTCACCGGACGAGAACGGCGACTGCGCTGTTTACAAAGAATGTGCCGTAACCAATATATCCGAAGGCAATCGAACCATAAAAAACAAGAAGCAAGTTTCCGCCGCCGAATTCATCGATATTTTCTTGGAATAGGGCGGCCCATCATTCGCCGATAATTTTTACGAGCACCCGCTTGCGGCGTCTGCCGTCGAACTCGCCGTAGAAGATCTGTTCCCAAGGGCCGAAGTCCAGGCGGCCTTCTGTGACGGCCACCACCACTTCCCGGCCCATGATCTGCCGCTTGAGATGGGCGTCGCCGTTATCCTCGCCCGTCCTGTTGTGCAGGTACCGGGATATGGGTTCGTGGGGCACCAGCTCTTCCAGCCACCTTTGATAATCCTGGTGGAGTCCTCTCTCGTCGTCGTTTATGAAAACCGAGGCTGTTATGTGCATCGCGTTTATAAGGGCGAGGCCGTCGCGAATACCGCTCGCTTCCAGGCATTCCTGCACCAATCCCGTGATGTTTATAAAGGCCGTGCGCGACGGGACGTCGAACCATAGTTCTTTTCTGTAAGATTTCATATGTCTTTTCCTTATTTTGTTCCGTGGTGGCCGGACGTGGCACGACGTCCCTCTCGCAGTGCCGCACGCTACTCGTGATTCAGCGCCGACTCGGCGCCAGGCAGTATCGTGTCGACCTGGTTCTCCCGGTAGGGGAGAGATTCCCGGATCACTTCGGGAATGGGTCCCCATTTGGATTCGAATTCTTCCAGGAAATCCCGGCGCCCCCGAAGAAAGGCCGCCACCTTGGATTTCAACAGTTCCTTGTCCCGGAACAAGGGATAGGCATTCATCAGGTCCATATTCGCCCGGTCGCATTTTATGGGGTAATAATATCCCAGGTGGTCGGGCTCCGAGCTGAACCGTAGCTGAACGCGGAGAATGTCGTTGTAAGCGGAAAGTGACTGGCGGAGAGATACCTTCAGTTGGTCTTCGCCGATGGTTCCCGTATTGGAGAGATAGCAATTGATGCGATTCCTTTTGATTATGTGGTAGAACAGCATGGCGTGCTCCAACCGGTCGCCCACCAGGAAGGGATCGAGAAAGACCACCCGTTGGAACGTTCCTGCCTCTTCTGGGTTCCCGCCGCTGCTTTCGATGGATTCCCCGTAGATGAATTGCATCGTTGCCTGTTCCGGGGTCAGTTTCGACACCACGTTAGCCAGAGGATTCCGGGTGAGTATAATGATGTAATCCAGGCGGTCGGCCCTGAGGTTTGTGCCGGCCAGTCCAAGGTGTTCCCGACGAACGACGGCCCTCCCGTTTCCTGTCTTACTGGTGTCTTTAAAGTCGGGTGTGTAAGGATATTTGGAAATGGCGACATTTTCGAGGAACACATCCGCGGACAGCGCCGCCCTCAGGATTTCAGGCTGGCTTTCATCGAGACCCTCCGTCTTGACGTACACCCCGCCCTTCTCAAATGCCGCGTAGCTTCCGTCCATGCCCACGGAGCCGCCGTCGTCGCCGATCATCTCGGATATTTCTCGCGGAAGTTTCGCCAGCTTGCGGCACAGTGTCGTGGTTTTGCCTGTCGCCGTCAATCCTGCAACCCCCGTCACCCGTTCCTTGAGTTCCGGCCGCTCCGTTTCGAGATCATAAATCCAGAGAATATCCCGGCGCGCGCCGCAATGAAGAAATATGCCGGTTTTGTCAAGCGTCTTCACCCGCCAACCTTCAAACTGAAAGACTCCTTTCTTGGCCTCGCCCAGATAAATCGTGTTTCGGCATATTTTGACCTGTTCCCCCCGTTTGTCGCCCATCCAGAGTCGAACAGTGATGTCCTTGTCTAAAAGCTTTTTTAGCTTGTTGGTTTCGAAAGCCTCGTCGGTGAAGTAGATAATGGTGTAGGTCGGATTTTCCACAACCCTGGCGGCAGGGGTGTCCTCGAAGAGGAGCTTCAGGCCGTAGGCGATCTGGGCGTAACAGACGGGCATGATAAAGCGGGCTGTCACATTCTCGGAACCGTCGCCCACAATGGTATCCAGAGAAAGGATTGTCTCGCCGGACAGGTACTTGACCGCCTTTGCGGCCAAGGCCTCTTCTTCTTCTCCGAAGGCGTGATCCCCATTGTTCTTGGTGTGCGGGGCCGAACGTGACATGGGTTCCGAGTCGGCCGCCACGGATCCCAAATTGGTTTGGATGACCCCATCCTGCTGAAGAGCGATTTCCTTGATTTCGGCAAGTGATTTACCCTCGATCAATCGCCCCTCTCGTTTTGCGTCCTCGTATATTTTCTGTGCCGCTTCCTTGAAATAATTCTTCATTTTCCTCTTCCCACACTTATTTCAAAAAAAGTTTATCCTTGTTCGGCCGGATCGAAAAACCGATCCCCCCGTTTCTCACCGCCCGGTCTTTCCGTCAACGAGCCGTTGCAGTTCCGCCATATTCCGCTCGCGACGGAACAGGGGGAGATCACTTCTTTCGTAGAGACCAAGGGTTTCTTCGAAGATCGGCCTGCCTGTTTCCTCGTAAAAAACACCGAGTGGAAGGGGGTCGTCTTCCATGGCCCGCCGGAAGGCCTCCACCGGATCCGTTGGATCATGAGAAGAGGGCAATGAAACCGTGTGTTCCCGGAACCAGGCGAAGGTGTTTAACTTGTTGAACGAAACACAGGGCTGCAGTATGTCGACCAGGGCGTAGCCGCGGTGCGAGACCGCCCTGACGAGCAGTTCTTTCAGCCGCTCCTGGTCGCCGGCGAAACCCCTGGCGACGAAGGTCGCCTTCTGGGCAATCGCAACGGCAAGGGGGTTAAAAGGTTCTTCGGAAACGCCCCTCACCTGGACGGGTGTGACGAATCCCCGCCGGCTCGTGGGCGAGGCCTGTCCCTTGGTAAGGCCGTAGACCATGTTATTGTGAACGATGTTGGTAATGTCGGGATTTCTCCTTATCGCGTGAAGGAAATGGTTGCCTCCTTCTCCGTACATGTCGCCGTCGCCGCTTTCTGCGATCACCGTGAGTCCAGGGTTGACCGCCTTGATAGCCGTCGCCGCCGGCAGCGCCCGTCCGTGGAGTCCATTGAACACGTTACATTTCATGTAGTGGGGAATTTTAGCGGCTTGGCCGATTCCCGACACCATGACCAACTTGGTCGGGGTTATGCCGATCTCTTCCAGGGCCGCCTTCAGCGTGTTCAAAATGGCGAAATTTCCACATCCCGGACACCAAGCCACGTCGATTGAGCCCATGTCAAACCTGCCGGAATTCATTTCCCCACCTCACTTTCGTCAAGTTCTTCAAATTTTTGCACCAGTTCGTCGACGGTGAATTGCAGGCCGTCATATTTAAGGATACGGTCTCTCGCCCCGTATCCCGTTTCGGCGCGGAGCAGGCGTTCGAATTGAGCCGTGGCGTTACCTTCAACCATGACCCGGCGGCGTGCCTTGCCGAGGTACTCCGGCGTTTTTGGGTGTAGAGGATAGACCTGCCTGAAGTGGAGCAGGGATGTCCCGGGGCGTCGAATACGTCGGAGGGCTTCCCTTACAATCGGCCCCGTGGAACCCCAGCTTATGATAAGGGTATCGTAGTCCTCGGGGCCGTAAAGCTCGGGTGCCTGCGCGTCCTGTCTCACGGCCGCGTACTTGGCCAGACGTTTATCGACCATATCGACCCGCACTCCGTGGTTTTCCGTGATGTGACCTTCTTCGTCGTGCTCGTCGCTGTCGACCACCACCAGTCCCTCTCCCCAGCCTGGAACCCCGCGGGGCGATATGCCTTCGTCGGTCAGCCGATAGCGGCGGTAATCCCCTTTCGTTTCCACGATTCGCAGCCGAGGGGCGTTTTCCCCGAATCGGGGCGCGGGAATGGTCCAGGAGGAATCGATGAAGTATTGATCTGTCAGTACGAAGACGGGGATCTGATACAGGTCGGCGAGTGAGAACGCTTTTTGGGTAAGCTCGATCGCATCCAGGGGTGTCCCCGGTGCGAGCAGAATGCGTGGAAATTCGCCATGTCCCGAATAGAGGGCCAAGTTGAGATCTCCTTGTTCCGTCCTCGTGGGAAGCCCCGTGGCAGGGCCGGGCCGCTGGGCCAGATGAACGACCAGCGGCGATTCGAGCATCCCAGCCAGTCCAACCGTCTCTTCCATGAGGGCGAACCCGCCGCCGGACGTGGTGACCATCGCCCTCGCACCGGCGTACCATGCCCCGATAACCATGTTGGCCGCGCTGATCTCGTCCTCTGCCTGTTCCACGATAACGCCGAACTGATCGGCTTTCTCGGCCATGAAGACGAGTACCGCCGTTGAAGGAGACATGGGGTAGGATGAGACGAAATCGCACCCCCCGGCGAGGGCGCCGAGTCCGACCGCTTCCGCGCCGTTGATCGAGATATAGTCATGAACAGCGGGATCGCCCGGGATCTCGACGGCGATCCCGCCCGCGCCGACAAGTCTCCGCGCCGATTCGCTCCCCTTGCGGGCGGCTTCCACGTTCACGTCCGCCAATGATGATCGTTCTCCGGTGAACATGCCCCGCACCCTTGCGGCGAGGGTCTTTTCATCTATTGAAAAGAGTCCCGCGATGAAGCCCGAGGCAACCATGTTCGTGTAAAGCACGTTACCCAGTTCCTCGGCGGTTTTTCTGAAAGGCATCGGTATAGTAACGGGATTTCCCGGAATCTCTTTCCCGGTCAAGGTATCTTCGTCGGCAAATATAACCGTTTCCGGCGACAGGCGACGTCTTACGTGATCGAGAGCGGCCCTGTCAAAGGGAATGAGTATATCTATACGATAGAGAGAAGCGTCGACAGGCCTCGAAGCGACACGTATCGTGGTGGAGTTGCTTCCCCCCCTGATGCGGGACATAAATTCCTTGGTTGAAAATACGTAGCGTCCTGAATCTTTCAAAAGCGCCGTCGCGAGCAGTTCCACCGATTGGATTCCATGCCCCGCTTCCCCGCAGAGCGTCAGTGTCAGCTCATCTTCAAATCGAACGATCCCTCCTTGGCTCATTGTCCCCTCCTTTTCAACAGGCATTCGGCTAATGTATTCATAGAAGCATCTTCAGATTATACGATCGGGTTGTTGGCGTCAAATGTCCCTCGGTGAACGGCGGTTCCAAGAAAGGGTTGCTTCAGGATGACGGCGATCCAGGTAATCCTTGAGGGCGTCCATGGTACTGGTAAAGGCCAGGGAGGGCCAGGGAATCTCGGAAGGGAGGAAAAGGCCTGCCTCTAGGGATTCGTCGCCGGCACCCGGGATACCCCTGATGATTTGCGCCTCGTAGACGATGACAATCACCGATACCCCGGGGTAAGAATAGACACCGACCAGAGGACCCGGCTCCACGTCAAGCAAGGCCTCCTCTTTCGTTTCACGGACGGCGGCTTGGAGGACTGTTTCCCCCACGTCGACAAACCCGCCGGGGATAACCCACGCGCCCCCGGCAGGTTCGATCGCTCGTTTCAACAGGAGGATCTTCCCGCTTCTTTCAACGATAGTGCAGGCCGCTATTTTGGGGTCTATATAAAACACGAAATCGCAGGACAGACAAACAAGACGGGCGGGTTCGCCTCTTTTTACGATCTTTGACTCCAGCTTCCCGCCGCAGCGGGGACAAAACCGATACTCTTTAAGCCGGTTCATGTGATAGATATTCCATGAAATACCGATAGAAGGCTACGACGACCAGGGAGTGGGTGATAACGCCGTTGCGGATAAGGGCCGGTATTTCCGAGGGTTCCATTAGGACGACATCTATGTCTTCCTTGTCATCGAGCTCCTGGCTTCCGTTGAGAGTCGCCCCTTCCGCCACGTAGGTGTAGCATCGGTTGTCCATGAATGCGGGGTTGGGATGGACGAATCCCACGGGAACCATGTCCTCCGCCAGGTACCCCGTTTCTTCCCTAAGCTCTCGGTGGGCGGCCAAAAGAGGCGTATCGCCGTGTTCCACCACGCCTCCCGGTATCTCCAGGGTATCCCCGCCGATCCCGTGTCGCCACTGACGTATCATGACCACCTTGCCCTCGGTGGTGACGGGAATCACGTTGACCCAGGGAGGGCATTCCAAGATGATGAAATCGTGTTCGCGAGCCGTTCGGGGCGAGCGGGCCCGCTTCCGCCGTATTGAAAAGATCCCGAAGGACCCTTCCTCCTTGCTCGAAATAATATCCCAGGGTCTTGGTGACATCTTTTTACGTCTATATAAAAGGGTTTTTTCAGTCAAGAAGAAATATGGCAGCGAGGTGAGGGGCTATGGGCGGGCGGCGGTCTTTTTTGTCACCTTCCGCAACGGGCCTGTGGAAGTGGAGATAAGGTGTTCCGTCTCGTTGCCCGCTCGTACCCCGCGATCCTTCCACAGGCTCGGGAAGAGCGGTTATTTTGTATGTAAGCGGCAATGTCATGGGACAAACAAGACCTCAGGGCACGGTTCTCGTCTCGTAGAGCAATATGGCGGCCGCCGCGGCCAGGTTTAACGATTCGGCGGCGCCCGAACCAGGGACGGTGACGAGTGTGTGGGCATGTTCCATCAATTCAGACGAGAGCCCCCTCGACTCTTCTCCCAAAAGCAGGACGATCCTCCCCTCTTTTTTCAGTTCTGCCGGGGGAATACCGCCCCTGGGCGATGTGGCTACGAGGTCATAGCCTTGTGTTTCGGCGAAGGAAAAGAGCTTTTCCGCCGCAACATCCCGTATAAGTGAGACACCGAAGATGGTTCCCGCGGAAGCCCTGATCACCTTGGTATTGTAAGGATCGATGCAGGATGGCCCCAGCGCGATCCGGTTGACGCCGAACCACAGTGACGTCCTCATTATTGTTCCCAGGTTCCCGGCATCGGAGATGCCTTCGAGGTAAACGATTCGGTCGGGTTGATCGTTGTTCGGCGTGTCAAGAGAAGAGTCTACGGATTTACAGACCACGAGGATGCCTCGGGCATGTTCTTCGGATGACAGCTCGTTTATGTCGGCGCGGGAACAGGAGTAAACTGGAACCGTCCGTGACGAAAGTTCCCGTGACAGCCACTCCCTGTCGTTGTCGGGAAGGTCCCGGGAGATGATTATTTCACGCAGGGGGTAACGGTCGCCGCGAAGGGCTTCGCGGCAGGCGTTCCTGCCCTCCGCCAGGAATAGTCCCTCTCTTTCGCGGTATTTCTTGAGACGCAGTTTCCGGAGACGCCTTTTGTGGTTCAGGGAAAGAGGTTCGGTGTCCATGAAAACCTCCCGTGGAGAGATAATAACTACACCGGCATCGGAAGACAACCGGAAATATCCTTTTCTTCATTCAAATATTCACCTGTCTTGGTTTGTTTCGACTTCTTTCATCGAAGAATTTCACATGAAAACACTTCATATTTCCTCAATCGTTGCGTATTGTCGATCAGTCCCGACTTTTTTCTGTTTCCCGAGTATCTTTTTGTTTATACTGGCCTGCGGGTTGGGAGGCCCTATTTTCGTGTCACACATTTTATCGGCGTTGACGGCGGCAGCAGGTTTGGCGATCTTCCTTTTCGCCATGGCCCGCCTTACCGACACGGTTCGGCGTAACGTGACGAACACACGCACCAGGGAACTATTCCGTCACGCGGTCCGCACACCGATCCTTGGAGTGGCCACCGGTCTTGTGATCACGATCCTTTTTCAAAGCAGTACGGCCACGACTGTTTTGGCGGTGGGACTGGTAAGCGCCGGCCTCATGAGTTTTTATCATTCCCTGGGAGTCATTCTCGGCGCCGATATCGGTACCACCTTGACGGTTCAGCTTGTCGTCTGGCGCGTCACCGACCTGTCCCCGGCTTTCGTCGTGGGGGGCGCCTTGCTCTGGGTTCTCGGCCGAAGGGCATGGCGTCACTTCGGCGAAGGTATTTTCTATTTCGGCCTCATGTTCTACGGGTTGAATATTGTGACACGTATCACGGAGTCCTTCAAGGGAAGTCCCCTGATTCTGCAATTTTTCAGTGAAACGGCCGGTCCTCTCACGGGAATTCTCATAGGATGCGGCTTGACAGCCCTTGTTCATTCATCGGCCATACCCATCGCCCTTCTCGTTATCCTGGCGGGACACGGCCTCCTCTCTCTTGATGCCGCCCTGCCCTTTGTTCTCGGAGCCAACCTGGGAACGGCCGCTACGGCCATGATAGCGGCCGCGGCCGCCAACATCGAGGGCAGGCGGGTGGCTGTATCCCACGCCCTATTCAAGTTTGCCGGTGTTGTTCTCTGCATGGCTCTCTTTTCACCGATGGTGTCGCTGTTGGAGTCGCTTTCCTCAAGTGTCCCCCAACAGATATCTCTAGGGCACATCGTTTTCAATCTGCTGGTGGCGGCTGTATTTCTCCCCGTTCTTCCTTTGTACGCCCGCTTTGCCCTCTGGCTTATGCCGGAACAGCAGAGGGCGCTTTCTCTTTGGCCCGAGTATTTAGACGACCGCCTGATGGGCAATCCCGAGGCAGCCCTTGAGGCGGTCCGGAAAGAAATGGAACGGGAAATGAAACTGGCCCGAAAAATGTGTCTTCGTTCCATGGACCTGGTAGATGATTTTCAGGGCGGGAAAATGAGTGACGTCATGCTCATGGAGGAAGTGGTCAACGCCCTTGAAAGGGAGATAGGAGCCTACCTGCGACGGGTGTCGGAGGGATCTCTTTCCCAATTGATGTCGAGAGAACTTTTTTATTACTCGGCACTTGTGAGCGATATTGAACGGGTTGCGGACCACGCCGTCAATCTCTCCGAACTAGCCGCCCTGAAGAAAGAGAAAGAGATTCCCTTTACCGAGGCAGCCCATAGAGATATAGCAGGGATAAGGGAGCTGGTCGAGGCCAACCTGAATGACGCCCTCGAATTGCTGGGTGGAGCCACGGGAAAGGCGATCGAGAATATTTTTACCCGGGAGAAGCAAATAGACAGGCTTTTCGCGGAGGCGAAAATCGGTCACCTCGACAGGTATTCCAGGAAAATATGCCGCGCCGAAGCGGGTCCTATCTTCATGGGTATCTTAGTCAACATGGAACGCATATCGGACCACAGTGAAAACATGGCCGAATATTTCATGGAGATCCGGGGAATTGGAAAAGAAAGCTGAAGAGCCTCTCGGGTCAATGGCGCGCCGCCAGGTATTGTACCGCCTGTTCCAGGCCGTCCAGCGTCAGGGGGAACATGGGAAATACGCGCCGAATGGCGCCGATGGTCCAGACATAGTCCCATTCATACTCTGGACACGGGTTCAGCCAAACCGAGTGGCGGAAGGTGTCGGCCAGGAAGCGGAGACTGTCGATGCTTGGAGTGCGGTTTTTTTCGCCGAAGTAGATGGATCCTCCCTTTGACAACAGTTCGTGCTGTGCCATGCTGGCGTCGCCCACGATAATGACACGCGTTTCCGGGTCTTTTGCCGCAAAATCGATCAGGGCCTCCGGTTTTCTCCTCCGGGGCGGATCAAGCCAAACCTCGTCGTAGATGGTATTGTGAAAATAATAAGTTGTGAGATCTTTGAACTGGTTTCCCGCGTAGTCGAAAAGGGTTTTTACCACGTGGACATAGGGATCCATCGACCAGCCGCCGTTGTCTATCATGAGGATGACCTTCAGCCGGTCCGTGAGGCGACGGTCGAAGATGATTTCAATTTCCCCAGCCTTTCTCATGGTTTCATAGATGGTCTTGTCTACGTTGACCAAGTCCTTGGGTCCTTCCGGTACGAGGCGGCGCAGTCGCTTCAAGGCTTCTCCCATCTGGGACTGGGTAAGGGGTCCATCTTGGGAGTAATCCTTGTATCTTCGATCCATGGCCACTTTTACCGCCGACTTGTTACGTGACGACCCTCCAACGCGCATCCCGCCGGGATGATACCCGGAATGCCCCACGGGTGATCTTCCTCCCGTGCCAATCCACTTCGATCCGCCGTGATGTTCCTCGGTCTGGTCTTTCAGGCGATCGAGAAAATATTGAACCACCTCCTCCGGCGTCATTCCACTCAGTTCTTCCTCACTTACGCCCAGGGCTTCCGCCATTTCTCGGGGATTCTTCAGCCAGTCTTCCAGGAGCGCCCGGGTTATCTCGTCCAAATCCAGGTCGTCCACGTCCTCCAGTTCGGCCCCCCTGAAGTGGTGAGCGAATACCTGGTCGTAGATGTCGAAGTAACGCTCGCTTTTTACGAGAACCGCCCTGGCGACGGAATAAAAATCATCGATGGACAGGACCAGTCCTTCCCTCAGCGCGCGGTGAAGCCGGAGAAAGGCCGTGGGTGTGACCGGTACGCCTCTCTCTTTCAAAGTGAAAAAAAATGCGGAAAACACGTGCAATACCTTTATGAATGTATCTTAACTCATGCCCATAAGGCGATCGGCCACGGCCAGATCGGAGCTTTTCTTGAAGAGAACGCCCAGGTAAGGGGTCTTCCCCCGCTTCAGCCCCGAAACCTCGAAACCGGGATCAGCCTTCAGGGCGCGTATCCAGTTGATAAGCTCGCGGGTGGCAGGTCTCTTCTCCACCCCCTCGATCCGTCTCAGGCGATAGAATGTCGTAATGCAGGCATGCATAATATCATCTTCCAGGTTGGGAAAGTGAACCCTCAGGATATTTCCCATCATTTCCTCGTCGGGGAAGGCGATATGGTGGAAGTTGCACCGTCCAAGGAACGGATCCGACAGGTCCTTCTTGGCGTTGGAGGTGATGATGACCACCGGGCGGTGCTTCGCCTTTATCGTCTTGTCGATTTCAATGATATCGAACTGCATCTGGTCGAGGATGTCGAGCATGTCATCCTGGAAATCAGTATCCGCCTTGTCGATCTCGTCTATCAACAGCACCGTCCGTTGTTCGGCGGTGAAGGCCTGCCCGATCTTTCCCATTCGGATGTATTCCTCGATATTGCTTACGTCTCTTGTTGAATCGCCGAAACGGCTGTCGTTCAGACGGGTAAGCGTGTCGTATTGGTAGAGGGCGTCCACCAGCTTCATGCTTGATTTCACGTTTAATACGATAAGCGGCATCCCCAGGTTTTCGGCTATGGCGTGGGCCAGCATCGTTTTGCCCGTTCCCGGTTCTCCCTTGAGAAGCAGGGGCATTTCGAGGGCCATGGATACATTGACGATTTTCGCCAGTTCATCGTCGAGCACATACCGCGAGGCGCCCTTGAATTTGATGAATCGATCTTTTTCTTTCATTAACATCACACTCCGTACATATTTATTGGTTTTTAACATTTCACCCATGCTGAAAAAGCGGGCGTTGAAAAACACGTCCCGCCTTTTCCGATCTATATTAATATAACTTTACATCATTTCCAAGGCGCAGGCCATTGAAACGCCTCCGCCGCCGCAGAGGGTGGCCAATCCAAGCGTTTTGCCTTCTCGTTTCATCGCGTGAAGCAGCGTCACCATGATCCGGCAACCGGTTGATCCCACCGGATGACCCAGGCCGATACCAGACCCGTAGATATTGGTGATATCTCGATTGAGGCCCAACTCTTTTTCACAGCCCAGGTACTGGGCGGCGAAGGCCTCGTTTAACTCGATCAGCTCAAAATCCTCCAGGGCGAGTCCCGAGCGTTCCATGAGGTTTCGCACAGAGGGAACAGGTCCAAGTCCCATCACGGAAGGATGAACGCCCCCGTATCCCACGGCCTTGATCCGGGCTATAGGTGCGATACCCAAGTCCTTCGCCTTGTCCGCCGACATGATAACCATGCCGCTGGATCCGTCGTTTATGCCGGAGGCGTTGCCGGCGGTCACCTTGCCTATCTTGGGAATGAATGCCGGGGGAAGTTTTCTTAGATCGTCCATGGTGAGGCCGGGGCGGAAGTGTTCGTCCCTGTCGAAGATCACCGGCGGTTTACCCTTTTTCTTCGCGGGCACCTCGACGGGAACGATCTCTTCCTTGAAAAGGCCTTCATTGGTGGCTCTTTCCGCGTTGTTGTGACTTCTAAGGGCGACTTCGTCCATTTCTTCCCTGGTGATGTCCATCATCTGTGCCACAAACTCCGCCGTGTGTCCCATGATATAAGGTTTGCCCTTGAACATTTCCAGGGGCACACCCTCCTTGACGGGTCCGTCTTCGGGATTGGGCATTATATGTGAGCCGCAGTGCAGCGCGTGAATCAACCAATCCACGAAGACCTGGTCCTGCAGCCTGGCGCCCCAACGAGCCGAAGGTACCGTATAGGGAACCCCCGACATGTGCTCCACGCCTCCGGCCAGGATGATTTCGGCGAGGTCGGCCTGGATCATGGCCATGCCCGAAACGGCCGCCTCCATGCCCGAGATGCAGACCCTGTTGATGGTGACCGCCGGGCATGTTTCGGGAATTCCCGCCAGGAGCGCGGCCACGCGGGAGACGTTGAGTGCGTCCACGGGCTCCAGGCAGCAGCCGTAACGGATGTCGTCGATCATATCCGGCGTGATTCCCGCCCTCTTGATGGCTTCTTTCATGGTGACGCCGGCAAGGTAGGCCCCGTTGCTGTCCCTGAGTGTTCCTCCAAAGGTTCCTATCGCCGTGCGACAGGCCGACACGATGACTACGTCTTTCATGGGTTCTCTCCTTTTCATAGGGATTGATTGTTTCGTTGATCGGTGTTCGGTTCCTGTTTTCAGTGTTTCAGTGCATACCAGAAGTTTTCGGAAAAATAAAGATAAATGAATATTGTTACGGCCTTCCGAACGGCGGACCATAAACGGGAAACTTTCAACTTGCGGGGACTCAATAAGCCGGCAAAGAGAGGACGCCTCTTACGATGAGGGCATATATCGCTTTAAAAGAGAACGAAAGAGAAGAAAGAAAGTTAAGTTGCCCGATAGAACGACCCGAAAGGAAAGAGGCAAAATTAAGGCGGGGGTTTCCGCCTGTCTTCAAGGGGAAAGAAGGCCACATCGTCTTCTAGTTGGACAACGGCGACCCCGTAGAGAGGGTCGGTTACCTTCATGGTGTAGGTGGAAAAAAACAGTTGAGCACCGGGATAGATCACTTTTGTGGCGACGATCCTGGCCCGGTTGCCTGATTTTATGATTTCGTCGAGTTCTTCGAGCCGTCGTTCATCCTCTTCCATTGACCGCGACAGTGTTTCCACGGCGGCAAGAAGCTTCTCACGTATCATCCCTTTTTTTTCATCGAGACCGGTGGTTTGTTCTATTTGTTCGAGGGTTTTCAGTCCCTTCGAGGCCTCCTCCAATTTGAGCCTGTTATCGTGGAGCCGTTCGTTTACTTTTAGGAATTCCTCCAGGACTTCCTTTTTCATTCCAACGCGGATTACGGTGGGCGTGAAGGCCTCGCTTCCGATCGCCGTGACCTTCACTCCGCATTCTGCCAACACTTCTCCGCCCATGATTACGCCCTTGGTTCCTTCGGCTATCAGCTCGCCCCCACAGTCGATTTTACTGTTGAGTATTCCCCGTGTGACAATCACGTTGCCCCCGGCGGAAATCCTTCCACTCTGAACGAAGGCGACCGTTACGTTGCCCGAGGATCTTATTGAACCTCTTTTATGGCCCAAGAAACCTCCATGCACCGTAACGTCGCCCCCGGCGACAATCTCGGCCGCCTCGACGGTACCGGTCACCCGTACGTCTCCGGTGGCTTCCACTCGAAACCCCGAGGCAACATCGCCGTAAATCACTATATTTCCTTTGAATGACACGTTACCCGTGGAATAGTTGACGCTGCTTCTTACTTCAAGGATCTCCCTCACCTCGATCAAGCCTATCCTGTTCACCGAGACCTCTCCCTCGGTGTTCGCTTCTAATGTGAGGGGATCGCGGGGACTGACCTGGACGCCCCTGCCGAGTTTAAGCTCCCTGTCGCGTCCCGGTTTGGACTTGAGCACTTCGCCGGTGACGGTGGTACCGTCCACGCCTTCGCCGGCCGGAATCTTCCTCGCTATGGCCTGTCCCGGCGTAACGCTGTCTATCTGTATCACGTTTTTATAATCCACACTGCCGTCGATGAGAATCCTGGGACCTACATGCCGGGCGCCCACGTTGACCAGGTATTCGATACGGGCATCCTCTCCCCTTACGGCCGGTGTACCTTTGGCGACCAGGTAGGCCTTTTCGGGTTCGCCGTACCGCAACACCGATTCCACGGCCTGCCGATCTAAGCCGTAGACCACGCCCGCCTCCTCGAGCGCCTCCAATGCCCGTTGCGCCGTGGCCGGTTCACCCCTTCCCAGGGGTTCGGTGTAAAGGATCCAGGCTGAAAGGGCGTCTTTTGACACTCCCGCGAAGACGAAACCCGGCAGGTTGAATTCCGGGCCTGTTTCGAGCAGTGCGATCGGTTCGGGCAGGCCTTTCCTGTTTTCAAAGGCCCGGGAGACCGCCTGCCAGTCGGTGTTCCCCGGCAGGTACGGGGCGAGTTTCGGTTTTTCCTCCCCGAATGACAGTGCTTTCCCTCCTTCCAGGGGTGGATAGACGGTTATAACAAGCTCCGTGCCCTTCTCCTCCGATTCCCTGAGGCCGATGACGTAATACCCGTTTCTTTTCGTGAATTCCTTGAGATGGTCCATGGTGACCGTGCTTTCCGGACCCGTTCATTTCCACGGATCAGATCAGTCCGACTTGTGCAGATGTACGTCTTGTTGCGGGAAGGGAATGGTTATACCTTCCGCATCGAAACTTTTCTTTATGGTCTCCTGCATGTCGAAGAAAACCCCCCAGTAATCGCCTGTCCTGACCCAGGGACGGACTGCAAAATCGACGCTGCTGTCGCCCAATGACAGGACGGCTATGGTGGGAGCGGGTTCGGCGAGAACACGCTCGTCGCCTGAGACGATGTCGCTCAGCACCTGTTTCACCTTGTCGATGTCATCATTGTAGCTTACAGATGCCACAATGTCCACCCGGCGCTCGTCCTTTGCCGAGTAGTTTGTTATGTTGTCCGCCATAATCTTGGCGTTGGGAATGATGATTTTTTTGTTGTCCGGGGTTTTGAGCCCGGTGGTGAAGATGCCTATCTCCTCGACCGTTCCCGCCGTTCCCGCGCCCTCGATGTAGTCTCCCGCCTTGAAGGGCTTGAAGATCACCATCAGGACACCGGCGGCAAAATTTGCGAGCGATCCCTGCAGGGCCAGACCGACGGCCAGGCCGGCGGCACCGACGACGGCTATGAAGGAAGCGGTCTGAATGCCGAGTTGCCCAAGCGCGGCAATGATGATGAAGGCCAGGATAGTTACATACACCAGGCTAGATGTGAAGGAGATGAGCGTCTCATCCACCCTCCCTCTTCTCATGAGCCGGCCAACCACGTTTCGAACCAGCCTCGCCGCGATGTACCCGACGACGAGAATGGCTAAGGAGGCAATCACCCTCAGCCCGTATGATGTAACCAACTCAGGGACTATATAAGCCGTATTTTCCATTAGAAATCCCTCCTCTACAAGTTGTTGCCGCCTGTTTACACGGCAAGGGTGGTTGCGACGTTTTTGATAAGCCCGTGGGGCTGTACGCCGGGGTTCGACCCCGCGGATCGCCGATCATGGTTTTACAGCGTTATCTCCATTCCCTCCCTGGCAAAGAAAACATCCATGACTTCGTCCGACGAGCCTTCAGTATGGAATTTTCCTGCAAGCTCGTCTATCTGGTCATCGGTGCGTTCGGGATCGTGGTGAATAAGGGCGAGTCTTTTCACCCGGTTTCCCTGGGCGGCTTCAATGACGTCTTCCACGGCGGAATGGCCCCAGCCCTTTCTTGCCGTATGGTATTCGCGGCGCGTGTACTGGGCGTCGTGAATGATAAGATCGGCCCCGGCGTAGAAGGTTTCCACCAGGCGGTTTTGTTCGGCGGCTGTTTCCTCCCCCTCCCGAGCGAGCCTTTCGTCAAAGGCGGAACCGGACTTTTCCGCCTCGAACAGATTCTGGAATGGTTCCATGTCGAAGACGGTTGCGAAGGATTTTCCATCGCATTCGAAGCGATATCCCATGCAGCTTACAGGATGATTGAGGCGCTTCGTTCTCAGCAGGAGGCCCTCTCCAAGATCGAAGGCCCCCTCTCCAAGTTCTACATACTCGATAATCGATGCCAGTTCTTCCACTCTCACGGGAAAATAACGATACATGAATTGTCCCCCGATGACCTTCTCCAGATGGTTTTCTTCGTAGCTCGATGAGCCGTGAATCCGGACGGTCATTCCCGGGATGTACAAGGGGGCAAAAAAAGGGAAACCCAGGATGTGATCCCAGTGGGTATGGGTAAGGAAAATATCGACCTCTCTCAAGCCGTCGGCGACATCCGCGGCCATGAGACTGTTGCCGAGGGAGCGTATCCCCGAGCCGGCATCGATGATGACCAGACGGTCGGCCTTTCCGCAGCGGGCCTCCAGGCAAATGGTGTTGCCTCCGTAACGGACGGTGTCCGGTCCGGGGCTGGGAATGGATCCTCGGACACCCCAGAATTTAATCCTTATCCCCATGATCCCCCCCGGCGATGTGAAGGAATATCATTGCCTTTTCGATTTCATCGGCCATCGTTTCCCGAAGATCGTCCAAGTCGGTTTGATCGATAGAAAGCGCGAGACGCATCATGTCCACGGCCTCTTCGTCGAAACAACAGGTTCCGGCATTGTCGGGGCCGAAGCGTCTCGCACAAAGATCGGCCAGGGCGACGATCCGAACTCTATCGACATTCCTTTCACTCGCCGACAGGCTTTCGTGGTGAAGGCGCAGGCAATCTTCGATCGCCACTCCCAGTTTCCATTTTTCGGCTATCATGCCGCCTACCTGCGTGTGGTCGATCCCCAGAAATTTCCGTTCCTTTTCGCAGAGATCGGTACCCTTTTGAGGCGCTTCCGCCATGATTTCCGCGTATTCAGAGGGGAAAAGACTGTTGAGAGGTATTTTTCCCAGGTCATGAAGCAGTCCCCCGACAAAGTATTCTTCCTGGTTTTCCGCGGGGATCTTGATGCACGCCGCCAGCCGTTTCGCCGCCACGGCCGCAGATAGACTATGAAGCCAAAAGGCGTCCATGTCGAGGGCATGTACATCGTCCCGTCCGGACATGGTGCTGAGAATCGCGGAGCTGACAACGAGGTTTTTGATGGTGTTCATTCCAAGCATGATTATGGCCCGGGGGAGAGAAGTGACCTCGTTTCGGAGGCCGTAGTAGGCCGAGTTTACAAGCCTCAGGACCTGCCCGGTGAGAACGGGATCCAGGGAGATAACGCGGTTCAAATCGTATGGTGACGTTGAAGGGCTGTTGCAGATTTCCATAACCCGGTTCACCGTCACTGGAAGACTAGGCATGCGAGCCATGTACCTCTCGATCCTGTTGGTGGGGATTGAGTCCCGCTGTAGAGATCTTTCCATGCCCGGTACGCTCGCATCATTTAAATGGGTGACTACAAGAAGCTATACTGAAAATACAATTATTTCAATTGATATAGAAAGGGTTCCAGGGCGGCGGATAAATATTTCTTGTCTACAAAGTCCCCCGCGAACCTGTTACGGTGTTCTAAAAACACCTCTCTCCCAGGTCCAAGCAGAAACACTCCGCCTTGCTGCCAATTATCGCCTGCGGTCGATCCTTGTCGGAATCCCCTTTTCAACGCCCGGAGCGCCCGTAGAAAGGATTGTGGGCCCAGCGTCCGCAGGCGCCCCCGCGCCAGGCCGAAGGCACTATATGCCGCAAGATCCGGACTGACATACAACTCACCGGGGAATTCCGTCCCGTCGGCGAAGGTTCGCGCCTGGTCAAAGGAGCCGCTCCCTATAGCGACGATGGGGATGCCGGCCCGATCCAACAGGTCCTTTATTTCCTTGAGGGCGGCCACCTGCTGCCCCGTAAAGAGTCAACCGAAATGACGGAGAAAAACAAGGAGAATGGTTCGATCAGACCAGAGAGACGGAAGATCGACTTTTTCCCCCTGGATATTATAAATAATCGTTCCATTCCCTGCGGTCCTTTTCTCGTTCATAGGTCCTCCTTTTTGCCTTTCCTTGCGCGTCGGTCGGTACTATTCCATCATAGAACATCAATATCACGGGGACAAGTACCTATCGAGAATGACGTCGCTCATACGGCCGATATCAAGCTGAACCGGAGGAGGGCCTTCAAGCATGAGGATGACCATGCCGTCGCTTTCTGTTATGATCCGCTCTCCCGCGAAAACGATGCTGTTCGGACCTGGAACACGCGTGGTTCCGTCCGGCGCCGCGGCTTTCACTGTTCCGTAAATGATGAATACCTTTCCTATGACCTGGATTTCGTTTCCTTCTCCGTGCCCGGTTGCCGTTGCGACGCCTCCTTATCGCGGATTGCTTGTTATTTTCAGCCTTGACGCCATTTAAAACATCACACGTTCGATTTGTCGATACTCCCGATTGTGTTCTTGTCTATTGTACCTTGGTACAAAGGGGCGCATTTTTTGAGGCGGGCCGGCACTGAAAGTTGTGTGGGAAAATTGATTGCCAAAAGGGCTGATCCCTGTTCTAATGCGAAGTCTAATCGGGGTTGTGCGGCATGGTGGATCGGAGCAACCTCTTCGCGGGGTTGCCATTGTCACCCTTCCCACGGAAATATGAGCCCTCTGGAGGAAGTGAATGAAAATCGATGACAAGAAGTTGATGAATGACACCGTTAATACCCTGCGGTTTCTGGCGGTCGATGCCATAGAAAGAGCGAAGTCGGGCCATCCGGGTCTTCCCATGGGAGCCGCCCCCATGGCGGCGGCACTCTGGCTGAACCATCTTCGGCACAATCCGGCAAATCCCCGGTGGCACAACCGGGACCGCTTCGTTCTGTCGGCCGGACACGGTTCAATGCTTCTTTACGGTCTTCTTCACGTGACCGGTTACAACCTATCGATAGACGACATCAAGGCCTTTCGAACCTGGGGAAGCCCCACGGCGGGGCACCCGGAACACGGCCTCGCGCCGGGAGTGGAAGTGACCACCGGTCCCCTGGGCCAGGGAGTGGCCAACGCGGTGGGCATGGCGATCGCCGAGGCGCACTTGGCGGCCCGGTTCAACCGTCCCGGCTACCCTCTCGTCGATCACTTCACCTATGTCCTCGCCGGTGACGGCGATCTCATGGAAGGCGTGGCGAGGGAGGCCTGCTCGCTTGCGGGGCACCTACGGTTGGGAAAACTCATTGTACTTTACGACGACAATAAAATATCCCTGGCGGGGACCACGTCGCTCACCTTTACGGAAGACGTGGGGGCGGGATTCGAGGCGGCTGGATGGCACGTCCAGCGGGTGAGCGACGGGAACGACGTCGATGTCATAAATGACGCGATCGGGGCGGCGCGGGCCGAGACGTCGCGCCCATCGCTGATCTTGGTCAGGACCGTTATCGGATACGGGGCTCCGAATAAAGAGGGTACCTTCGGCGTACACGGCGCCCCCCTGGGGAAAGAAGAGGCGGCAGCGGCGAAAAGGCGGCTCGGCTGGCCGGAGTCGCCGGAGTTTTATGTTCCGGACAACGTTGCCGTGCTGGCGGAGAAATGCAGGGCGGCGGGAGCGGAGGCCGAAGGTGAATGGCGCAGCATGTTTCACCGGTTCCGGTCGGATTACACCCGCGAGGCCGAGGAATTGGAGCGTGTAATGGACGGGCGGCTCCCCACGGGTTGGGAGGCCGCCCTGCCTTCCTTTTCAGATATGCAGGGTTCTTCGATCGCGACGAGAAAGGCTTCGGAAGAGGTCCTGCAGGCCCTGGGCTCGATAATTCCCGAACTGGTGGGAGGCACGGCCGACCTGAATCCTTCCACTCTTGCCTGGGTCAAGGGGGCGGGCGATTTCCAGCCGCCCGGTGTCTTTACCGCCGAAGGGGTGCAGGGCTCCGTCGGTGGGCCCTGGGGGTACGAGGGGAGAAACATTCATTTCGGCGTTCGGGAACACGCCATGGCGGCGATTGCTTCGGGCATGACCCTGCACGGTGGAACCATTCCATACACGGGGACCTTTTTCGCTTTTTCCGATTACATGAGACCTTCCCTTCGCTTGGCGGCTCTCATGGGTGTGCGGGTGATCCACGTCTTTTCCCACGACAGCATAGGGGTCGGTGAAGACGGACCTACCCATCAGCCCGTGGAACAGCTTATGAGCCTTCGGGCCATGCCGAATCTTTCGGTGATTCGTCCGGCGGACGCGGCGGAAACGGTCGAGGCCTGGCGCGCCGCGCTCTTGAGAACAGGAGGTCCCACGGCGTTGGTGCTTTCCCGCCAGGCGCTTCCCGTTTACGACCGAAACCGGCTGGCGGGCGCCGAGGGTGTGAGACGGGGAGGCTACATCCTGTGGGATTCATCGAAGGCAATCCCTGATGTGATTATAATGGGGACCGGCTCAGAGGTTGAAATCGCCCTGGCCGCCGGTGAAGAACTGGCCCGCGAGGGGACAGCGGTCCGGGTGGTGAGTCTCCCGAGCTGGGACATTTTTGACGAACAGCCCCGGGAATATCGCGACCACGTCCTGCCTCCCGGGGTAAAGGCGCGGGTTGCCGTGGAGGCGGGCGTTGCGCTGGGCTGGGAACATTATCTCGGCGGGGAAGGCATCGCCGTGGGCATGAAAGGTTTCGGGGCCAGCGCCCCGGCGGGTGTTCTTTACGAGAAATTCGGGATCACCGTGGAAAACACCGTGGCGGCGGCGAGGACGCTGCTTTCGGGAAAGGAACGATGAAACAGATGAAGACGACCCTGCGCCTCTTCGGTTTTGAATCGTACCGGGAGATTATTGACGACACAGTGAAACGGATCAGAAACGAAGATGTCGTCGCTCGTATCCGAAGGAAGGACCACACGGTCTGGAAACCTGATCCGGCGGAAATAACCAACCGCTTGGGCTGGCTGGATGCCCCCGCGCTGATGAAGAAGGAGGTCGGGCGGATCCGTCGCTACGTGGACCGATGCCGAGGAGACGGATTTACCGAAGCGGTGCTGCTGGGAATGGGCGGGTCGAGCCTGGCGCCGGAGGTGCTCAGGCATACCTTCGGTTTCCGCAAAGATTACCTCGATCTATCCATTCTGGACAGCACCGATCCGGCGACGATTCTCAATTGCACCTCTCGCATGATACCCTCCCGGACGCTGGTTATTGTTTCAACCAAGTCCGGGACTACCGTGGAGACGTTGTCCCTTTTCAAATTGTTTCATACCATCATTTCCGATGAGGCGGCCGACGGGGCTGGAGACCATTTCACCGCTATTACGGATCCCGGCTCGCCCCTGGTCGATCTCGCCGACCGCCATTTTTTCCGCGAGGTATTTCTGAACGATCCCGACGTGGGCGGTCGGTATTCGGCCTTGACGTTTTTCGGCCTGGCGCCGGCGGCGCTTTGTGGCATCGATATATCCTTCTTGTTGATTCGGGCGGGAGACGCGGCCCGGATATTTTTCGAGGGGGGGGAGGTCTCCGAAGACCTGAATCCCGCCGCTTTTCTCGGGGCGCTTCTGGGGTCGCTCGCCCTTGAAGGACGGGATAAGCTCACCTTTATCATATCGCCGCAGGTCGGAGAACTCGGAGCATGGCTCGAACAACTGGTGGCGGAAAGTCTCGGGAAGGAGGGGAAGGGCATTTTGCCCGTTGTTAACGAGCCCTTCGTGCAGTCCGAATTCTATGGATCAGACCGTGTCTTTTTGCACCTGAAGCTCAAGTGGGACCGGTCCTTGGACGAGCGGGCGGTCTACCTTGCGGCGGCGGGATTACCGGTGGTGACAGTCGAGATTGAAGACCTATACGAGCTGGGAGGTCAATTCTTTTTTTGGCAGGCCGCGACGGCGGTCGCGGGACACGTGATGTCCGTCAATCCCTTCGATCAACCCAACGTGGAATCGACGAAAGAATTGACGCGCCTCCTGCTGGAGGGGTACCGACAGCGCGGGGCCTTCGATCCGGAAAGCCCTTCGGCCACCGATCGATCCATCTCCATACACGGCGGCCCCCCGGGCGGAAAGCTCAAGGACGCCCTTGAATCTTTCCTGGGGAAGGTGGAACCCGGCCGATACGTGGGAATCCTGGCATATTTGCAACCAAAAGGCGACACGGCCGCGGCCTTGGCGGAAATGCGGGAGGCGATTCTCAAACGCTACGGTTGCGCCACGACACTGGGATACGGTCCGCGGTACCTTCACTCCACGGGACAGTTGTTCAAGGGCGACGGAGGCAATGGGTTGTTCATTATGATCACGGCTAACGATCTCCAGGACATTCATATCCCCGCTGAAGAAGGAAATCATGGGAAGGGAATTTCTTTCGGCGTGTTGAAAAACGCCCAAGCCCGGGCCGACCGCCAGGCGCTGCGGGAAGCTGGCCGCCCTGTGATCGCTTTTCACCTGGGCGATGATATCATCGCCGGGTTACGCAGTCTTTCGGCGGCTATAGGGTGAGGCGGCATGAAGATATAAAGGCCTGGAGAATATCGTGGCGAGGGTTCATTTCTTCGAAAGAATTGTCATCGATCCGCCGAAGGAAAGGATTTACCGGCGACTCGGCTACCGGCGGAAGACGACTATACTGTCGGAGGGCGAACGAAAGATGGTGGACGAAACCATTGAAAGGGGCCGTGATCACCTCCATCTGCGCGGTGCTTCCCTGCTCATGTCCGTCCTGTCCGTCGATTCATCGGGAATCGAACTTCCGGGCGGGGTTCGTTTCGACAGCGCCCGATTGGCCTCGTTCCTCGAAGGTTGCGAGGAAGTTCTTCTTATGGGCGCCACCGGAGGCGGCGATATCATTGAGGCCATAGCGAGGGAAACCGAGGAACGGAACCTGGCCGGAGCGGTGGTTCTCGATGCTGCGGCGAGTGAAATGGTGGACGCGTCCCTCGACTGGATTGCGGGGTACCACAACAACCTGCTTCGGCGAGAGGGAAAGAGTCTGATGGGCAGGCGCTATTCCGCGGGCTACGGCGATTTCGACCTGCTGTACCAGAAGGATATTTATGAACTGCTGGAGATGCATCGACTGGGAGTTTCCATTACGGAGCAGGCGATCCTGGTGCCGGAGAAATCGGTGACGGCCATAACGGGAATAGTGAAAAGATGATTCTTTGCGGTCGTAATGGGAATGAAAGGGGACAATGGTTGCGGTGACGCGATTGCAAAATATTCGGCGATTGGTTCGGAGGCGTTGTCTCATCCTGGACGGGGCGACGGGCACCGAGCTTCAACGGCGCGGGTTGCCAGCCGGTGCATGCCCCGAAACCTGGTGTCTGGACCATCCCGAAGAGATCCGGGCCATTCACAAGGAATATGCGAAGGCCGGCTCCGACATAATCTATACCTGCACGTTCGGCGCGAACCGACTCAAGCTTGCCCAGTACGGCCGATCGGAAGTGAGAGAGATCAATCGTGAACTGGCTCTCCTGGCGCGGGTCTCCGTCGGGCGCAAGGTAATGGTCGCCGGGGACATCGGGCCCACGGGATACTTTGTGGAACCCTTCGGAGAGCTTCCATTCGAAGAGGCGGTGGCGGTCTTCAGGGAGCAGATAGACGGTCTTGTGTCGGGCGGCGTCGACCTGCTGGTCATCGAAACCATGATGGACATCCAGGAGGCCCGGGCGGCTCTGATCGCCGCCCGGGAAGGGAGCGGCCTTTTCACCATGGCCACCATGACCTTTGAAAAAGGGGGACGGACCCTGAACGGCACCGATGCGGCCGCGGCCCTGGTGACCCTCCAGAGTCTCGGCGCCCACGCCGTGGGGTGCAACTGTTCCACGGGACCGTCTGAGATGATGGATACTGTGAAGTCCATGAGCCGCCTCCGGCGTGTTCCCCTCGTGGCGAAACCGAATGCCGGAATGCCCAGATTGCAGCCGGACGGGACCACAGTTTTTTCAATGACACCGGAAGAGTTCGCCGGGTACGGAAAGACCTTCGTCTCCCTTGGGGTGGGGCTTATGGGAGGATGCTGCGGAACCACGCCCGATCACATTGCCGCCCTGAAGGAAGATCTCAGGGGGGCGATCCCCCCGACTCCTGTCCGCGGGGGACTGTCCGCGGTAAGTTCCGCCCGTAAGGCCCTGGTGTTCGAGGACGGGGCGCCGCTTTTAATCATCGGGGAACGGATAAATCCCACGGGAAAAACCGACCTGCAGAAGGAGCTGCGATCGGGGCGGACGGAACTGGCGGCCCGCATGGCCCGGGACCAGGAACGGCAAGGGGCCGATCTCCTTGACGTCAACGTAGGCGTTCCGGGAATCGACCAGAAAGAGACGGCGGCATCGGTGATCAAGACCCTTTCCGTGGCCTCCATGCTGCCGCTGGTTGTCGATTCGACAGATCCCGCGGTTATCGAACGGTCGCTTCGCATCTACCCCGGCCGGGCGCTTATAAATTCGGTCTCCGGCGGAGAGGACCGTATGGAAGCGGTTCTCGAGACGGCGAGACATTACGGTGCGATGTTTATCCTTCTCCCCCTTACCAGTGAAGGGGTGCCAGGGAGTTTTGAAGAAAGAAAAGCCGCCGTCCGCTCAATTTACGAAAGGGCCCGCCAATACGGCTTCACAAAAGCCGATATTATCATCGACGGGCTTGTCATGACCGTCGCGTCGAATCCGGACGCACCGGCGGAGGTCCTGAAGACCATCGAATGGGCGTCCCGTTCCTTCCACTGCCGCACACTGCTTGGACTGTCCAACGTTTCTTTCGGCCTGCCGGAGCGAAAGTGGATCAACGGCGCCTTTCTCGCCATGGCCCAATCGCGGGGCCTGACCGTGGCGATCGCCAACCCTGCGGACGAAGAATTGATGCACCTGAAAGCCGCAGGCGATGTGCTGACGGGTCGGGATCCCGACGCGGCCGCTTACTGTTCGCGGTTTTCCACCGATTTTTCCACCGCCGCGCCGGTTTTGAAACAGGCGCTGTCCCTCCCGGAACGGATTACCCGGGCTGTCATCGAAGGTTCGAGGTCGGAAATCCGGGAATTGCTCAAAATGGCCCTGGATGCGGGAGAAAAACCCCAGGCGATTCTTTCGGGTCTGCTGATTCCGGCCATCACCGAGGTGGGCGACATGTACGAGAAAAGGCAGTACTTTCTTCCACAGCTTATTGCCGCAGCCGAAACCATGCAGGAAGGCGTGGCGTTTCTGGAACCTTTCATCGAAAGGGGTGGGGGCAAGGATATTTCGTCCGTCGCCATCGTAATGGCCACCGTGGAAGGCGACATACATGACATAGGAAAAAATATCGTGGCGCTCATGTTGAGAAACCAAGGTTACACGGTGATCGACCTGGGCAAAGACGTCTCCGCCCATCGCATCATAGAGGAGGCGAGCCGGTCAAAGGCCGACTTGGTGGGACTTTCGGCACTCATGACCACGACCATGACGCAGATGGAGAAGACCGTCCTTCAAGCCCGCCGCGAAGGATTGAAATGTCCTTTCCTTGTGGGAGGAGCCGTGGTCACTCCTTCATGGGCGGAATCCATAGGCGCCCGTTACGCGAAAGACGGCGTAGAGGCGGTGCGGGTGGTCGGCGAACTCTTAAAAAAGAAAGAAAGCGACTGAAGAAATAAAACGTTCAAAAAATGACGCTTGTAAAAAGTGGGGAATTGCCATTTGTTTTTGGACTTTTTACGATCGCGTCAACCTTTGGTTCTTCGAGCGGAAAGATGCCCGCGGCTACTTCGAAGATTCCACATATTCAACGATCTTGCCCGCAATGATCTGCACCGTTTCCTCGAACCTCCCCACGTCTTTCTCCAGGAGGGTGAGTCTGAATCCCTGCAAGGCGGTGAAGAATGATGTGAGCGGTACCAGGCATATGCCCGTCGATGCCAGCAGGTAATAGACGAAGCGTTTGTCGTTTTCCATCTTGTCGCTCATGATGGATTCCACGTAGTCCTTGACGGCCGGTTCTTCGATGGGCAGTTTCTGCCTGCCGTTGAGGACCGCTTCGTTGAAAACGATGGTCATGTAAAATGCTCCGTTCGTTCGGTTGATCACGATGTAAGGGACATCCTTGAGAATGTTGAAGGCGATGTTGGAGAGCTTTTCGTAGACGCGGTTCCTGGACTCCAGGTAAGGGTAATATTCGGGGTGGGTCATGATCTTCGGAATAGCCATCTGGGGAAGGGTGGTGGAGCAGACCTCGGCCATCTTCTGTGTCAGGATCGCGTTTACGTACCTGGCGAAGGTTTCGTCCTTTTCGGCGTTATAGACCTCGATCCAACCACATCGAGCGCCCGGCCATGGAAATTCTTTCGAGATCCCCTTCATGCTCATGGCGGGCACGTCTCCGATGATATCCGAAAGGGGCAGTGTCTCTTGACCGTTATAAATGATGTTACGGTACGTTTCGTCGAAGACGAGAAACAGGTCGTACTCCTTGGCTATGTCGACCACCTTTTCCAGGGTGTTTGCCGGATAAACGAACCCTGTTGGATTATCGGGATTGATGACCAAGGCGCCCACGATGGTATTATGACTTTTTACTTTCCGTTCCAGCTCGGCTATATCGGGATGCCAGTTGTGGTAGGGATTCATCCTGTACGTGTTGGGCGGAAAGGAGGCATGAAGGACTTCGGCCAACAGGTGCGTGGAATATGTCGGCTCCGGCATTATAACCCGGGCGTCTATTCTGATGGCGCCGTACGACCGGGCAATGGCATCGCCAAGGCCGTTGAAAAATATTATATCGTCCATATGAAGCTTATACTTGCCTCGCTTGGATACCTCCTCCGCCAGAAACTCCCTCGTTTGGGCGATACCCTTCGTTGGGCTGTACCCGTAGGAGATGTCGTCGCTCATGATCTCCATTAGGACCTCTTTCATCCATTGGGGGATTTTTTCTCCTTTGGCGATGGGGTCTCCTATATTCTCCCAGGTAATCGTTTTTCCGTATTCCTGTAACTTATCCGCTACGCCGACGATGTTTCGTATCTCGTAGGTAAGGCCGGTACCGCTTTTCGCTATGTCGAACCTCATAGGACGCTCCTCTGCAGGAAGAATAATGCATAATTATGAGTAGTATGACGTTTCATGTCAAGACCCATATGGGGGTCGAATCTTTAAACTTGACATTTGGGGAAAAAGACCGGGGTGAAGGGTAAAGGGTAAAAGGCGAGGGGCGCGGCTTTGCCGCAGGTGATTGGCTATGGGCTATAGGCTATTGGTAAAGGGTGAACGGTAAAGGGATCGTATGTTTTGCGACGGGATATTCTCCGGCCGTGATTCCGAAGGGTGAATCAAGCTTTTTTCGGTAACGGTTCCCATCGAAGCGGAACGACCGCGCCTCGAACTGTCTGAGCCCGGAGGGCGAGTTTTCGAGGCGCAGTGAAGCGAGATCTGGAACCGTCGAAAAGAGATTCTGAGACCGAGGAATCAGGGCCGGGGATAGGGTGGTTAGGGGTTGAGGGTAAAGGGTAAAGGGCGCGGCTTTGCCGCAGGCGATGGCCCATGGGCGATAGGCTATGGGTGAGGGGCTTTTAGGTTTGCAGCTGGGAAGGGTTGAGAAAAATGAAGTGTCTTGCATGTTCTGCGTAGCTGATGTATATGCAGCGGGTATATTTCAGTATAAAATTCAGGTTACGGTTATTCACGGGGGAGCATTTATGGGAAAGGGCGATAGGCGTTCTCGAAGAGGCAAAATATATCGGGGAACTTTCGGAAAAACCCGACCGAGGAAGATTCAAAAGACCCCTTCGAACAAGTCTCCGGGAAAGAAGAAATAGGGTGTGTCTCTTACGATATCTCGTTTACAGTCAGGCGGCCTGATAACAAATTATTACTGCGGTTCCTCCTGCGGGCATTGCTTGTATAGGTGTGGTTCTCATTGGCCGAAGGACTACGTGACTTATGGAGAGGCCCTCGAGGATTTTGCCATCATGGCTCTCCTGGGATGTTCCTCGGTACATGTCGGTGGAGGGGAGACACTTCTCGATCCCGACGGACTCTGTCTTGTGCTCGACGCGGCACGCGACGCGGGCGTGGAAATACGGTACGTAGAGACGGGTTGCTCCTGGTACAGGGATAAAGATTCTTCCCGTACCCTGCTGGAGCGTTTGAGTTCCCATGGGCTTCACACGCTTCTTATTTCAATGAGCCCCTTTCACAATGAACATATCCCCTTCAACAAGGTAAAGGGCGTTATCGAGGCCTGCCATGAATCAGGGGTATCGCTTTTTCCGTGGATTGCGGATTTTTATCTTGACCTCGACACCTTCGACGATAGCGTGACTCACTCCCTGGATGAGTACAGGCGGCAATTCGGAGAAACCTACGTGGAGAATCTCCCCCGCCGCTACGGTATTGTTCCCGGGGGCCGAGCTCTCGAGACCTTCGATGGTATAATGGAAGAGAGCTCTATCGAAGAACTGACGGAAGCGAAAAGGGAAACGGGCTGTATCGAACTTTCCGACACGAGTCACTTTCATATCGATCTTTACGGAAACTACATACCAGGCATGTGTGCCGGACTTTCCATAGCAAAGGAAGACCTGGGACATCCCCTCGATCCGGACGAGTATCCCGTTATCACCCGCCTGGCTGACGGAGGAACAGGCGCGCTTCTTTCCTGGGTGATGGAAAAGTATTCTTTCCGGCCCCAACGGCGATCTTATACCGTCGATTGTATGCTTTGTTATGAAATGCGGCGATTTCTCGTGGTTGAAAAGGGATTCGACTCCTCGAAGGAACTTCAGCCGGCCAATCATTACCTGGTGCCGTAGTTAGTATGCCGCCGGGACCGAATATTTTTTCCTACGATTATTGGATTACGACCGATGAAAACAACCGCTGCGGCCTTCCGTTCCTTATGTTCCGCGTGATGCTTTTTCAAACAGCGAAAACTTTTTTCTCCGGGGAGATAGAAGTGGCGCCCGGGGAATGAGAATCACCGGTGGCAGGGTGATATAAACGGGGGTTGAGAAATGTCGAGGGAACAGGGAAAGACGCAATCCGGGCCGAAAAGGAAACGTTCTGACGGCGATAGGATCGTTCGAAAGAAGGAATCGAAAAAAACGAAGGATCGCAAGACCCACAAAGAGCCGGAAGTTTCCATGGAAGAGCTGCGGAAAAGCGAAGAGCTCTGGAGGATAACCTTTCAGTCCATTGGAGACGGGGTGGTGGCGACGGATGAAAAGGGTCGTGTGATCCATATGAACCCCGTGGCCGAGACCATCACGGGATGGTCCCTTTCCGAGGCCCTGGGGGAACCCCTGGCCCATGTTTTCCGAATCGAAAACGCCGTAACGGGGAAACCCGTCGACGATCCCGTGGCGCGGGTCCTGGAGACGGGGTTTGTGGTGGGACTCGCCAATCACACGAAACTGATATCCCGCGACGGCAGGGAATACCAGATCATGGACAGCGCGGCGCCCATTCGGGACGAGGCCGGGAAGATACGGGGAGTGGTGCTGGTCTTTTCGGATGTCACGGAGAAGTACGAGGCCAGGGAGGCCCTCCGCCTGAGCGAGGAGCGGTGGAAGTTCGCCATCGAGGGATCGGGATTTGGAGTGTGGGATCGTCATCTCGATACGGGGGAAACGTACTTTTCTCCCCGCTGGAAACAGATCATAGGCTACGAGGACCACGAAATCTCAAACAACATGGATGAATGGCTGAGGCGGATCCATCCCGAGGACCGCGCAGGGTGCCAAAAAGCCCTGGAAGACCATTTTCTAGGCCGCACACCCCTCTACCTCCATGAATATCGCCTGAGATGCAAGGACGGGAGCTACAGGTGGATACTGGCGCGTGGCAAGGTCATTGACAGGGATCGGGAGGGTGTCCCACGCCGCTTCGTGGGAACCCACACGGATATAACGGAGCGAAAGGAGGCGGAATTCAAGAAGGAAGAAGCGCTCAGAGAAGCGTGGGAACATGCCCGCCGCCAGAGGCGCAACATGGAGATGCTCTCGGAGCTGATGGGTGACTTGGGTCTTCACGAAGATGATTCGATGGGCGGTTTGATAAACTTGACCGAAACGGCGGCGGCCGTTTTGGAGTCCGACAGGGCGGGGGTGTGGTTCTACAGCGGGGATTATTCAGAGTTGGTCTGCAGGGATCTCTATGACTACCGAAGAAACTGGCATAGCACCGGTGAGGTGATGAGGCTCGGCTTGTTTTCTGAACAGGAAGAGGGACATTTCATGGGTCGTGTAATGGCGGTTTTCGATGTAGACACCGATCCTCGAACCGCAAAGATCGAGGGAGACTATTTCCGGTCCGCCGGCGTCCTGTCCGTGCTTCATGTTCCAGTCAGTCTCAGGGGGCGTCTTGCGGCCGTGCTGAGCTTTGAACAGGTGACATCCCGGCGTGAATGGCTTCCCGAAGAAGAGCTGACGGCCCAGGCGCTCGGGGCCTGTTTGTCAAATTATCTCGAGGCGGTGGAACGACGGAAGGCGGAAGACAAGTACCGGTCCATCTTTGAAAACGCCCTGGAGGGCATTTTCCAATCAACACCGGAGGGTCGTTTTCTTTCCGTAAATCCGGCATTTGCCCACATGGCCGGTTATGGGTCGCCTGAAGAAATGATCAGTGCCGTCAGTGACATCGGGCGGGAACTTTACTTGAACGCCGAAGATCGCCTGCGGTACCGCAAGATACTAGAAGAAAGGGGATATGTGACTGGTTTTGAAGCGCCGATGGTCAAAAAGGACGGTGGAATCTTTTGGGCCAGCTTCAATACAAGAGTGGTGCGAAGCGATCAGGGAGACGCTCTCTATTTCGAGGGAACGGTGGAAGACATCACTGCCCGGAAGGTGGCGGAGGAGGAACGCAACAAGGCCATAGAGGCCTTGCGCGCAAGCGAGGAAAACTTCAGGCGCTCCCTCGATGAATCCCCGCTCGGTATACGGATCGTGTCCGATGAAGGAGAGACCCTCCATGCCAACCGCGCCGCCCTCCATATCTTCGGGTACGACGATATCGACGAGTGGAACAGGACGCCCGGCCGCGCCCGGTACACGGAAGAAAGCTACAGGAAACACCTGGAACGGAAGAAGGCGAGGCAATCGGGCAGTGACGGCCAGGAAGAGTACGAAATAGACATCGTTACGAAAAAAGGCGAGATAAGACATCTGAGGACCTGGCGGAAGAGAGTGATGTGGAACGGTTCCCGCCACCACCAGGTAATTTACGGGGACATAACGGCCCAGAAAAAAGCGGAGCACGAACTGACCCGCTACCGCGAATTCATCGAAAACATCGAAGACTCCTGCTTCGAGCTCGATCTTTCGGGGAATGTTACGTTCTGTAATGAGCCTTTTCTGAAACTGACGGGATACACCTTCGAAGAGCACGAGCGTCTTTCTCTCAAGGAACGTCACCCGACGGCGGAGGAGGCGCGCCGTGTCTTCGGTATATACCTCGATGTCTACCGCACGGGAAAGCCGGCGAGGGCCGTGGAATACCAAGTCGTGCGGAAAGACGGTTCCACCGCCGATATCGAGGTTTCCATATCTCTTATTCATGATAATTCGGGGGAACCAATAGGTTTTCGCGGGATAGGTCGGGATATCACCGATCGAAAGCGGATTGAAAGGGAACGGGAAAGGATCACCGGGGCGCTGCGGGAGAGCGAAGAGCGGTATCGCCTGGTCGTGGAAAATGTATACGACGTCATCTGGACATACGATCTTTCCTCCATGAACTACGTTTATGTATCGCCGTCGGTGGAGCGAGTCTACGGATTTTCCGTAGAAGAGATCATGAGGAGACCCTTGGAAGAACTCTATCCTCCTGATAGCCTTCGGAAGCTTTGGAAGGCCTTCGGAGACCTTAGGTACGGGCGTTTACCGGGAGACAGGTTGACAATGGAGGTAGAGCACTACGTGGCCGGAGGAGGCACCTTGTGGATTGAAATAAGCGCCTCGGCCGTAAAGGATGGCGAGGGGCGGGTGATTGGTTTTTCCGGCATAAGCCGTGACATCACCGACCGCAGGCGGGTCGAAGAAGAAAGGGAGCGTGCCTTGGAGTTCCTGCGGGAGAGCGAGGAGCGGTACCGACTGGTTGTGGAGAACGCCCAGGATATAATCTGGACATTCGATCTTGACTCTGAAAGTTTTACCTACATTTCCCCGTCGGCCGAGCGGGTGATAGGGTTCCCCTTGGAAGAGCTGTTGAACAAGAAGCCTTTCGAAGTGTATCCCCGGGAAAGCCGGAGACGGATGAGGGCCGCCTTTCAAGATCTTAGAGAGGGTAAGCTTCCAGGTGACCGCCTGTACTTGGAAATAGAGCACTACGTGGCCGGGGGCGGAACCATTTGGATGGAGACAGCCGCTTCCGCTATAAAAGATGAAAATGGGCGGATAGTGGGTTATTCCGGCGTAAGCCGCGATATCACCGGCCGCAAGCGGGCGGAGGAGGAGCGGGAGCGTGCCTTGGAGGCCCTCCGGGTGAGCGAGGAGAAGTACCGGGATATTTTCCGGAACAGTCCCGATTCCATCACCTTGAGCGGCTTTAGGGACGCCCTCTATTATGAAGTCAACGAGGAATTTCTCCGCATCACGGGATACTCCCGCGAGGAAGTCATCGGAAAGTCCGATCTGGAGCTCAACACGTGGTATGATTTCGAGGCCAGGAAGAGATACGTGGAGATTATGAAGGAGCAGGGACATGTGAGAAACCTGGAGGCCAACTTTCGAATGAAGGACGGCCGCGTGACGACCGGTCTCGTTTCGTCGAGTCTCATAACCATTGACGGTGTCCCCTATCTCCATGCCATCATCCGAGATATAACGGAAATGAGGGAAATGGAGGAACAGCGGCTGGAATTGGAGCGCCGGCTCATGCGGGCTCAAAAGCTTGAATCCGTAGGGACACTGGCAGGGGGTATCGCCCATGACTTCAACAACATTCTCATGGGTATCCAGGGCAATGCGTCACTCATGCTGCTCGATCTCGATCCCTCTCACCCCCATTGCAGGCGCCTCAAAAATATCGAGGAACAGGTCGCCAGCGCCGCTGACCTCACGAGTAAACTGCTGGGTTTTGCGCGGGGTGGTCGCTACGAAGTAAAACCCACGTCGATGAACGACATCGTTCAAAAGACCTCTCAAATGTTCGGCAGGACAAAGAGGGAGGTGGAGATCTACAAGAATTTGGAGCCGGACCTATGGAGTGTGGAGGTGGATAGGACCCAGATGGAGCAACTATTGATGCATCTTTACATCAATGCGTGGCAGGCGATGCCTGGGGGCGGTGAAATCTACCTGGAAACGGAAAACATTTTTCTCGACGACTCCAAGGTAAGGCCTTACGAAATCGAGCCCGGTCCCTACGTGAAGATATCTGTCACCGATACGGGTATGGGAATGGACGAACGGACCATGGAGCGTATATTCGATCCCTTCTTTTCCACGAAATCCATGAGGCGGGGGACGGGCTTGGGATTGGCCACGGTGTACGGCATTGTCCGCGGTCACCGCGGTATAATCAACGTGTACAGCGAGCCAGGCGAAGGCACGACCTTCA
This sequence comes from Syntrophobacterales bacterium, assembly GCA_018433345.1. Taxonomy (GTDB): domain Bacteria; phylum Desulfobacterota; class Syntrophia; order Syntrophales; family UBA2210; genus MLS-D. The sequence goes on along the minus strand of JAHDRK010000033.1, from coordinate 41,060 downwards.
CCATATATCTGCCGGCCTCGGAAAAAGCCGCCGTCCCGGAGATCATGGAAGAGGAAAAAGAAACGGTCATCAAGGGATCGGGAACCATACTGCTCGTCGACGATGAACCGTCGGTGCTCGAGGTAAGCCGGGAACTTGTCGAGTCCCTGGGATATAAGGTATTCGTTGCGGGAAGCGGACAGGAGGCGGTGGCCCTGTACGCGGAACATAGAAACGAGATCGACTTGGTTATACTCGACATGATCATGCCGGGCATTTCGGGAAGCGGCACCTACAACGAGTTGAAGGCGATAAATGAGAATGTGAAAGTTATTCTCTCCAGCGGCTACAGCATCAATGGAGAGGCGAAAAAAATCATGGACAAGGGCTGTGACGCCTTTATTCAAAAGCCCTTTCATTTGCAAGAGCTTTCAAGAAAGATACGGGACCTGTTGGATTGAAACGTATTTCCCGTTAAGTGCGTCTTCTCCTTTTCGCCCCGTGATCATTTTCCGCCGGATGGTGGAATCCCCGGGACCTGTGCGACGGTACCCTGATGTAGGAGCTGAAAGTATCCACTTGACCACGGAAACCGGATACAATGAATCCCATTAAGATTTCCCTCCGGAGATCGATAGATTTTTATGCCCTTTTTTCTCGTGGTTACGCTGTGTCGGTTCGGCGGGCATAATTCTTGCCGGGGGTCTAGGCACGAGTTTTGTAAATTACAAGGTGTCGTCATAAGGGGAGGTCTGAGACATTGAAAAAAACCGTGATCTGGATCGGTTCCGGAGTTCTCGTCGTGGTTGTCGTTGTGCTCCTGTCGTTCGGCGGAGGCAAAAAGGCCGGGGATCGGAAGACCGTAAGCCTCGGGCAGCGGCCCGTGGCCGTGGAGGTTGCCCCCGTGATAAGGGGGGCGATCGAGGAGAGGCGCACTCTGACGGGTTCGCTTAGGGCGGGCGCCGTTTTCGACCTTTCCACACAGATTGCGGCGCGACTGGAGAGGCTCATGGTGGATTTGGGGGACCAGGTCGAACTGGGCCAGGTAGTGGCCATCCTGGACGACGACAAGTACCGGTTCGAAGTCGAACAGGCCAGGGCTGAACTGGAAGTGGCCCTGGCGAACCTGGTGGAAGCGGAAAGCACCTTGGAAACGCGCCGACGCGAATATGAACGGGTCAGAAGATTGCGTGAGCAGGGGGTCGCCTCTGAATCGGAGCTGGATTCGGTTTTGGCTGAGTACCGGGCTCAGCAGGCCCGTGTCCGGGTCGCCTCCGCCCAGATAGCCCAGCGCCAGGCCGCGCTCATGGGAGCCGAGTTGATGCTTTCTTACACGGTCATCAAGGCCGACTGGCAGGGGGAAGACGGGTACCGCGTGGTAGCGGAACGGTACGTGGACGAGGGCGCCTATCTCCCGGCCCAGACGCCCCTCATGTCCATCGTGTGCGTCAAGAGGCTGATCGCAGTCGCCCACGCCACCGAAACAGACTACCCACGCCTTAAGCTGGGCCAAGAGGTAAGAGTAACGGCCGACGCTGTTCCCGACAGTCACTTTTTCGGAACTTTGGCTCGTCTTTCACCGGTGGTGAAAGAAACCTCCCGTCAGGCCCGCCTCGAAGTTGACGTGGACAATCCCCGGGAGATTCTGACACCGGGTATGTTCGTGCGGCTGGAAATCGTGCTCGATCGCAAGGAAGACGCCCTTGTAGTTCCCCGTTCCGCGCTTATCGAACGAGCGGGTCAAATAGTCCTTTACGTGGCGGACCTCGAGGAGAACCGGGCCAGGTTGGTGGAGGTGGAACTGGGTTTGCAGGACAGGGATTACGTGGAGATCCGCAGACCCATCCTGGAGGGGTACGTGGTCACGCTGGGTCAGTATCTTCTAAGTGACGGCGCGCCCATTGTTATCCACGACGGAAGCGGTGTAGAAGAATCCAAAACGCAGGAAAGGCAGGCCGACCTCTGATGAACCCGGCACGCTTTACCGTGCATCGGCCGGTTTTCACCCTCATGTCGACGCTCATTGCGGTGATGCTCGGCATGGCGGCACTCGTTCGAATTCCAATAGACCTGATGCCGGACGTCACTTATCCTACGCTGACCATCATGACAACCTATGAGAACGCCAGTCCGGAGGACGTGGAAGAGCTGATCACCCGGCCCGTGGAACAGGCGGTGGCCGCCGTTGCGGGCGTTGAGCAGATCAATTCCTATTCCTCGGAAGGGGTCAGCAACGTTCGTGTTTCATTTTCGTGGGGGACGGATATCGACGTTGCGGCGATTGATATCAGGGATCGCCTGGACCGGATTATAGAAATGCTGCCCGATGACTCCGATCGTCCCCAGGTTCGGAAATTCGACATATCCGCCATTCCCATCATGCTCCTGGGAGTTTCCAGCTCCATGGATCCGATGGAACTGCGCATCCTCATCGACGAGCACATGAGCTACCGTCTCGAGCGCATCCCCGGCGTGGCTTCCGTCAATGTCTGGGGAGGGCTCGAGCGCGAGATCCAGGTGAACTTGGACGTCGACAAGGTGCAGGCACTGGACCTGACGCTCGACGGCATCCGCCAGTCCATTAGGGACGCAAACGTCACCGTGCCCGCCGGCGATGTAGAAAGGGGGCGCTTTAACGTTACCCTGCGAACGCCGGGACAGTTTACCAGCCTTGAAGAGCTTTCTTCCATGGTGCTGGCGGTTCGTGACGGAGCTCCCATCACCCTCGGACAAGTTGCGGAAGTCCTGGACACCCATCGCAGAGTGACAAGACTCGTGCGCATAAATAACGAACCGGGTGTCCGCATGGCGATCATGAAGCAGCCTGACTACAATACCGTGGCTGTCGCCGGGGCGGTGAACCGGGAAATAGAAAATCTGAACCGTGATTATCCGCAGGTATCGATCTTTCCTATCAGGGATACCTCGGAGTACATCCGGCTTGCCATCGACAACGTGAGCCGGTCCATCGTTTTCGGCGGTGCTTTGGCCTTTTTGGTGCTGTTCTTTTTTCTGCGAAGTCTGTCTTCATCCCTGGTTGCGGCTACGGCGATCCCCGTTTCGGTTATAGTCACCTTCGGGCTCATATATTTCGGCGGCTTCACCTTGAACCTGATGACCCTCGGCGGTCTCGCCCTGGGGGTGGGCATAATGGTGGATAGCTCCATCGTGGTTTTGGAGAACATTTCCCGCCTTCGGGAGAAGAGGGGGGACACCCTTATTAAAGAGGCCGCGGTGAGAGGCACGGGAGAAGTGGCCGCTGCGGTGGCGGCGGGCACGTTGACGACGATGGTCATCTTTCTGCCTATGTTTTTCGCCAGGGAGTTGGCGGGTGTCCTCTTTCGACAGCTTGCCTGGGTGGTGGGATTCGCCCTTCTCGTTTCACTCGTGGTGGCCTTGACGGTGACTCCGACACTGTCGGCCAGGCTGATTCGTCCTCCTTCGGGATCCCCCGGTGAAGACAACGGCCCCATGAAAAGGTTGTACAACCTGACCGCTCTCTTCTTCGGCGGGATGGAAAACTTTTATAGGGGGATTCTCGGCGCGGCCCTGGAGAATCGAGGTGCGGTTGTGTGGATGTTCCTGGGACTCTTCGTTGCTTCCATACTGCTGCTTCCTTACGTGGGGTCGGAGTTCATGCCGTCCGCCGACGAGGGGGAGGTCCGAATATCCATCGAGATGGAACCGGGGACCCGGCTTGCCATTCTCGACGAAACGGTACGCCGGGTTGAAAGCATAGTTTTGCCGGCAGTTCCCGAAGCGGCGGCTTCCGTTGTGAGCGTGGGAGGTACGTCCTTCAGCACCGGGGCTCCCATGGGGGCCGACATTAGATTAAGCCTGGTTCCCCAACGACACCGATCCCGCTCGAGCGAAGAGATCGCCGATGACCTAAGGGGGAGATTGACGCAGATACCCGGCGCCCGTATTAGAGCGCAGGCAAGCGGCGGACTGTTCGTTATGAGGCTCACCGCGGCCGCCGACGAGGAACAACTGAGCATCGACGTTCGAGGCTACAATCTGGCGCAATTGGATAGTATAGCGAAGAAAGTGCAGGAGACCATCGCTCCGGTTGAAGGAATCACCGATATGCGCCTGAGCCGCGAGGGGGGGGTTCCGTTGAATCTTCTTCAAATAGACAGAGTCCGGGCCGCCGATCTCGGCCTTTCAGTGGTCGGAATTGCACAAACCATTGAAACGGCGATTGCGGGATCATCCGCCGGGTATTTCCGCGACGGGGGGTCCGAGTATCGCATTTTCGTCCGCCTCAAGGACGCGGAGCAGCTCGATTTCGACGATATTCTAAACATAGGCGTCATGAACAACCGGGGGGAATTTGTCAATCTTCGCAATGTTGTGACCATTGAAAGCGCTGAAGGTCCGCAGACAATAGAACGGCGGGATCAGCAGCGGGTGAGCCGCATCCAGGTGAATATTTCCGGCCGGGACCTTGGTTCAGTCGTCTCCGACATACGGGAGAGGGTCGCTTCCATTCCCATGCCCCGGGACATCGATATCACATTCGGCGCCGATTACGAGGAACAGGAAAAGACATTCAACGAACTGGCCTGGGGGCTTCTTTTGGCCGTCGCCCTCGTTTACATGGTAATGGCCTGTCTTTACGAGTCGTTCCGGGATCCCCTCATAGTCATGTTTTCGGTTCCCATGGCCCTTATCGGAGTGGTTGTCATTCTCCTGGCGACGGGAACGACTTTAAACGCGCAGTCATTCATCGGCGGGATCATGCTCGTGGGCATCGTTGTCAATAACGCCATCCTCATCGTGGACCAAGCCGGGCGACTCAGGGTCGAGGAGGGTCTTTCGCCGAGCCGCGCCGCTTTCGAAGCTGGAACCCGTAGGTTTCGTCCCATACTCATGACTTCTCTAACCACGATAATAGCGCTCATTCCACTGGCCCTCGGCATCGGTGAAGGGAGCGAGCAGCAGGCGCCCATGGCGCGCGTGGTAATAGGAGGCCTCACGAGTTCAACCTTTATAACCTTGATTCTCATCCCTGTTCTATATACGTTTTTTTACCGGCGCCGGGAAGGCGGGAAGAAAGAAACAACGGGGAGGTGGACGGAATGAAACCGCGGGTGGGACAGCTTGCAGTCGCTGTTCTTTTGGTTCTCCTTGTTTCTGTGCAGCATGGACAATCGGCCTCGGCAAAGGGGACATTTACCGGCGAATATATCGAGAGACTCCGCGAAAGACCTGCGGAATACGGTGAACCGCCCGTCGATCACCTTAGGCCCTACCCCGTGGAAACTCCCGAAAAGCTTCCCGCGCCTAAAGATGGGAGGCTGTCCATCTCCGTGGAAGAGACGGTTTTTATCGCCTTGAAAAACAACCGTTCCCTGGGGGTGCAGCTCTATTCTCCGATCATCGCCGGGACCTTCGAGGAGGAAGAGCGAGCCGTTTTCGACGCTTCCCTCTTTGCCGAAACTTCTGTTTACAGGGATAAGGCGGAACGTAGAAATCTTGTGACCGGTGAGCCCGTGGGATTGCGCAGTGAATCGGAGACCTACCGCGTCGGTATCGAGAAAAGCTTTTCTACGGGAACCGCGGTGGACCTGGCCCTTCGCCAGGCGCGGTCGGACTCTGCGTCGACGCTGGATCGTCAAGAGGCGGCCGTGGAATTGTCACTGACGCAGGCGTTACTTAGGGGCGCTTCCAGGGAAGCGAACCTTGCGGGAATCCGCCGGGCCGAGCTGGACACCATGATATCCCTTTACGAGTTGCGTGGTTTTGTTGAGTCCTTGGTTGCTGAAATCGAAAACACTTATTGGGATCTTGTTCTCGCGGAACAGCAGGTCGCGATATTCAGAGAGGCCCTGCAGATCGCGCGTCGAATCGACGTGGGGACTGTTGCCGAAACCGAGATCGCGGCCGCCCGTGCCGAATTGGCATCCAGGCGCCAAGGGCTGATTGACGCCCGAAGCCGGCGGGAGCAGACCCGCCTTTCCCTGCTACGCCTTCTAAGTCCCGGAGGGAGATATGGCTGGTCCTTGGAGTTGGAGCCCCGTGACAGCCCGAGGGAGCCGGATCTCGAGCTTGATCCCGTTGAAGATCATATCGCCTTGGGCTTGAGCATGCGCCCTGAAATGGCTGAAGCGGAGCTTCGTATAGAACGTGGAGACCTGGAGGTGATCCAGACCCGAGATGGGCTGCTCCCCCGCCTCGATCTGTTTATTACCCTGGGTAAGACGGGATACGCCGACAGTTTCGGCAGTTCTTTTTCTGATCTCGACGGTCCCGGCTACGTGTTGACCGTGGGCGCGCGTTTCGATTGGTCTCTCCGAAATCGGGCGGCGCGCGCGCTTGAGGCCCGCGCTGTTGCAAGCAGGGCCCAAGCTGTTGCAAGCCTGGACAACCTGGCCCAGCTGGTGGTGGAGGACATCCACGGCGCCCACCTGGAAGCGAGACGAGCACGGGCACAGATAGATGCCTCCGCCGAGCGGAGGCGCCTCCAGGAAGAGGCGGTGAGGGCGGAAGAGGTAAAGTTCGACGTGGGGCGGGGCACCTCCCTCGCGGTGGCCCTGGCACAGCGCGATCTCCTGGAAAGCCGCCTCGACGAAATCGATACGATCATACAGTATCGCAAGGCACGCATAACTCTATATCGTCTTGACGGGTCTCTCCTCCAGCGGCGAGGCATAGTGATCGAGGGGGAGAAGTTTTTCTCTCCCGGGGAAAGAGAGGTTACCGAAAATCGGGAGCGGTTCGGTCAAGGATCACCCTGATACTCTTTGATAAGGTCTCTATGGTGAAGGGTTTCTGAATAAACCCGTCACAACCCCTGTCCATGATTTCCCGTGCCTGACCGTCGATGCTGTAACCGCTGGAGAGTAAGACCGGTACGCGGGGGTTTATTTCTCTTATCCGGTTGAATACCTCTCCACCACCCATGGCGGGCATGATCATGTCGAGAATGACCAGGTCGATCTCTTCCTTGTGTTTTTCGAAAAGAGCGACCGCTTCCTTTCCGTTCCGGGCTTTCAGTACATCATATCCTAGTTTTTGAAGCATCAGGCTTCCCGCCTCGAGAACCATCTCTTCATCGTCCACGAAGAGGACCGTTTCCATATTTCCCCTTTCTATCCTTTCGGGGGAATCCTCCTTTGTCGTCTCAGTTCCACTCGCTGCGGGGAGGTATATATTAAATGTAGAACCCTTTCCCAAGATAGAATGGGCCTCTATGTGGCCCCCGTGACCCTTGACGATCCCGTAGGTCGATGCCAGGCCGAGACCGGTGCCCCGTCCCATTTCGCGGGAGGTGAAAAAGGGTTCGAACAGATGGCCCAAGGTCCTTTTGTCCATGCCGACGCCCGTGTCCCTGATTGACAATTGCACGTAAGCTCCCGGGGCGAGATCGATGAATCGGTCTTCTTCGATGATCTGGTTCTTCGTTTCCAGGTAAAGGTCGCCCCCTCCCTCCATGGCCTGGGCCGCGTTGAGGAATATGTTGAGAAGCACCTGTTCGAGCTGTCCCTCGTCCGCTTCCACGGTGTAAAGATCGGGAGCGAAATCGCTGTGAATGATTATTTCCTTTCTCGTTCTTTCGAAGACCCCCGCCACTTGTCTCACGAGACGATTAAGATCGATCTTTTTTACTTCGTAGCGGCCCTTGCGGGCGAACCCGAGAAGTTGACGGGTCAGCCGGGAACCGCTGGCGACGCTCTTTTGTATGTTTTCAAGATATCGATAGTGGGGGTGGCCTTCAGGCAAGTTGTAAAGGGCCAAAGAAACATTACCCTGGATCGCCATGAGCAGGTTGTTGAAGTCGTGCGCGATACCACCCGCGAGGGTGCCGATTGATTCAAGCTTTTGAATATTGAGAAGCTGATTTTCGAGACGTTTTTGTTCCCGGATGTCCCTGAAGGTGATGATGCCGCCCCGAGGGGTTTCGTCACCGTTTCGATAGCCCGCACCGCTTATGCTTACGGGAATGCGCCCGCCCGATCGCGTGAGACGCTCCGTTTCGATTCCCGAGAAGGGTTTGCCGTCCACCATCCGCTGGGCCATTGAACGGGCTTCTTCCCGGCGGTCTTTGGGAATAAAGTTTTCCATGACGAGACCGTGGAGTTCCTCCAGGCTCCACCCGAAGACCTCTTCAAAGGCCGGGTTCAGATAAACGACGCGGCCTTCCATGTCATAGACGACCAGGGGGTCGGGACTCGCCTCCAGGGCGGTGCGGTACTTTTTTTCGCTTTCTTTCAGGGCTTCTATTGCTTTCTGGCGGTCCGTCACGTTACGAGACACACCCCTGAATCCGACAACATCGCCGCTATCGTCCTCGATGGGATAGGTGGACATTTCCACGGCCACGGGACGGCCATGTCGGTCGATGAAGGTGTAATTATCGGCCATGACGCCGATACCCGTGCGATATATCTTGTTGAACGAATGGGCGATCCTTTCTTTGTCCTCCGGAGAGGTGTAGACTCGATAATTAATACCTGCCAATTCTTCGTATTCGTAACCCAAAAGGCGGCTGAGGGCGTTGTTGAAAAAGACCAGATTGCCCTTTAGGTCCACTTCCCAGTAACTTTCCTCCATAGTTTCGAGAATGGTCCGGTACTTCTCTTCGCTCTGTCGCAAGGCTTCTTCTGCGTGCTTGCGCTCCAGGGCGTTTGAAAAAATTTCCCCCAAGACCCGTAGCAACGTAACGACTTCGGGGGACCATGTCATGTGACGACGCGTCGAGTCAAGGCCGAACATCCCTGTTGTCTTTCCTTTATATTGGAGGGGGATTATGAGGGAAGATTTCGTTCCCTGTTCAATATTCAGCCGCTTCAGTTTGGACGCCTCCGGCGGAAGATCCTCCAGGCGGGGAATGTATACGATTCTCGAGGCGTTTATTTGGTCGACGAGCCATGCGGCCCATTCCAGGGGGATTTTCCTGAGACGGTCCTTGAAAGGCTCCTGCCCCGCGGCGCGCCATTCGTGAGTGTTGTCCATTGTTTGCCGATCTTCGTCGTAACGGAAAATGTACATCCGGTCGGCCCCCGTCATTTCTCCAACAACTTCAAGGGCCCTTTCTATTTCTTCGTCGATCGCCGCCGAGGGAAGGTTGATGAATGTGGAAGAAATGGTTGTGATAAGTTCTTCGAAACGGAGACGATACAACAGGTCCTTTCGTTCGAGCTCAAGTCCGTCGATCCTTTCTCCGAGGTCTTCGATTATGCGCTCGATTTTTTTGTCGAACCGGTTTTCACGCATAGGCTTTGTTCTCTCTCACGCTTGAACAGGTTCACATAATGTATTTCGCTCAAGTGCCGATGCCGGGCCTGTTTAGTGGGTTATACGAATTATTTAAGCAAAATCCATGCCCCCAAGGGCCGACAGCGTGGTTGATCATTCTGTTTGGAAAAGAAGGGAACCTTTACGTGGATAACGCGCGATCAATTAGAATACTATAAAATCATTTTCATCTTTGCAAAGCTATCTTTAGACTGTGTCTGGCCGATGTAACAGTCAAAAAATTTCTTTACAACGCACCTGTTTGTGTTAGTATTTCGACATTCCTTACGATTAAGGGTTTCCGATTCTCACATCCTCGAAGCGTTAACGAAGCGTTAACGAAGCGTTAATCCCGGGCGGGCACTTCGACTTTCATCATGTGAAGTTTCATGGGCCCTTTTTCAAATCCATGGGAAGGAGCAAAACCTATGTACAAAAAACGATCACTATGGACGCCGGCGTTTCTCGCCATTTTTTTTATATTTCTCATTGCAGCGCCCGCCCCGGCCGCCGAAGAGCAGGCAGTGGAAAAGCCTGTTGCCTTGGTGAACGGAGTGGTGATTTCCTGGGAGACGCTTGAAGGCGAGGCGGCCAAGATGATGGAGATGTCCGCGATGCAGGGTGATCCCCTCGACGAGGCCCGTGTCAAGGATATAAAAAGGGACCTACTGGAGCGGCTTATCAATTACGAGTTGCTGTGGCAGGAGAGCGTCAAGAAAGGCGTTGTCGTTTCCGACCAGGCGGTTACCGATGAACTGCAGAGATTGAAAAACCAATTCCCCGATGAGAGTTCCTTTAAGCAGGTCGTTGAAGGCATGGGGATAACCGAGGCTCAGCTTCGCTCGAGCATAAGGAAAAATATCGCCGTCAGAAGGCTGATCGAAGAGGAAGTGGTAAACAAGATCGAAGTGGCGTCCGACCAAAGCGAGAGTTTTTACAAGAACCATTCCGAATTTTTTGAAGAACCCGAACAGGTCAAGGCCAGTCATATATATATAGGTCTTAAGGAGGACGCCTCTGAAGAAGAGAGCCGGAAGGTGGAAGCCGCCATCGAAGATGTTCAAAAACGTCTGAACGAAGGTGAGGATTTTGGAGAACTGGCCCGCGAAACATCCCAATGTCCCAGCAGTGAACATGGCGGTGATCTGGGATTCTTCTCGCGGGGAAACATGGACAAGGCCTTTGAAGAAGCGGCCTTTTCCCTGGAGACGGGGGAGACGAGCCCCATCGTAAAAAGTTCCTTCGGTTATCACATCATAAAGGTAACCGACAGGAAGGAGGCGAGGGTGATTCCCTACGATGAGGCCAAGGAAAACATCGACAACTATCTAAGGGGTGAAAAGGCGAACGAAAAGGTCGAGGAGTACGTGAACGAACTTCGGGAAAAGGCGGATATCAAGCGATACCTGTAAGTGAGTACGAGCGGCGTCCTTATCGGAAGGAAGTCGAATCAGGTATCCGTCGGCATAATCCCTTCAGGCCCCTCGCAAACCGGAGAAAAGGCGTTTTATTTTCTGGAGGAAGGCCGACTTTTCCCCCTTTGTTTTATACATTGAGCCGTGATCCGCCCTCTGCGAGGGCTCGATCTCTTTCCGTTCCTTTCCATGTTCCTGCCGTGTCGGAACGGCCGCAAAGGATTCGCCGTACTTCCGTTCATAATACGCGATGCGGTCCTCACGCGAAGCATCGCGGTCAGGAGGCCTGGCGCTATCTTTTGACTTCTTTTTCTTTTCCGGGGACGTCAGCTTGGGTTCATCAAACTTGCGGGGAGTCTTGCCCCCTTTCTTCTTTTCTTTCTTCTCCGGTTGCTCCCCCTTGGTTTCGGCCTGTTTTTTCCTCCGTCGTTGTGATTTTTCCATGTCGGCCCTTTTGGTTTTCAGTTTAGGTTTCCGTTCCCTCTCGCTAAGCCTGAAACGCATACCGGCGCTTGCGTCCTCCACAAAGAAACCCTCTTCCGGCCAGACGACGGGAATCTGCATGCCGATATATTTTTCAATCGCCTCGAGCCCGTAGACATACTTCTCACAGGCCAGCGTTACGGCCTTCCCCTCCCGGCCGGCCCGTGCCGTTCGTCCGATCCGGTGGACATAATTTTCGAAATCCTGCGGGATGTCGTAATTGATGACCATTTCGAGATCATCCACGTGAAGTCCCCGGGCGGCCACGTCGGTGGCTACGAGGTAGCGAACCTTGCCCGACTTGAGGTCGGATATGATCTTGAGACGTTTGCCTTGGGGCAGATCGCCGATCATGTAGGTGCTGCGATAACCGTTGTATTCCAGTCGCTTGGATACCTCGAAGGCATCGTGTTTTGTGTTGGTGAAAATAAGCACGCTCTTGGGATCGTCGCGCTTCAACAGGCCGAGCAGGAGATTCATTTTTTCGTCCAAACCCACGTGGTATAGTTCTTGGGTCACATTTTCCACAAGAAGCCTGTCCGGCGTCGCCACTATTTCAACGGGATCGTTCATGTGTTCCCAGGCGAGTTCCCGGGCCGCGGCGTCCAGCGTTGCGCTGAAAAGCATTGTCATCCGGCGGTCCGGAGGGGGCATTTTTCGAATTATGCGCCGCAGATCGGGTAGAAATCCCATGTCGAAGAGGCGATCGGCTTCGTCGATAACCAAAAAACCCCTGTCCTTGAGTTTCAGTTTTTCCGACTGGCTGAAATCCAGGAGCCGTCCCGGTGTCCCGATGATAATGTCGGCGTCTTTCTCGAGGAGCGCCTCCTGCTCCGCGTAACCTACCCCCCCGTAGATGCTTCCCATGGTAAAGTCCAGGTGTCTGCCCAGGGTCCTCGCCTCTTTTTCGATCTGGACCGCAAGCTCCCGCGTCGGGACGACGATGAGGGCCTTTTTTCTGTATGGGGTTTCTTCCTCGCAGAAGAGATGGTAAATCGTGAGTAGAAAGGCGGCCGTTTTACCTGTTCCGGTTTGTGATTGCACCGCCACGTCTTTTCCCTTCAGGCTTTCCTGGAAGGTTATTTCCTGGACCTTCGTGCATTCCTCGAATCCCGTATCTTTGATTCCTTTTAGGATTTTTTCATTGAATCCAAGCTCTGTAAATTTCACGCTATTCTGGTATCTTCCTTGTTATTGTAAAGATGTTTCATGAGAATGTTCGATATAATAAGGATGCTTCACGAAGGGCGGGGGCAACCCTGTGCCATCTTTAATATTTTATCCTGGCATCTTTAATATTTTATCCTAATGAGCGTACCACAAATACTCAAAAATGCAAGCCGATACCGGTTTTTTTACCGTGAAAAAGCGATGAGTCTAACCGGCTTCGCCCATGCGCGAAGCTACGTGGCGGATCATCTGCAGGTATATGCCTTCAAGAATATCCCGGTTAAGAAAATAGTCCGGCCGGGCTGCAAGGGCGATGGAAACAAGTCTCCCGACGGCGGCTTCTACAGATCCGCTGCGGCGATATACCCGTTCCATGAGTTTCCTGAAATCGCGGGCCGCATCCATGGCCTTTCTTACGAATTGCCGGGCGTCTTCTCCTTTTATGTAACCTCCATGGTCCGCGCAAAAATGATCTACTTCGAGCAGGCCGAGCTTTTCCAGGCTTTCCTGGAAGAGTGTGTAATTAAAGGTCCCCGAGGGGATGATGGTATCCTTGAAGGGTATCCCTCCTCCGTCGGAAGGGAACAATGTCTTTGTCGATGGTTCATAGGCTGCTATGGAGCAGGGAGAATGTCCAGGGATTTCAATTATTTCGATACCGAGATCGCCACAGTCGAGGCGGTCGCCTTCGGAGACGGTAAATCCCTTTATATCGTCACGCCACTCCAGGTCGTATGACTCGAAGATGTTCGGCCGACCATAGCGTTTGGCCATCTTCCGGTTATAGTGGTTCACGCGTTCCATGATCCGGGGATCACCGATGGCCTTCCAAGCCGCCGCCGCCCCGTATACCTTTGCCTCGGGAAGGCGGCGGGTGAACAAGGGCACAAGACCGATATGGTCGAAGTGGGCGTGAAGGATAAGGATTTTTTCGATCCGCTCCTCGTCGAGATTGAAACGTTTCATCTGTTCGAGTACGTCATCCGCGAGCCAGCTCATCCCACTGCTGACGAGCATCGACGACGACGAACCTTCCACCAGATACAGTCCTGATTCCTCGCTTCCCAGGAACCAGATTCCCTCGGTCACTTTGCCCGCTTCGGTGATTCTCATTGTGAGACTCTCCTTCTGCGTTGTTTGCAGGGAGTATAGTTGCATGCATCGTGACTGTCAATGACCTTCGAGAACCTTAAAAATCACGGGAAAGGAAGCGTTTGGTCCATCCGGTACACCAGGGCGCCGCAGGTGGCCACCAGATCGCCCTCGTTTTTATACACGTTTATAGTGTAATGGGCCGTCCGCCGGGTTCTGCTGTTTTCGCGGGCCTCGGCGCGCAGAATGTCGCCTGTACGGGCCGCTGCAATATAGGTTACGTTTATGTTCAACGCCACCGCCATGGTTCCGTGTGAGTTCGAAGCCATCTCGAAGGCCTCGTCCATGAGGGAGAAAATCGCGCCGCCGTGAGCCATGCCGAAAATGTTTTCCATGTCCTTCGTGAGAGTCATTTCCACCAGGGCCGACCCCTCGCCGACCTCCAGTACCTTCAGCCCCATAAACCGGGCGAAGGGTTCTTCCGTTGACTTTTCTCCAAGTAGCTTTGTGACTTCTTTTTCCATAATTCCCTCCTTTGATTCCATGATTCCGGGGGCGCAATTCTCGACGAAAGGTTCTACATTCTACGTTCTAGATCATAGGTTCCGGGTTCTGTGCTCCGGGGTAAAATATGTTCATTTCTCAACATTTTACGAGTTCGTCAAGTGTTGTTTCCCCGAATTAAAAAGTTTTTGACAGGCTCAATATATTGTGGTCAAATAAAAAGTCGTTCTATATATAGAAGTTCATTCCTATAAAAATCACATACTTTTTAAAGGAGAAAGGCATCATGTCCCGGAACGCTTCCATGACCGAACCGCGCCTTGCGCCCAATGCGATTACCGTGCTGGAACGGCGGTATCTCAAAAGGGACAAGGACGGGAATGTCCTGGAAACCCCCGCGAGCATGTTCCGTAGAGTGGCGTCAGCAATCGCCGAGGCCGACGGTATTTTTGATCCCGGGGCCGACACGAAAAAAACGGAGGACCGTTTCTATAACATGATGACAAGTCTTGAATTTATGCCTAATTCTCCAACGCTTATGAATGCCGGTCGAGAGCTCGGCCAGTTGTCGGCCTGCTTTGTTTTACCCGTGGGAGATTCCATGGAGGAAATATTTGATGCCGTGAAGTACACCGCTCTCATCCACAAGTCCGGCGGCGGGACGGGCTTTTCTTTCTCCCGCCTACGGCCGGCCCGGGACGTGGTTAAGAGCACTACCGGTGTTTCAAGCGGTCCAATCTCGTTCATGCGGGTCTTTGACGTGGCCACGGAGACCATCAAGCAAGGAGGAACGCGCCGAGGCGCCAACATGGGGATTCTCAGGGTGGATCATCCCGACATCATGGATTTCATCATGTGCAAGGCCGACAAGAGACAGCTCAACAATTTCAATATTTCCGTCGGTGTTACCGAGGCCTTCATGGAGGCCGTAAAAAAGGATGAGGACTATGAGCTTGTAAACCCGCGGAACGGCGAGGTCACGGGGGTACTGAACGCTCGGAAGGTCTTCGCTCGGATCGTACACCAGGCGTGGGAAAACGGTGAGCCTGGAATCATATTTCTCGACCGCCTGAATCGTGACAACCCAACTCCCCACGTGGGCGTGATCGAATCTACCAATCCCTGCGGCGAGCAGCCTCTTCTGCCTTACGAATCCTGCAACCTTGGATCGATCAACCTGGGCATGATGGTGAAGAACGGCGCAATCGACTGGAAACGCCTGGGGGAAACAGTTCATTTGGCGGTGCATTTTCTCGACAACGTGGTGGAAGTGAACCGCTATCCCCTTGAGCAGATCGCGCGCATGACCATGGGAAACCGGAAAATCGGGCTGGGCGTCATGGGCTGGGCCGACATGCTCATTCTCTTGGGTATTCCATACGATACCGATGAAGCGGTTGAATTGGGCGGGAAGGTGATGAAGTTCATAAGCGACGTGGGGCGGGAAGCCTCGCGGAAGCTGGCGGAAACACGGGGGCCTTTCCCCAACTTTCCCGGATCGGTCTTCGAGGAACGGGGGGAACCGCCCATCCGCAACGCCACGGTCACCACCATCGCGCCCACCGGGACTATCTCGATCATAGCCGACGCCTCTTCCGGCGTGGAGCCGCTTTTTGCCGTATCGTACGTGAGACAGGTTATGGACAACGACATTCTCGTGGAGGTGCACCCCATTTTCGAACGAATGGCGCGGGAAAGAGGTTTTTATTCCCCCGAATTAATGCAGCTCATAGCCCGACACGGTTCTCTCCGGGAAATAGAGGATGTTCCGCCGGATATCAAGCGTTTATTCGTGACCGCCCACGATATTTCCCCGGAGATGCACATCCGAATGCAGGCGGCATTTCAGGAATACACCGACAATGCGGTAAGCAAGACCGTCAATTTCGCCAACGGCGCCGCCGAAGACGACGTGCGCACCGTATACGAGCTGGCGTGGAAGCTGGGATGCAAAGGCGTTACCATCTACCGGGACGGTTCGCGCGAGCGTCAAGTCCTATCCACCGGCCGCACACCGGAAAGTGAGGAAAGGAGCGCCGAAGGAGTGCGGCGTGTCAAGCGGGAACGGCCGAAGGTTCTGAAGGGCTGGACCTACCAGATGCAGACGGGATGCGGCCCGCTTTACATCACCATCAACGAGGACGAATCAGGCCTCTTTGAATTGTTTACCACCATGGGCAAGGCCGGCGGTTGCGCCGCATCCCAGTGTGAAGCCATAGGGCGCATGGTTTCATTGGCCTGGCGTAGCGGTATACATGCGCGACAGGTCATCAGGCAGCTCCAGGGGATTTCCTGTCATTCACCCGCGGGATTCGGCGACAACAAGGTGCTGTCCTGCGCCGATGCCGTCGCAAAGGCGATCCAGGCCCACATGTCGGCCAACGGATACGGGTCGGTTCGTGAAGAACGAGCCCTTCTGAGGGGCGCCTGTCCGGACTGCGGCGGCATCGTTGAACACGAGGGTGGGTGTGCTGTTTGCCGGGCATGCGGGTACACGGAGTGCTCTTGACAAGAAAAGGCGATAAAAGACAAGAAAAGGCAAGGAGGGAAAGGTGCTGCGTTATCAGGCGATCGAGTCATTGAAGGGCCGCTATCTTGGCCGCTTTCCACGAGGCGGCGACATCCTGGAAGCGTTGACGAACCTTTGCCGTCGCGAAGATGTCAGACTTGGCCGTGTTGAGGCGATCGGTGCAGTAGAGAGGGCCCGCATAGGTTACTACGACCAACAGGCGCAGGAGTATCAGTTCATGGAGATCGATCGTCCTCTCGAAATAACAAGTCTTGTGGGAAACGTTTCTCTTCGTGATGGAGAGCCCTTCGTTCACGCCCACATCACGCTCGCGGACAGGGATGGCAGGGTCTACGGAGGCCACCTCGCCCCGGGGACCATCGCTTTCGCCTGCGAATTCATGGTGGAGGCCTTGGACGGCCGGAGCTTGGAACGGAGTTTCGACGATGAAACGGGACTCTTTCTATGGGATCTGCCGACCCGCTGATCTTCCATCATGTCGGGTCCCTATGAGACCGCCTTTTTTATTCATAAAAAGAATTTGACCTTCCATGAGCGGTTACGATAAGAGCGGCAAATCGCCGTAAGCGAGGAATATGGACAGTCCGCCATGGACAGGGGAACCCCCATACGTTATTTCGATCATGCCGCCACCTCATGGCCGAAACCGCCGGCCGTAGGGAAGGCAATCACCGGCCTTCTGGAGCGGGGGTGCGCCAACCCCGGCCGTTCGGGGCACAGACTGTCCATCGAGACGGCGAGGACCATTTTTTCCGTCCGGGCCGCCGCGGCCGATCTGCTGGGAATATCCGACCCCCTCCGGCTTGTTTTCACCGCAAACGCGACCATGGGGCTCAACATGGCCGTCTCGGGCCTGGTCAGGTCCGGCGATCACGTGATAACCTCGAGCATGGAGCACAACTCTGTCATGCGCCCATTGCGGGCCATGGAAGCGGCCGGGGCTTCCCTTACGGTTCTTCACTGCGACAAAGGCGGAATTCTCGATCCTTGCTTGGTTGAATCGTCTATTCGGCCGGAAACACGAATGATTATTCTCACTCACGCCTCGAACGTGACGGGAACGATTATGCCCGTGGAAGCCGTGGCCGCCGTCGCCCGGGAGAGGGGGGTTCTCTTCTGTCTCGACGCGGCCCAGACAGCCGGAGCCCTGCCTATCTCCGTCGAAGCAATGGGCATAGACATCTTGGTCTTTACCGGCCACAAGTCCCTGTACGGCCCCCAGGGGACGGGAGGTCTCTATCTGCGCCGAGGATTGGAGAAAGAGATGACCCCCCTTTTAAAAGGGGGGACGGGAAGCCTTTCAGAACAGGAGGAACAGCCCCTGTTCATGCCCGACCGATACGAACCGGGAACGCCCAACAGCCCGGGTATCGCGGGGCTGGGGGCGGGAATCGAGTTCGTGACGGAAAATGGCGTGGATACCGTAAATAAAAAGGAGAAGCTCCTGCTTCGTCGTTTTCTGGAAGGTCTTTCTTGCCTGAAGAAGGTTATCGTTCACGGGACGGGAGATCCGGAAAGCATGATCCCCGTGGTGTCCCTCTCTATTGTCGGAATGGAACCGTCACTGGTTTCACAGGTGCTTGACGAGGAGTATTCCATCATGACCCGACCCGGCCTTCACTGCGCGCCCGCAGCGCATCGCACGCTGGGAACTTATCCCCAAGGAACGGTCCGTTTCAGCTTCGGCTGCCTCACAGATGAAGAAGACATAGATGCCGCCCTGGAAGCCCTCGATACAATAGCGGGGTAACCCCCGGCCGCTTCTCCGGCCTTTGATCTCCGCCGAAAACACACCTGAATCTTGTTGACACCCCCTTTCGTCTTTGTAATAGTCAATTATCTTGGGGAGGGGGGAATCGGTACTTCCCGATCCGGAACCGGCTGCCCGGCGCGCTGTTCGCCGGATTTAGAATCATGTGTTCCTTAAAAACAGTGTTTCGAGCTCCCCGGGCGGTTCGCGGTCGTGCCGTCCGGGAAGATTCCGAGAATAACACGAGAAAACATCGGGAGAAATGGCGCCATGGAGATAACAAAACGTTGGTCGTTCCTGGTCGTTTCCGTTGTCGTAGCGCTGTTCCTTGTCGGGGCGGCGCGGGGGGCTGATAAGGACCGACGGCTCGTTATTCTTTTTACCCATGACCTCCATTCCTATTTTCTCCCCCAGCGGGTTGAACAACCCGACGGGTCCTTCGCCGTGGAGGGAGGTTACGCGCGGCTGGCGACGGCCGTTGAGCGACAGCGGGAGCGGCACGGAGACGCCGTTTTGTTGGTTGATGCCGGCGATTACAGCATGGGGACTCTATTTCATTCCGGTTTCATGAGCGAATCTTGGGAGCTGCGCCTCATGGCGGCCATGGGTTACGACGCCGTCACCTTGGGTAACCATGAATTTGACTTCAAACCCGAGGGTTTGGCTAAATCCCTGGCCCGCGCCCGAGAGATACTCGTCAGCCCGCCCCCCATAGTCGCTTCCAACGTTGTTTTCACAGCGGATGACCCCGGGGACCGCTCCTTGAAAGAAGAATTCCGGCGGTACCCCGTGCACGATTACCTGGTAATCGAAAAAGGCGGTATCCGCGTCGGCATATTCGGCATCTTGGGGAAGAAGGCCATGGTGGACGCTCCCTTCGCGTCCCCCGTAACCTTTTCCGATCCCATGGAAGAGGGGAGACGCGTGGTTGACATCCTGAGGAACCGTGAGGGGGTCGACCTGGTCGTCTGCCTGTCTCACACGGGGACATCGGAGGAAAAGAAACTGTCGGAGGACGAGCGGATCGCCGGGGAGGTCCCGGGCATAGACGTGCTTGTCAGCGGCCATACCCACACCCTTCTCGAAGAGCCTATAGTGGTGGGAAGGACTCATATCGTGTCGGCGGGCAACTACGGTCGGCACCTGGGGATCTTGGAAATGGCCGTCGAAGCCGGTGGCGGACCCCGAATGGTGTCCTATGAAATCCAAAAAACGGCCTTCCATGTGCCGGAAGGCGAGGCGACGGCGGCAACAATCGAATACATCAAGGAAAGGATCGACGAAGAGCTCCTGGCCCCCTTGGGTCTCTCCTTCGACCAAGTCGTGGCCGTGACCGATTTTTCCTTGAAAATCCCGGCCAATGTTTCTGAAAATCCCGGTGAACTGGGGTTGGGAAACCTCGTTACCGATTCCTACCGTTACGCCATCAGACGGGCGGAGGCGGAAAATTACGAACACGTTACCCTGGCCGTTCAGCCCATCGGACACATTCGCGATTCAATTACTCGAGGCCCCGTCACCGTCGATGATGTCTTCAGGGTTCTGTCGCTGGGCATCGGTCCGGACAACCGAGTGGGCTATCCCCTTCTCACCGGATATCTGACGGGCGGGGAGCTGAAGAAACTCATGGAAGTGGAGACCACCATTCGACAAATGAAGCCCGAAGCGCAGCTCCAGGTGTCGGGTGTCAAGATGACCTACAATCCTTACCGGGTGCCCTTTGACCGTGTGACCTCCCTTTTCGTCGAAAACGAAAGGGGCGATTATGTTCCGGTGGAACGGGACCGCCTGTACCGCATAGCGGCAAATCTTTACACCGCCTACATGGTCGACTATATAAGCGACGTATCCTTCGGACTTCTCTCCATGGAGCTGAAAGACCGCAACGGGAAGCCCCTTGAACGCCTGACCGACGGGATAGTGTCGGGTACCGGCAGTAAGGGAGGCGGCGAAGTCAAGGAATGGCTTTCTCTTTTGTCCTTCCTTGAAAGCTTTCCCGACCGCACGGGAGACGGGCTTCCCGATATTCCATTCAGCTACGCGTCACCGGAGGGGCGAATCCTGGTTGAACCATCCTGGAACCCCCTCAAGTTGGTCCAAGGGAGCACCATGATCACTTGGGTGGTAATCGCCGTACTTTTGGTGATCCTGGCGATTCCGGTTTTGTTCGTCACCCTGATCCGTCGAAGGAGGAGGAGACGCCGTCGGCAGGTCGGTCTCCATATTCCCATCGGGCGATAAGTGAAAAAGGCCGGTCCCGACTCGGGTCTATGGTGTAATTTGTCATTATAATCGGTGTGTTATCCATCGAAAACAGCAAAAAAATCCGATCATTCCTTGACAGCGGCAGGATTTTCTGTAATAAAGGCACATCTTTCAAATAAGAGCGCCGTGACGGACAGTGTCGAAGGAAAGGCTCTTCCCCGCTTTCCGGAATAGCCGCGTGCCAAGTTTTTTCTTAGTTCAATCCTCTCGGTGAATATCCGGTATAAGTTCTGAGTAAGGGCGGCATGATTATGAAGCAATCACTCACAGAGAAACCCGTTTACCTAAGAGCTCCCACTCCATGGGACGCGGCGGATGTGTACGACCTTGTTCGTCGGTCGAAGCCGCTCGACCCGAACTCTGTCTATTGCTACATCCTGCTTTGCGATCATTTCAGAAGCACCTGCATAGTGGCCGAGAGCGAATCCCAATTGGTCGGCTTCATATCCGCCTATATCCCCCCGGGACGGAAGGACACCGTGTTCGTCTGGCAGGTGGCCGTGGATGAAGCTATGCGGAATCGTTCACTGGCGACGAAGATGTTGAAAAGTCTGCTCGCCAGGGATGAATTGAGCGGTCTGCATCGCCTGGAAACGACGGTGACCCCTTCAAACAGGGTATCGATGGCCTTTTTCAAGGCCTTTGCTTCGAAACTGGGTGCGCCTTTTTCGACAGGTTCAGGCTACGGAGCGGAACTTTTCGGTGACGAAGGGCATGAAGAGGAACTATTGATAACGATAGGACCCTTCGTTCGCGCCCAACCAAGATGAGGAGACAAGTCATGAGAATAATAGAACAACTGGAATCCCAGGTACGTAGTTACGTGCGACATTTTCCGACGGTTTTCAAGTCGGCCAAGTGGTCCATGCTTTACGACGAGCAGGGAAACGAATACATCGATTTTTTTGCGGGCGCCGGTACTCTCAATTACGGCCACAACAACCCAGCCGCCACGTCGGCTATTATCGAGTACCTGCAGAATGACGGGATTATTCACGGCCTCGACATGGCCACCACGGCGAAGGTAAATTTCCTTCAGAAATTCAACGATACCATTCTCGCGCCCCGTTACATGAATTATAAAATACAGTTCTCCGGTCCTACGGGAACCAACGCCGTGGAGACGGCGTTGAAAATCGCCCGCATGGTAAAAGGACGGTCGAACGTCATTTCTTTTACCAATGGCTTTCACGGTCTTACCATGGGCTCAATGGCTGTTACGGGTAATGCCTTCTACAGGGACGAGGCTTTCATAAATCGTTCCAACGTGTCCTTCATGCCCTTCGACGGCTATTTCGGCGACGGAACGAACACGGCGCAGTACATGAGAAAATTTCTGGAAGACAATAGCAGCGGAGTGGATTTGCCCGCGGCGGTAATACTGGAGACGGTACAGGCCGAGGGAGGCATCAACGTGGCGAGCAGTGAATGGCTGAGGGAAATCGAACAGATATGCCGGGATTTCGATATCTTGATTATCGTGGACGACATACAGGTGGGGAACGGCCGAACGGGAGCCTTTTTCAGTTTCGAGGATGCGGGTCTCAATCCCGATATCGTAACCCTTTCAAAATCTATAGGCGCCGGCCTCCCGTTGGCCATGGTACTCATGAAGCCCGAGCTTGACCAGTGGAAACCGGGAGAACACACGGGTACATTCCGGGGCAACAACCTGGCATTCGTGGCCTCAACGGAACTGCTCGGTTACTGGGACAACGGCGATTTTTCGGAGTCGATCAGCTATCGCGGAGATATCCTGAGGGACGAACTCGAGACCATAGCCTATAAATACGGTGAGACCGAATGTTCCGTGAGGGGGCGGGGTCTGATTTACGGTCTCTATTTTCCCCAGCAGGGATTCGCCGGAAATGTCACGTCGGAAGCATTCGACAGGGGATTGATAATAGAGCGGTCGGGGGCTAACGATGACGTGATCAAGTTTCTTCCGCCCCTCGTGATAGAGGAAGAGGTCCTCCGGAAGGGAATCGGCATCATAGATGAATCCATCGCGGCCTGCCTGGAAAAGCGCGAATCCATGATGAAAGGAGCCTATACCCTTGATAGTGAGAACGATTAATGAAATGAAGGGCACCGACCGGGAAGTCTTCGCCGAAAACGGCAACTGGGTCAGCCGGCGTCTGCTTCTCAAAAAGGACGACATGGGATTTTCCTTCCACGAGACGGTGATCTTCGCGGGTACGGAAACCCATATATGGTACAAAAACCACCTGGAAGCGGTGTACTGTGTCGAAGGCGAGGGAGAAATCGAGCTTTACGACAGCGGCGAGATATTCGAAATAAAGCCGGGCACCATGTACGCCCTGAACAAGCATGACAGGCATTACCTGAGGGCCCACGACACCGACATGCGGCTGGTTTGCGTCTTCAGCCCCCCGTTGACGGGAGGGGAGGTGCATCTTCCCGACGGTTCCTATCCCCTGGAGTGAGAGTGCCGTCGTATCCCGTCTCCATCTTTTTTCGATTTCCTCTCGGCCGCGGCCGGCATGATCGCAGAATGGGGGAAGATACACCTCGAACCCCGCCGCGAGGCGTATCTAAATCTTTTCCACGCGGAAACCTTCAAGTTTGACGGCCACGGAACGCCTGAGCAAGTCGATCGACACGGCGAAGAGGTCCTTGTCGTAATCGGTCTGTAAAACGACGCCTTCTATTCCCTTAAAAGGGCCGCTGGTTATGCGAGCCCTTTCCCCCACCCGGGGATAGAGGCAGGATCGAAGTTCCACCTTCGAATCGACGAGTCTCCTCACGGCGTCGATCTGGGCGTCAGGGATGGGAACGGGTTCGCCTCCCGTCGGGTTTCCCAGGATTTTCACCACCCCCGGTGTTTTCAGTACCGCAAGCCTCTTGGCGCCGTTTATATCGTCAAGATCTACGAAGAGGTATCCTGAAAAGAGGGGGATTTGAATTTTCTTTTTCCTGTCCTTGCGGCGGCTCCATACCTCGATCTTCGGCAGGAAAGGTTTTATGTCCCGCTGCAGAAATCCCCGGTGAACCTTGTCCTCGCAACGGCTTTTAGTATAGACGGCGTACCAAGACATCGCCTGTCCTTTACTTTCGCGGCCTGGCGTCGATTATAATGTCTCCGCCACTTACGCTGAGCTTGTCCACTAAGAGGTTTAACGATCGGTCCACGGCGGCAATTCCCAGGTCACCCACGGCATCGATCCCCGCCCCCAGTATCCGGGGGGCTATGATCACCACCAGGCGGTCAACGCAACCCCTCGCCAGGCAAGACGTGATAATTCCCGAACCGCCTTCCACGAGAACGGAAGACAAGCCCATTTGCCCCAATACCGCGAAAATCTCCATCATGTCCAGGCGGCCCGGCTCCTCTTCATCAACGAGGATGACCTTGACACCCTCTTTCCGTAATCGCTCCATCTTTGTCTTGTCGGCTCGGGTAGAAGTAAAAATAAAGGTTCGGGCCTTTTCAGCGTCTTTCAGTAGACGCGCTTCTCTGGGAATGCGAAGCCGGGAGTCCGCCACGATTCGAACGGGGTTTCTACCGCGAACATGGCGTACCGTCAGCTCCGGGTCGTCCGCGATGACCGTTCCTATGCCTACCAGGACGGCGTCGTGACGACTTCTTAGCCGGTGAGCGAAGCGCCGGGATTTGTAAGAGCTTATCCAGCGAGAATCGCCCCTTGAAGAGGCGATTCTGCCGTCGAGTGTCTGGGCGTACTTGAGCGTTACGAAGGGGGTTCCTCGTTCCATGAATGTAAAAAAGACCTCGTTCAAGCGCCTGCACTCTTCTTCGAGAACACCCACGTCAGTCCGGATTCCGTGCTTTCTGAGGGCGGCGATCCCCCTTCCCGAAACGAGGGGATTTGGGTCCGCCGTTCCTACGACAACCCGGGAGGGGGCGATCTCGATGAGGCGGTCCACACACGGAGGTGTCTTCCCCTGGTGACTGCAAGGTTCGAGGGTTACATAGAAAACGGCGCCCCGGGGATCCCCAACGGCGCTTTCAATGGCGTTGATTTCAGCGTGTTTCCCGCCGAATTCCCTGTGCCATCCCTCGCCGATGATCCTACCGTCTTTGACTATGACAGCCCCCACCATCGGATTGGGACTGACTTTTCCCATCCCCCTGCGGGCGAGGGCAAGGGCCCGTTTCATGAACCCTATGTCGGAATCGGCCTCCATGATGGGTTCCGCCTTTCTTCCGATCTTTCAGCCATGCCTCCCGTCTATACTACAGCAGCCACAAGGTGTAAAGAACGGAGACAGACCGGCGGGATGAACGCGGCGCGGTTCTAGCGAAATGTCAAGTTTAAAGATTTGACCCCATAGCGAACGAGTCGACGGCGGACAGCACGTCGTTCACGGTTATGGAGTGGAGGCAGCGACTCTCGCTGTCGATTGAACGATCGCAGCCTTCCTCGGCGCAGGGAACGCAGTCCATCTTTCCCTGCAACAATATCACGTTGCCTGCGCGCTGGGGAGTTCCCCTTCGTTTGTAGGGGTTGGTGTGCGAGGTCCATCCCAGGGGCCAGGGACCCCATTTGACGGGATTGGTGGGGCCGTAGAGGGCCACCGTGGGGGTGCCGAGCGCGGCGGCCATGTGTGTGACACAGGTATCCGGTCCCACGTAGATCGCAGCGTCGCTTATCAGGCGGGCGACCTCGCCGAGGTCGAGCTGCCCGCTCATGTTCACGGTGTCGAGGGGAAAATGGGCAAGGAGTGTGTCGATGTATCTCTGTTCATTTGGGTCGCCTCCTCCGGTGACCACAATACGGTAACCCCTTTCACGGAGGGCCGATGCCAGTTGCCCCCAGGCCTCCAGCCGCCACATTTTGTACGTGAACTTGGGGGAGGGATGGATGACGGCGAAGGTCTCCTCCTTTTTTTCAAAAGCCATAAGGTCACGCAGGCGTTCCTCGTTGACACCGTTCCAAGAGGCGATCACGTTATAGTGTTTCTCGATTCCCAGTATGTCCGCCAGGGCCAGGTTCATCAACACCGTGTGGGTGTCGCGATTGTCGAATTCCTTCCAGCCGGAGAGGAGGATCCGTTTCCATAACTGTTTGAATTCCTTCTCCACGAGGCCGAGCCTCTTTTTCCCTGCGAGAAAGGCGTATAAGGTCGGACGGTCGCCGATCTGCGTGGACAGCGCCATGTCATATCGACCGGTTATGGTCCGCATAAAGGAGACCTGGTCGGAGAGGTCTGATCTTTCGTCGACGGCAAGCACCCTGTTGATGTCGTTGTTGGCCGTAAGGCACGATTCCGTCCCCCGGTAGACCAGCACATCGATGAATGAATCGGGCCACGCGACACGGAGCGAATGCAGAAGCGGGGTGGCCAGAAGCACGTCTCCTATGCGCCTGGTTACAATGACAAGTATGTTCTTCGGCGTCTTCATAACGGAATTTCGTAGCCGGTCCCCTCATGAGCGCGCTTTTGAAGCTTCATGATTCGGCGCGCTCGCGAAAAGTCCGAAACGTCATGTCCCCCCGTAATGGGAATTAAAAGCGGCCTTCGTCAAGACGGCGAAAATGGCAATTCTCGGCCTTTTGCGGGGCCGTCACGTTTTCGTTTCCTCGTCCAGGTAGATCCTCTTGGCGTAGCGGTAGAATGTATGTTCGGCGTTATAGAGCGCCACAAGAAAGCCTTCCCGTCCGTCCAGGAAGCCGAACCGTCCGATCCAGGTGTAGAAAAAGGCCCACAGTCCGTGCGAGACGGCGCGATACAGCGAGGAAGGTTCACCCCTGTGGCGCATCATCACCGCCCCCGCCGTGGTGTACCGGTTCATGGTTTGAATGACGTCTTCCAGTGATTCGAATGCCTCGTGCAGAATGGGATTCTTGAGCCGTTTCGTGGTTCCGTCAATGATCATCCGTTCGTGAACTATATCGTCGCTGAAACGGGCACGCCCCCTTCGCGCCAGGCGGACAATGTAATCGGGCCACCAGCCGCCGTGGAGTATCTGTCGCCCGCAAAAGCTTGACAAACGCGGCATTTCAAAGGCTGCCGGGGCATTGGGATCGGCAACGGCCTGAAGGATTTCTTCTTTAAGTTCAGGTGATATCCGCTCGTCGGCGTCGAGCGACAGTACCCAGTCTCCCGTGGCCTTTTCAAGTGCGCGGTTTTTCTGGGGGCCGAAACCGGGCCAGTCCGTTTCATAAACCTTGTCCGTGTAGCGTCGGCATATTTCCACCGTCCTGTCTACACTGCCCGAATCGAGGACGATTATCTCGTCGGCCCATGCCACGGAATCGAGGCAGTCCTCTATGGCGCCCTCTTCATTTTTCGTTATTATGACCACTGAAAGCGACACTTCGAACCCTCCGCCGGAAATCGGACCTTATATCTGCATAAAGCAGGGCGCTCATCCAAAGCCAGAAGAGACCTTCCGAGTGATCGATGAGCGTGGAGTTCACCGGGCTTGCCGAGAGAATGGCGACGACGAGACCACGGGCAAGCATCCGGTGCAGTGGATCGTCCATCCGCGCAGAGTACCGCCATTGGACGATAAAAAGCAAGGCATAACAAAAGAGGCCGAACAGGCCGAGCTGCACTCCCACCATCAGGTACTCGTTGTGGGGATGAAGGGCGATCTCATGGTCGGTCCCGGCGACCACGTCGGCGTAGGCCTGTCGAAATCCCCCCGTACCAACGCCGAAAAATGGATTTTCCCTTATGATCTTTAGGGTATAGACATAATAGTTGAGCCTGATGACAGGTTCGGCGGCCACCGTTTCGGCGCTTTCCAACGCTTTCAATTCATGTATTGTAACCGAGATCCTGGTGTAAAGGGCGTTGTCCTTGTGAAGCCAGGCACCTCCGCCTATCAGTAGTATCGACACCAGCGCAACGGCTAACCCCTTCCAGCGGGCCGCCTGGTAGGAGAAAAGGATCATGAGCGCCGATAGAACCACGTATCCGGTGCGCCCCTGGACCATGAACAATACGTTGAACACAGCCGCTGCGCATAGAACGGCAAAGACGATTCGCCGCCTTCGGGACTGTGTGTTCAGGGTCATGACGGCGAAAAGATAGGCCCCGAAGGCCATGAAAATATTATGGGTGATACGGAGCTTGAAGGGGGTGGGATTATCGTCGTCTATCTTCAAAAAGGACGCCTTCGGCAGAAGATCGAACCAGGCAAGCCAGGACAATGCCAGCGTGGCGATGACGGCGATCATGAAGGCGTTGAGGCCAAGGCGCTTTGCCTCCGGCCGCGAAGCAAAAAAGTACATGAGAAAGGGCAGAATCAGAAATATGCGGGCATCGCGGAGAGATTCAAAGATCGTTTCACTGTCGCCTATGCTGTAGAGTGACCCCGCCAGATAAGCGGCGAAAATGGCGAGAGACGCGATGACCACGGGATTGTGAATTACGGCGGCCTTGTCCCTGTACCGGCCGCCCACGATCCAGGCAATCACTATGAGCGAAACGAGAACGGTATCAAGCGCCGTGGAAACGGGGATGGAAAATCCAAGGAGAACCGCCGCGCCCACGCCTATGATGTGAGATATTCGTGTAACAAGGATCATGATTCCCACGCCGGGTCCGAGAACCTTCTCCCCAAGAAATTACAGGCTGTTCAGGTACTCGTCGATGGCTCTCGCAGCCTTCTTGGCCGCGCCCATGGCCTGGATGACCGTCGCCGATCCCGTAACGATGTCCCCGCCTGCGTATACGCCTGGTCGGCTGGTTGCGCCGCTTTCTTCGTCGGCCACGATATAGCCCCGCCGGTTTGTTTCCAGTCCCGGCGTGGTGACCGGTATGACGGGATTTGCCTGTGTCCCTATGGCAACCACGACCATGTCCACATCGATGATAAATTCGGATCCCTCGATGGGAACGGGACGGCGACGGCCGGACTCGTCGGGTTCGCCGAGTTCCATTCGGATGCACTTCATGGCCTTTACCCACCCTTGGTCGTCGCCTATGTACTCCACCGGATTCGTGAGAAACTGGAACTCCACTCCCTCTTCCATGGCGTGATGTATCTCTTCTTTTCTGGCCGGCATTTCCACTTCCGTCCGCCGGTACACGATGGTCGCCTTCTCGGCTCCCAGGCGAAGCGCGGTCCGTACCGAGTCCATGGAGACGTTTCCGCCGCCGAGAACGGCCACGCGCTTTCCCCTCGCGATGGGAGTGTCGTATTCGGGAAAACGGTAGGCTTTCATGAGATTCGAACGGGTCAGGTACTCGTTGGCGGAATAAATACCGCTTAGGTTTTCGCCGGGGATGTCCATGAATACCGGTGCCCCCGCCCCAACCCCGAGAAAAACGGCGTCGTAACCCTGGGCGAAGAGATCATCGACGGTCGTTCCCCTTCCGATCACCATGTCACACCTGATTTCGACGCCCAGGCGCACCAAGTAGTCGACCTCCGCCTCCACGATGGCCTTGGGCAACCGGAATTCGGGAATGCCGTACATTAGAACCCCGCCGGGCTTGTGCAGACCCTCGAAGATAGTGACTCCGTGGCCCTTCTTAACGAGGTCGCCGGCGATGGTGAGACCCGCGGGTCCTGCGCCGACCACGGCCACCCGTTTTCCCGTTGAAGGCGGGATAGATGGAAGGGGCACGTCGCCCGATTCCCGCTCGAAATCCGCCACGTATCGCTCGAGCCTCCCGATGGCCACGGGATCATCCTTCTTGCCTAGTACACAGAGTGATTCGCACTGGGATTCCTGGGGACAGACCCTGCCGCATACGGCGGGGAGGCTGTTTGTTTCCTTTATCAGGCGGGCCGCCGGGGCGTACCGCTTTTCCGATATAAGATTGATAAACCCCGGAATGTCGATTTCCACGGGACACCCGGTCACACAAAGCGGTTTCTTGCAGTGGAGACACCTCGAGGCCTCGGCCAGAGCTTGTTCTTCAGTATATCCAAGCGGTACTTCTTCAAAATTTTTACTTCGTACAGCCGGGTCCTGCTCCGGCATTGCCTGCCTGGGTATCTTTTCTCGTTTCTTTTTCTTGGTATCGTCAGTCATGGTGACCTCGGCAATCCTGTAAACATTGATGAATTCTTCGTCCGCTATTACAAGCCGCTCTTACCGGCCGCAACATCTTCCCGAGCGGCGTCCTTTAGAAGGTACCGTCAATCACGACACCGGCACCTGAATTCTTCCATGGCCTCTTTTTCTTCGCGGTAATAGATGCGCAAACGGGTCGCCAGCAGATCGAAGTCCACCTGGTGGCCGTCGAATTCGGGGCCGTCCACGCAGGCGAACTTTGTTTCGTTTCCCACGGAAACGCGGCAGGCACCGCACATGCCCGTGGCGTCGACCATGATTGGATTGAGGCTTACCACCGTTTTTATCCCATAGGGACGGGTGGTATCGCAGACCACCCTCATCATGGGAACGGGACCGATGGCGAAGACATGATCGATTTTTTCTCCCTAGTCGATGAGATCCTGGAGGGCCTGGCTCACAAATCCCTTCATTCCATAGCTGCCGTCGTCGGTGGTTATGATAAGCCGGTCGCTGGTCAGCCGGGTTTCTTCCTCGAGAATCAAGATATCCTTTGTCCGGGCGCCGATGATGGAGATCACGTTATTGCCGGCTTCTTTCAAGGCCTTCGAGATGGGATAGACGACACCGATGCCGACGCCGCCGCCGACGCACACGACGGTTCCAAAATTCTTGATATCCGTGGGGCGACCCAGGGGACCCAGCAAGGCGTACAGCTCTTCGCCCGGATTCATTTCGCTCAGACAAGTGGTGGTCTTGCCGACGATCTGTACGATTATGGTGATCGTTCCGTCGTCCTCGTCGGAATCGACGATTGTGAGGGGAATCCTTTCCCCACTTTCCTCGGTCATAAGAACGATAAATTGTCCCGGTTTTCGAGTGGACGCTACATGAGGCGCGTCGATCACCATCTTGAAAACGCCCGAAGACAGGAATTCTTTTTTTCGTATTAGAGGCACGTTCTTCTCATTCCTCCTATTATGTCAGCCTTAATATTCCGCCGATCTCCGAAAAAGCCGGAGCCATGGCATTTCGCTGGAATTCTGAATAATTATCACCATCATCCGGCCAGGTCAAGAAAGAAGGTTTTTACCTCCGATCGTCGAAACCACAGGTAGCCGTCAAAGACCGGCAGGTCGCGAAAAAGAAAAACGGAACCCGGGATGTGATTGCCATCAGCGATTATGTACCGGCGTTCTTTAATATTCCGGGGTTAGTTTGTCGAGTTCCGCCAGCGAAAAGACGGGTCCGTCCTTGCAGACGTATTTGTTCCCCACGTTGCAGCGGCCGCATTTGCCGATGCCGCACTTCATTCTCATTTCGAGGGATGTGTAAATGTTCTCCTTCGAAAAACCGAGATTGAAGAATTCGGGGAGCGTGAAACGGATCATGATGGGCGGCCCGCAAATTAGAGCCACGGCATTTTCCGAGCTGGGCGCCACTTCCTTGCAGACGGCGGGCACGAAACCTTCCCGCCCCTTCCAATCGGCGTCTCCCTTGTCCACCGTCACATACATTTCGATGTCGTCGCGCTTTTCCCAAAGGGCGAGTTCTTCCTTGTAAAGAAGCAGCCCGGGTTCGCGGGCGCCGTAAACTACGGTGATCTTCTCAAAGCGGGAACGGTTTTCTTCATCGAGCGCGTATCTGATCAAGGACCTGATGGTGGTAAAGGCAAAACCGCCTCCCACCAGGACCAGGTTCTTTCCTTTCAGATAGTCCAGCGGCCAACTATTGCCCAGCGGGCCTCGCACACCTATGAGTGCGCCTTCTTCCAGGCTGTGCAGTTCCGATGTCACGACACCGGCCTTTTGCACTGTAAACTCCACGTAACCTTTGTCGGTCGGAGACGATGCGATTCCAATGGGCGACTCCCCCTTGCCGAATATGGAAAGTTCGGCGAACTGCCCCGGAAGATAGTCGAACCGTTCTTCATCTTCCTTGTTTATGAAGGTGAGGCGGAAGGTCTTGATATCTTTGCTGGTCACTTCCGTAATTATCTTGTCGACCTTAACCGGCATGGGCACATAGGGATTTATTTCCATCATGATCTCCAAAAACTAAAGTTTCGAAATATCTTGAGCGATTTTCCGTATATCGATGTTGACAGGGCAGTACCTGACACATCGCCCGCAACCCACGCAGGCGACGGCACCGAAGTTGTCAACGAAGTACTTGAACTTGTGCATGAACCGCTGGCGCCAACGTTCTTTCTGTGTAGGCCTGGGATTATGACCCGATGTTTCCTGGGTGAAGAGCCAGTACATACAAGAGTCCCAGCTCCTGGCACGCCTGCCTTCTTCCTTTTTCATTTCGTCCGTTATGTCGAAACAGTGGCAAGTGGGGCAGAGATAGGTGCAGGTTCCACAGGCCAGGCAGCCGATGTGTATCTTGTTCCAGAAATCGTGATCGAAGTTTTCGTCCAGCCATGGTTTGATCGTGCTTGCAGGGACGTCGGCCTTAACCACCTCGGCGGCTTTTTCCGCCATTTCGTTTTTTCGGGTGACGGCGGCTTCATCGGCGCCGGGCAGGTCGCCCATGTTCTGCAAAAGCTTTTCACCCTTTTCCGTAACCGCCTCGGCGAGCCACGTGTCACCCATGTCGACAAGCGAGAGATCCGCACCTTCCTTTGACATAGGATGGCCGCCCACGGAAGTGCAAAAACAGGTGCTGTACGGCGGTCGGACGCAAGCGATGGAAACGATGGTCGTTTTTGCGCGGCGCTCCACGTAATACGGATCGCGGTACTTCGGATCGTCGAACACGTAATCGAGAAGCACAAAACTTCTTGCGTCGCAGGGCCTCACGCCGAAGAGAACCGCCTCCCTTGCCGCGATCGGTACCTCGAGAAGCTCCGCGCCGCGTTCCTTTTTAAGAAAGCGCATCATCGTCTCAGCCTGGGGGAAGAAGAAATTCTTCGGGGCGTTCTTGGTGTTCGCGAACTCCAGAATGGGTTCCATGTCCTTTTCAAGGACCCTGAACATAATGTTGTCTTCTTCCTGTACCGGTGCGTACACGAGGGTATCTTCGGCCAGTCCCCTTACGATGCCGGGCAGGAGCTCTTTCTTTATCAGTTTCGTTTCCATAGCTTCCCTTACGTAACTGGTATTTTTCGTTCATTCCCCTCAACGGCGGGGACGAATAATACACTGTCCCTTTCTAGGGCAACAGGTTAAGCGATTTAAGAAGCGGCCTCGGGTCTGTGTTGTGCATCTTGAACCACGATTCCGGTCCTTCCAGACCCAACGCCAGCGCCATGATTTCCGTAAAGTAGAACGACGGCAGAGTTCCCTCGCCGGATGCCCGCGTGTCCAGGTTTGCGAAGCAAACGGGACAGGCCGTCACCAGGCAATTGGCGCCCGCTTCACGGGCCATGGTCATCAATTTGCCGACGAGGCGCGTTACGATTTCCGTCTTGCCCAGGGTCAGACTTCCGCCGCAGCAGTCGGTTTTGCAAGACCAATTGCGGGGTTCGGCGCCCAAGGCGCCCATGAGCTTGTCCATCATCACGGGCTGTTCGTGGTTGTCGAACTCACATATCTCGGGCGGCCGGAGGAGCAGACAACCATAGTAGGAAACGGGCTTGAGACCGGTCAGGTTTTTCTTCACCTTGCCTGCCAGGGCATCGATGCCGATATCACTGAAAAATATATCGATGGGGTTACGGACCTTCACCGTGTCCTGGAACTTTCCACCCACGATCTCTTCAATTTTCGTCTTGAGCGCCGCGTCCTCGCGAAGATGATGCTGCGCCGATTTGAAGCGGTTGAAACAGGCGGCGCAAGGTACCATCATGTCTCCCGGTTCCTTTTCGGCGGCGATAAGATTCCTTGCGGGAAGGGCGACGGACAGTTTGAAATTGGTCATATGGGCCGACGAAGCGCCGCAACAAGACCAATCCTCCACTTCCTTGAGTTCTATGCCGAGGGCCGAACATACGGCCTTGACGGACAAGTCGTATTCCTTCCCCGTGGCATGAAGCGAACATCCCGGATAATATGAAACTTTCAAGTAAGCCTCCTTCAACGAACGGCCCTTACGCCGATCCTTACTTGCTGGTAGCCTCGAATATGGCTTTTACCGATTTTATGTCTTTCGTGCGAGGAGACAGAAGCTTGATCTTCCCCTTCATGAACATGCTTAAACCCATACCCATGTCGGAGAAATAGTCCCTCGATTTCAGCTTGTAGTTGACGATCATCATGGGTTCGTTGATCCGGCCTCCGGACTTGATGCTTGACAGAAAGGCCTCGTGGAATTTTGCTATCTTCTTTTCCCTGGGCGGGATCTTCGATTCTATGGCCATTTCCCTTAATACGTCCATCATCCGCGCGATGTCCACCTCGTTGGGGCAGCGGGTGATACAGGTTTCACAGGAAGCGCACAGCCAGATAGTCGAACTGTTAAGGACCTCGTCTCTCATCCCCATCTGGATCATTTTGATGACCTTGTTCGGATTGTACTCCATGGCGAAGGCGACGGGACACCCGGCGGTGCATTTCCGGCAGTGATAACAAGCCTGGATGGGGACGCCCTTTATTCTTTCATTGACCTCTTCCAAAAACGTAGCCATACCTTCTCCCTGCCCCTATATCAGGGCTCGAAAATAAAATCTTCCTTGTCATTCATTGAACGCTCGCTCAACGGTGGAGGACTGTCCAGTGATTCCCCCGCGCGATGCCCGAAGAGATTGTACCCGTCTTTGTCCAGCTTTTTCAGGAACCTTCGCAGGTCAACGCCCATGGGGCATACCTCGACGCAGGAACCGCAGTCCACGCATCGCCCGGCCTGGTGAAAGATCCGCATTATCTGGAACACCTGCGTGTCCGATTCATCTATGGTGACGCCCACCCACTTGGGCCCGCTCTGTTCAACGAAGCAGATTTTACAGTAACAGGAGGGGCAGGTGTTCCGGCAGGCGTAGCACCTGATGCATTTTGACATTTCCTTGGTGAAGTAGGCCCACCGCTCATCGTCCGGAAGACTTTCAAAGGCGTCCACGATCTCGTATTCCGCCTCGGGATTCATGGGAGGCGCCGGATCGCCCACCATGACGTCGAAAATGATGGGATTGTTATAACGACAGGTAAAACAGCTGTCGGAAAGGACGTCTTTGAGAGCGACCGAGCGAGATCCCTCCTGTGTTTTTACCTTCACTGTATCTCCCTCGACGGCGCATTCAAGAGGTTCCCGGCCCTCCAAGGCGTCCCACAGTTTCTTCTTTGACACATAGCCGCTGCAGGGAACCCCTATGATCACCACCTCATCCCTTTCGTACTGCCTTTCCTGGAGATGAATGATGATGGAACGGGTGGTGCAGCCTCTGGCAACGACGCCCACGATTTTTTTCGTCCGATCTTCCGGTTTGACTCGCTTCTGAGATTCCCGGTGCTGGAAGATAACGTCATGAACGTACTTGGCGAGGTTGACGGTACAGAAGGGATTCCACACCAACTGTTCCGCTTCCCCCGGTTCTGTTATAATTGTGGGCACCGCCTGGTAAGGAAGCGTTCCCTTCCCATACCCTATCAGCACGTCCACTTTCTTTTCAGAAAGCAGTTTCCCGGCTTCTTCCCGCAGTTGCTTTTCAATATTTTCCACAGTTTCCGATTCCTCGCTCCTGTTGTTAAAGAATCACGCCTGTGCGGGTTCCCCAATGGTTTTTACCATTTTCTCGGCCGGACCAAGTGCCCGCACCTTCTCGGTGACTCCCTTTATCACGTTGGCGAACTTTTCCCCTTCCGATGCCGAGACCCAGGTGAAAATGGTCCGGTCGGCCTCGAAGCCGATGTAGGAAAGAAAACTTTTCAGCATGGCGAATTTTCTTCTCGCAGAAAGGTTTCCCGTAATATAGTGACACTCACCGGGGTGACAGCCGGACACGAGAACTCCGTCGGCCCCTTCTTGGAGAGCCTTTACTATGTAAAATGGATTGACCCTTCCAGAGCACGGCAGCCGTATGATACGCACGGTCGGCGGATACTGTATTCTGCTGATTCCCGCCAGGTCTGCGCCGGCATAGGTACACCAGTTGCAGACGAAGGCGACTATTTTCGGCTCCCAGCCCTCATTCGTATTTTGTTCAGTCATGATATCCTCTTAATGATGGGCGCGCAGATCGATCACATGGCTCCGATCTGGGCCAGTATTTCTTCGTTATTGAAGCCGTGGAGATCAACGGCGTTCATCCTGCAGGATGCCGTGCAGACGCCGCATCCCTTGCAAAGAACCGTGTTTACGACGGCGCAGCCTTCCTTCTTGTCGACTTCTATGGCGCCGTAGGGACAATTGGCCTCGCAGAGCCCGCAGGCCATGCAGCGCTCCTTTATGACGTAGGCGGTTTTGCCTTCCGCCTCGATGTAATCCTTCGTCAGTACTGTGAGTGCCCGTGAAACGGCGGCACTTGCCTGGGTTACCGATTCGTCGCTCATCTTCGGCGAGTGGGCCATACCGCAGAAGAATACGCCGTCGGTGGCGAAATCCACGGGACGGAGTTTTACGTGGGCCTCCAGGAAAAAGCCGTCCTGGTTGGTGGGTACCTTGAGCATCTTGCCGATGGCATCGTTGTCCGGGTTGGGGATGGTTCCCACGCTGAGCGCCAGTAGATCGGCCGTCAGTTCAACCTTTTCGTTGAGGATGTAGTCGAACAGCGATATCCGCAGCTGGGATCCGTCGGCGGTCACCTCCGGCTTCATGTCCTCTTCGTAGCGGATGAACTTGATATTGGCAATCCTGGCCTTCCTGTAATAGTCTTCCTTGAGGCCGTAGGTGCGGATGTCGCGGTAGATGATGGTGATATCCTTTTCGGGGTCGGCCTCTTTGAGCTTCAAGGCATTCTTGATCGCCTCGCTGCAACAGTAGCGGCTGCAATAGGGACGTTCCTCGCAGCGGGAGCCGACGCACTGGATCATGACCACGTTTTTGGCCGAGGCCGCCTTTGAGTCGCCGCTCGCGATCATCTTTTCCAGTTCTCTCTGGGTGACGACGGCGTCGTGCTCGCCCCTGAGATATTCGTCGGTTTCGTTTTCGTACGCGCCGGAGGCGATGATGACCACGCCGTGCTCGAAGGACTGTTCCTTGCCGCCGGACTCGACGACGGTCTTGTAATTGCCTATAAACCCATCGATGCTTTTGATCGAGGCGCCCGTCATTACGTGAATCAAGTCATTCTTCTCGACGCGATCGATCAGGCCGGAAAGGTGCTTGCGCGTGTCCAACCCTTCCAGGGTATAGAATAGGTTGCGGTAGTTTCCGCCCAATTGCTGTTCCTTTTCGACGAGGTAGACCTCGAAGTTCTGATCGGCAAGATTGAGGGCGGCCGTGATGCCCGCCAAGCCTCCGCCTATGATGAGGGTCGCCTTGTTGACGCCGAGCTGTCCCGGCTTGAGAGGTACCAGGTACTGGGCCTTGGCGACGGCCATCCTGACGAGATCTTTCGCCTTTTCCGTCGCCTTTTCAGGTTCGTTCATGTGAACCCAGGAATCCTGGTCGCGGATGTTCGCCATTTCGAAGAGATAGCGGTTAAGCCCCGCCTTTTCGCAGTTCTCCTGGAAGAGGGGTTCGTGGGTGCGGGGCGAGCAGGAAGCGACCACGACACGGGTCAGATTGTGTTCCTTGATCACCTCGGCCATTTTGACCGCCGTGTCCTGAGAGCAGGTAAAGAGATTATCCATCACGTAGACCACGTTAGGGAGGGTCTTTGCGTATTCCACCACCGCCGGGACGTCAACGACGCCGCCGATATTAATGCCGCAGTGGCAGACGAAGACGCCTATGCGCGGTCCCACGCCCCTCAGGTCCATTTCCTCGGGCAGTTGCTCCTCCGTAATGAGGGTCCCCCGCCGCGATGCAAGCAAGGCTCCTGCGCATGATGCGGCTCCACTTGCTTCCATGACGGTTTCAGGGATGTCCTTCGGTCCGCCGAAGGCCCCGCAGACAAAGATTCCCTCGCGGGACGTCTGCACCGGGTTCTCAAGCGACGTACCGCAGAATCCATGTTCCTCCAGGTCGATGCCCAGGCTTTTCGCCAGTTTCTCCGCTTTCTTTGGAGGCGTCAAACCGACGGACAAAACCACCATGTCGAATTCTTCCTCGATGAGGGTTCCATCTTCCTGGACGTAGGTAAGAAGCAGGTTTTTGCTCTGCTGCAATTCCTTTACCATTGACGGAATGGATCGGATATAGCGAATGCCGTATTCGTTCTTTGCCCGGTCCACGAAGCGGTCGAAGTCCTTGCCGTGGGCCCGGATGTCCATGTAGAAAATCGTGGGCTCCATGTCCTTGGCGTGTTCCTTGCCGATGATGGCTTCCTTCGTCGCGTACATGCAGCATACGGAGGAACACCAACTGTTCCCGCAACTGACGTCGCGTGAACCTACGCACTGGATAAAGGCGACTTTTCTCGGTTCCTTGCCGTCGGAGAGTCGTTGCACGTGACCGAAAAAGGGTCCCGAGGCGGAAAGTATCCGTTCGAATTGGATGCTGGTGATCACGTTTTCGTAAACACCAAAACCATACTCACCGCGGTGCGTGGCGTCGAAAGTTTCGAAACCGGGGGCCGCTATGATTGAACCGACCTCGATGGTCTCTTTTTCCTCTTTCATTTCGTGGTCGACGGCACCGGCGATACAGGCCTCGACACATTGATAACATTCGGAGCAGATGCCGCAGTTAAGACAACGTTCCGCCTCCGCAACCGCTTGTTCTTCGGTATATCCGAGGACAACTTCCTTGAAATGGGTTTTACGCTCGGCGGGATCGAGTTCGGGCATCTTGGGACGGCGTGCCTTGGGTACATCGCTCACGTCACCACGATCCGCGATCCCCTCTTTCCAGTTGCGGGCACGGCCCAACGCGATATCCTCCCCCTGCAGGTAACGATTGATCGATTTCGCCGCTTCCTTCCCCGCATTGATGGCCTCGATGACCGTCAGGGGACCTGTCACATTGTCGCCGCCGGCGAAGACGCCTTCCAACGAGGTGGCAAAAGTCACTCGATCGACCTCGATGTTGTTCCACTTGTTTATAGCCACGCCGCTTTCTTCCTTGATGAAAGACAGGTCGCATGCCTGGCCGATGGCCGGAATGAGGGCGTCGCACCCTATGACGAATTCGGATCCTTCGATGGGGACGGGACGACGCCGCCCGCTTTCATCGGGCTCTCCCAGCTGCATGCGGATACACTCGACGCCGGTGACCTTGCCGCCTTCACCTATGACCTTCGTGGGAGCGACGAGGAATTCGATCTTGACACCTTCGTGGAGGGCCTCTTCGATTTCTTCGGCCGCGGCCGGCATCTCCGCGCGTGTTCTACGGTAGAGGACGAAGGCCTCCTTCGACCCCGTGCGCAGGGCCGTTCTGACGGCATCCATCGCCACGTTGCCGCCGCCTATGACCGCCACGCGGTCACCCAGGAAAACCTTCTCGCCCAGGGCGACGCGACGCAGGAAATCGATGCCGTGCACCACGCCCTCGTACTCGTCCTCGCCGGGGATATTCAGTTTGCTGCTGATATGGGCGCCGGTGCCTATGAATACGGCGTCGTATTCCTTTCTCAGTTCGTCGAAGCTTATATCTTCACCCACCTTGGTGTTCAGGCGGATTTCAACGCCCATTTCCTTTATGGTGTCGATTTCGGCGTTAAGCACGTTCTTGGGGAGGCGGTACTCGGGGATACCGACCGCCAGCATACCGCCGGCAACGGGGAGGGATTCGAAAATGACAACCTTGTACCCTTCGACGGCCAGGTAATATGCCGCGGAGAGACCGGCCGGGCCGGCACCTATCACGGCGACCTTTTTGCCCTTGTCTTCCTTGATTTCCGGTACATATTTCGTTTCGTCGTTCAGGTCGAGATCCGCGACGAAACGCTTGAGATACATGATGGAGACCGGCTCGTCCACTTCGCCCCGTTTGCAGGCGCTTTCACAAGGATGGTTGCAGACACGGCCGCAGACGACGGGGAGAGGGTTTTCCTGCTTGATGAGTTTAAGGGCTTCCTTGTACTTGCCGTCGGCGATGAGGGCCACGTAACCCTGGACGCTTATATGGGCGGGGCAGGCGGCCTTGCAGGGCGCCGTGCCGCGCTTGTCTATGGCGAACGCGCTGGGGATGGCCTGGGGGAATTTCCGGTAGGTGGCCTTTACGTAGTCGAGACCCTCATTGAAACGGTTTGGAACCGTGACAGGACAGACCTTCGCGCAGTCGCCGCAGCCGGTGCACTTTTCGATATCTATGTACCGGGGCGCCCTGGTGAGAGACACGGTGAATTTTCCCGGTTCTCCTTCCACGGTCTCCACCGTCCGCCTGGTGAGTATTTCAACGTTCGGATGACGCCCTACCTCTACGAGCTTTGGTGAGAGGATACAAGCAGAACAGTCGTTGGTGGGGAATGTCTTGTCAAGTTGTGCCATGACACCGCCGATGCTGATGTCATTTTCCACCAAATAGACTTTCATGCCGGAGTTGGCGAGATCCAGGGATGCCTGTATCCCGGCTATTCCCGACCCCACAACCATCACGGCGCCGATTTTTTCAGTATCTTTTAACACTTGTCTTTACACCTCGTGTTTAGTGTCAGCCTGTTGACCCGCCGGCGGTCAACCCTCGGCGGGAACCGTTCGCACCTGTTGCAGGTGGATTCGAAATGCCCAAAACACCTTTTTCGTCATCCCAGCGAGCGCGGGCTCCGGTCTACTATTATTATATGGATATGTTCCGGATGCCCCTGCCGGGGGAACATGACATTAACTTTTCAGACTTTTTACGATCCCACCAATCATTACAGCATGATGAAAAGAACCGAATCGTCGGTAACAAAGTTCACCCCCTATGTCAAGGTAAAAAATGGGTGATGTCAGGAACTCCATGTTTTGCCGGGCTTCATCCCCACCTCCCGGATAACGCCCAAGAGTTCTTCCCGGCCCAGGCCGGTCTTCGATGAAAACAGATACAATTGTTTCCGCTCCGCCCCCAGCGCGTCGCCCAGCTCCCGGCTTCTCAAGGCCGCGGCGCCTTTCGACAGTTTGTCGGTCTTCGTAAACACGAATACGTGGGGTATCCCGTAATGATCGAGCCACTCCACGAGGGTCAGGTCATCCGGCGATGGATCCCGCCTGATGTCCAGTATCACGAGCACGAGCCTTAAATTTTTCCGGCCCCGGAGGTATTCGTCCACCATCGGCCCCCATCGTCGTTTCACTTCCAGAGGCACCCGCGCGAAACCGTAACCCGGGAGATCGACAAAATAGAGGGAATCTTCCACCATGAAAAAATTGATTTGCTGTGTGCGGCCCGGGGTATTACTCGTGCGTGCCAGGCGTTTACGTCCCAGAAGGGCGTTGATGAGCGAAGATTTTCCCACGTTCGACCGTCCCGCGAAGGCCACATCGGGCAGGTCGTCCTCAGGATAGTGAGATGATTTCACGGCACTTTTTACGAACCGGGCATTGATGTAATTCATGAACCTCACCGACATGCCAAGGGATAGAAATCGTCCGCCTGACGTTTGTACCTGAAACATGATCGTAACACAATAGGGGGTCAAATCTTTAAACTTGACATTTCGAAGAAGAATGAAAAGAAGTGACCGAGCGACAGGTCTGCCTCTTATATTTCCCCTCTACCTTGGGGGCGGGGATCAAGGGGAAGGGGTGAGAGGATGGGTTTTGTATCGGGGT
>JAHDRK010000023.1 GCA_018433345.1 Syntrophobacterales bacterium | reverse complement strand
CGAACCGTGGAGATCCTGAGGGAGCTCGCCGCCCAATCCACACGAATACAGGAGCGAATCTATGCGCTGGGGCAGTCTGTAAAATTATGAAACTCCTCTTCATCCGCCTGCCCGGTAACTCCCACGGAAGTCACCGTTATATCAAGGGATAAATAGGTTGGTTGTCGAAAAATTCGGATCGCTTGTCAGGTTGACGCCCAGCCGTCTTAATCCCGCTTCGTCACCGGGCGTAGGGATATGGGTCATATGGACCTCGCACCCCTCGAGGTCCTTGAGGCGGTCCATGGCCAGCTGTGCCGCCGAATTCGCCGAAGCGCCTATGCTGAGAGCGATCAGGACTTCGTTCACATCGAGACTCACGGATTCCTCTTGCAAAACCTGTGTTTTGAGCTTTCTAATCGAGTCGGTTATGGCCGGGGTGAGAAGCTTTATTTTCGGAGGGATCTCGGCCAGGTGCTTGATGGCGTGCAGCACCAGGCTGGAGGCGGCGTGAAGGAGAGGGGAGTTGTTGCCCGTTACGATGGAGCCGTCCTTCAATTCTATTGCCGCCCCGCAGAAAACACCCTTGTTCCCCTTTTCCGTCCGCTGAGCCTGGAGCGCAGCTTCGCGTGCCGGTGCAACCACCCTTCGATATTCCGGTTCAATGCCGAAATTTTTCATGAAGAGCTCAACCCGCTGAACCGCCTCCCGCTCGGCCACTCCCATCATGTATTCACACCGGTAACGGAAAAAGCGCCTGACAAGTTCCTGTTTCGCCGCCTCGAGCGTCACCTCGTTGTCGGTTATGGCAAAACCCACCCGGTTTACCCCCATGTCCGTCGGAGACCGGTAAAAAGAAAGTCCTCCCGTGATTTTTTCCAAAATTCGCTTGAGCACGGGAAAAACCTCGACATCCCGGTTGTAGTTTACGGCCTTGAGGTTATAGGCGTCGAGATGAAAGGGATCGATAAGATTGAAATCCTTCAGGTCGGCCGTAGCGGCCTCATAGGCAACATTGACGGCATGCGAAAGGGGGAGGTTCCAGACGGGAAAGGTTTCAAACTTTGCGTATCCCGACTTACGCCCATGCCGGTAATCATGGTACATTTGTGAAAGGCAGGTGGCCAGCTTGCCGCTGCCCGGACCGGGTCCCGTAACGATAACGATGGGTTTGTTCGTTTCGATATAACTGTTCGCCCCGTATCCCTCGTCGCTGACGATGAGGTCGATATCGGTGGGATATCCCGCCGTGCGCCTGTGGGTGTAAACCCGGATTCCCCTTCGCTCCAGCTTATTTTTGAAGACCAGGGCGGCCGGCTGGTTTTCGAACCGCGTTATCACCACGGCGACTACATCCAGTCCCCAGGAGCGGACATCGTCTATCAGCTTCAGGGCGTCGGAATCGTAGGTGATACCGAAGTCGGCCCTGATCTTTTTTCGTTCTATGTCGCCGGCGTAAATGCACAGTACAATATCGGCCTTGTCCTTCAATTGGTGGAGAAGGCGCATCTTGATGTTGGGATCGTATCCCGGTAATACCCGGGCCGCGTGATAATCATAGAGGAGTTTACCGCCGAATTCGAGATACAACTTATCGTTGAAGCGTTCGGCTCGACGCATAATTTCGGTGCTCTGTTCCCGTATATATTTTTCATTGTCAAAAGCGAGTTTGGTGTTCATGATTCTCCCCTTGGACCGAAGTGTCTTAAACTAAGAAATTATATGAATGATGAAGATTAAAAGCAATGGGTACAATTCTTTGTGGAACGAAAGACGGAATAAAACCGGAAAACCAGTGAGGGGAGGTAGGACGGGCGCCGTCGCTCTCTCCCCCTTCCTGCCGTTGTTCAATCGTTACTTGTCTTCGCGACCGTCACGATCGGTTAATAAAATTCCCGAAGCAACTGAAGCAGGTGCCGTTCCTCATAGGGCAGGGGATTGCCCACGTTGTTCACCACATCTTTTGATGCTTCGAAGGCGATGCGCGGTAGATCCTCCTCGGGGACACCCAGGTCCCTGAAACGGGTGGGGATGTCTATTTCAGCATAAAGTTTAAGAAGGGCCTCTTCGAGATTCTTCGAACGGTTGAGCGTCCAGGCGATATCTTCGAAATCTTCCTTACAGGCCTTTTCGTTGAACCGTGCGAAGCAGAGCAGTCCAGGCGCGATCGATTTACCGTGGGAGACGTGATATCTCGCCCCTATGGCGTGGCCGAGACAATGTCCTATACCCAGTCCTTTCGTAAAGGAGATTCCTCCGTACACGGCCGCCATCGCCATGTCAATCCGTGCCTCCATGTCGTCGGGGACGGTGCAGACACGCGGCAGGCTTTTGCCGACCAGTTTTATCCCGTAGTAGGCCATTGCCGAATAGTACTGATGGTAGGGCATGAGAGTCCCCACGTATCCTTCAATGCAATGCGCGAGAGCGTCCACGCCCGTTTCGGCCGTAAGATTCCTCGGCAGGGACCGCGTCAGCTCCGGATCGATGATCGCCACCTTCGGAACGATCTTCTCACTCATGATGATAAACTTGATGCCCCGTTCCCGATCGCTTATGACGGAGTAGGTGTTCGCTTCGCTCCCCGTTCCCGACGTGGTGGGAATGCAGATGACGGGAGGTAGAGGATTCCTGATTTTTCCGGCGCCCCCCGCCAGACTTTCGAACTCGGACATGTGACCTTCGTGGGTTACCCGAATGGAAAGGGCCT
The DNA here is from genome assembly GCA_018433345.1 of Syntrophobacterales bacterium. Lineage (GTDB taxonomy): Bacteria > Desulfobacterota > Syntrophia > Syntrophales > UBA2210 > MLS-D. The sequence continues at coordinate 4,770 of JAHDRK010000023.1, read as the reverse complement.
TGGCCGCGTCCATGGAGCTTCCGCCTCCCATTGCCACGATTCCGTCGCAGCCTTGCTCCTCATACATTTCTCCCAGTTTGTCGATTTCCTCGATGGGAGGATCCGGTTCGATGTCGGTGAAGAGAAATGCTGCGATGTCGTGCTTCGACAGGTATTCTCTTACCTCGTCGGCACGGCCCATGCTCTTCATGACGGGGTCACAGATGAAAAAGGCTTTCGTCATCTTCAGGGATGCCGCCTGTGCACCTATTTTCGGCAGAACGCCCCTGCCGATAAGCATGGAAGGCAGGGGCGTGATCCTCACCTCCCAGTGCTTTTCCGTTTCTCTGTAGGAATCGATTTCGTTCCAGATGTCCCTGATTTCCCCATCATCGACGTCAAAGACCCTGTTTGTCGGTGGAAGAGGCTCGGTGCGGTAAAACGCGGGATACGGTTCCCATATTGTGGAGAACTCCGACTTGTCGTTAAAGACCTTTTCATCTTTCAGTGTCTGCTTTGCGATTTCGATAACGTCGTCTTTCGTAACGTCCATGCCGTACCGAGCGCTGAGCAGATCCGAAAAAAACCCGTAGAGAGATGCCTGACCGCCCGGAACGGAATTGAGACAATAGCCGATGGTGTCGCAGGCGGCGGCGCGAATCTGAAAGGCGAGAGAGTTCTTCGCCTGCCCCCTTTTGCTGCCCGGCATTTTGTAGGTGAGCCCTGCATTGTGATCGGCGCCCATGGGGCTCGTGGCATAGGTGACACCGATTCCCTTCGAGGCTCGGCCGTCATGGGCGGGAATGCCCTGTCCCTTGAAGGCGGGAACGCGCGTCACATTGAGCGCGCGGGCCGTCGCCACCACTCCCTGCCCGAGTACCGCGCCGAATTCGGTTCCCTCACCGATGCCCCTTAGAAGCTCGATGGCCCCCTCGGCGTCGCCCATTCGCAGCTTGCCGCCCGTTACGGCCACCGAGAGAGCGCTCCCTATTTCAATGAGGTCGAGACCAATATCGTCGCAAAGGTGTTTCATCTGCGCGATCGCGTCAAGATCGAGAATGTCGAGGTTTGTGCCCAAAAGGCCGATGGCCTCGTATTCCAGAGCCGAACATAGTCGCTTGCCGTTGGGCCCATTATAGATGACGGAACACTGGACCACACAGCCGGGCATGCGGCCGTGCAGCTTTCCTCCCCGCTCCCACAGCCGGGTTTTCAGAACGTCCCCGGAAACCTTTCTAAAGTCTTCATGCCGCCCCGCCGTGTAGCAACGGGTAGGCATTCCGCCCTGCATGCTTATACTTGAAACGGCGAGAGACGTTCCGAATGTGTGGAACAGACCGCAGCTCACGTCCTTTTTAATGATATTCACCCAGTTACACGCCGTCGCCCGGAAAAGGGCGGCGTCGTGAAGTTCCACGGGTTCCACCCTTTCGGCATCGATGACGACGGCCTTAAGCCCCTTGGAACCCATGACGGCGCCCATACCGCCCCGTCCGGCGCTTCTCGACGGATCGCCGTAGATGTCGCCTAGGGCTATACAGGCGGCCCCGTACTTTCGTTCACCCGCCACGCCGATGGTAATGAAGGTGGCCTTTTCACCATATCGGGCCCTGAGTTTTTCCACGAGGGCATAGTTGTTCAATCCACGGTATTCATCGGCGCTTTCCAGGGTTGCTCCCTTCTCGTCTATCTTCAGAAGGTGCAGACGGTCCGCTTGGGAAGCTCCCTCGATTACGAGGGCTCGAATACCGAGCTTGTCTAGTTTTTGGGCCGTCGGACCCCCTACGTTCGACTTCTTGATGCCCAGGGTCAGCGGGCTTTTGCAGCCCAGGCACACGCGGCCCATCTGGGGTGCCATAGTTCCCGCCAGTGGACCAGCGGCAATTACGAGCTTGTTCTCCGGGCCAAGCGGATCCGCTTCAGGGGGGACCTCGTTGTTCATTATTTTCGCGATGAGCCCCCGACCCCCGAGTAGAAGATATTCCCGGGGCAGATCTTCATTCACGACTCCAAGATTCGACATGTTCACGCGCACTATCTTCAAGACAAACCCCCTTTTCTTCCAATTCGTTATGCTGAGGAAGGTCCTTTTCGACGAGCAGCTCGCGCTTCACTTCCCGACTGGGTGTGTTTCGTCGGTTCCCCTTCCGTCTCTCCGGCTTTGCAGGCGGCCATGACTTTCTGCAGTATGTCGAGTGATAAATCAAAGACATTGAATTACGTACAAATAATATCACATAACATTCCATCTGCGCGAGGGTCTGAAGGCCTCTATAAAATTTTGATCTGGAAAAAAGGCTTTTAGGGTCACAAGCATCCAAGACAAATACGCTGCGACTCAGAGATTTTGAGACGCCTTAAAGGCCTGTGCGGAGGAGAAGGGGGCGCTGCCCATTGTCAAGCACCGGCGTGTGAGACATGCGGAGCATGCCTTTGAAATTCTCTATGAAACATTCGTCACATCACAAACTCACCAAACAATCCCAGCAAGTTTCGTCACCAGTCATCAAGAGACCCTACATAGCTGCCTTTGCCGGATACGTAGAGCCCGGCTAAAACAGCGATCGCCTTTATTTTAGTTTATCCTGAAATGACCCGTCGAGCCCCATTATCTCAAACCGAGAATCCATCCCTCGAGAAGAACATCGGCCTATTCGCCCGGGGGCATCGAGTGGTTTAAAATCTACAAATCCCTTGACCGGCTTTCTTCCTTTACCTATATTAATCAATCATTTGGCTAATTGTGCAATTATAGAGAGACCAAAATGAATGAAATCGCGATATTCAAGGCGTTGTCGGATCGAAACCGGCTCCGGATTGTTTCGGCTCTCATGAAGCACGAAGAGTTATGTGCCCACCAACTTACGGAGTTGATTCAAGCCACGGGGGCGACTGCTTCCCGCCACATGGGAGTGCTGATTTCATCAGGATTGGCGGACAGTCACAAAGAAGGCCGCCGAGTCTATTACCGACCCTGCCGGGGACAAGCGGATCTCAGTGTGTTGATCGGATGGATCGAATCACGAATCGACAACGATCCAGACGCTGCATTCGATGTAAAAAGGCTCGAAGAAATCACGGCGTATACACCCCCGGCGGGTTTTGCAGAAAACAACGTAGCGATGAATGTCGTTAAAATATAAAAATCAACTGAATCCAGGAAAAATCCATGAGTGAAAAAGTGAAGGTACTGTTCCTGTGCACCGGGAATTCATGCCGCAGTCAGATGGCTGAAGGTTGGGTCCGCCATCTCAAGGGGGATGTCATCGAAGCATATTCCGCCGGAATCGAACCGCAAGGCCTCAAGCCGTGGGCAGTCAAAGTAATGGCGGAGGCAGGTATTGATATTTCCGGGCACAAATCCAGGCACATCACCGAATTCAAGGACGTACAACCGGACATTGTTGTCACCCTATGCGACCACGCTCACGAAACCTGCCCTTTCTTTCCCGGCAACTGCAAGATCGTCCACGCTGGGTTCGGTGATCCTCAAAAAATGGCAGAGGACCTCGCGGAGCAGGGCGCATCGGAAGAAGAACAGTTGGAGTGTTACCGTAAAATCCGTGATGAGATAAAAACTTTTATCGATACCCTGCCGGAAGCATTTAGCAAGAAAAGGGATACGATGACGACGGTGAATAAAGACAAGGATATTGTCCGGGAACGGGTCCGAAACCGCTATTCGGAAATTGCAAAAGAAAATGGGTCCTGCTGTGGAAGCGGTTGTTGCGGCTCGATTCCCTCGGCCAACCCCGATTTTTCAGCTCGGATCGGTTATACAAATGACGAGTTGTCGGCGGTTCCGGACGGCGCGAACATGGGACTTGGTTGCGGTAATCCGCAGGCTATCGCGAAAATAAAGCCCGGTGAAGTCGTTCTTGATCTGGGGTGCGGCGGCGGCTTCGATTGTTTCCTTGCCGCAAAGCAAGTGGGCGCCGAAGGAAAGGTCATCGGCGTCGACATGACGCCTGAGATGATTGCAAAGGCGCGAGAAAATGCCCGCAAAGGCGACTACGGGAATGTGGAGTTCCGCCTGGGGGAAATCGAGTACCTGCCGGTAGCCGATAACTCGGTGGATGTCATTATATCCAACTGTGTCATCAATTTGTCTCCGGCAAAGGAAAAGGTGTTTCGCGAGGCATACCGGGTATTGCGGCCTCATGGTCGGCTTGCGGCAACCGATGTTGTCGCCACGTCCCCACTCCCGGATGAGATTCAACAAAACGAGGATGCACATTGCGGATGCGTGGCGGGAGCGGCCCGGGCGGGTGACATCGGGAAAATGCTTAAGGATGTGGGTTTTTCTGAAGTCTCCATCGATATCAAGGAAGACAGCGACCGGTTCATTCGTGACTGGTTTCCAGGAAGCGGATGGGAAAAGTATGTTCGTGCAGCGGTAATCACCGCCGTGAAATAAGTTTCTCGAACTCTTAGGGCTTCGCTCGCAGGGGATCTTCCCCGCCCGGCGATCGAGCCCCTCGATCGGTAGCACGGGGAGCCTTTAACTTGCCGCAAAGGGTCCCAAAAATTTCCTCTCGTACCCGGAGGGTACCGCCGGAGCGCATTGCGCAAGAAGGTTTCATGGCTCGCCTCCGTCCCTGCTCCGATCGTGTGCATTCGACTCGATTACCTGGATGACCCGCTTGCCCGTCGCCTTCTCGATCAAGGTCAGGGTCACGTCAATAAATGTTCGCAATTTCGATTCATGAGGTCATCGATATTTCTCTGTTACGCCACCCTTTGTAGCGACTCTCTTTGCTCCTCAATGAGTGACGGTTTGATGTAACATTT
>JAHDRK010000100.1 GCA_018433345.1 Syntrophobacterales bacterium | reverse complement strand
TCCTTCGTTTCGATGAGAAAATTCGATCCCGTAACGGATCTGGTTGCCCCTAGGAATGTCACGTTGACCATAAAAAGCGCTCCTTGCGAGATTATTTTTGTGGCCCTTCATATACCTTGTTGGCGGCTTGTATCTATTTTGTTTTACATATGATCTTTTTTGTCCGCTTTATCGCTTTGCAGGTACTGTAAAGGTAAATCATCCGGTCACATTTTTTCATGAGAACGGCGGAGACTTAGACTAATTTAACGATAGATTCGTCGCCGGTCTTGTCCGCATTCCTTCATTCCTTATCGCGATGCCTTAGCGTCTCAACCCTGCGCTGGTACGCATATACCCTGCCATAGGAGGCCAGCGCACGTTCAGGGGAATCAAAACAAGGCAAGCCATTGTCGAGAAACGCACGGATCGGTTCCTCTGCGAAGCCGGGCACTTTTATAATAATGAAAGGTTTTTCGGACTCACGCCGTATCTCTATCATGGACTCGGTGTAAAGCCGATTGGTATCTTCATCCATGCCGAGGCCGATGACAAAAACCGCGTCCACCGAGGGATCGGCCGCGACGGCGCGGGCGGATTCGATATATATATCCATAACAAGAGATGCCGTCAGACCCACGTCGATCGGGTTGGTCAGACCTGTCCCCGTGGGGGGCACGACGGCTCGAAGGAGATTCAGGGTGTCGCTCGATAGCTTTGCCAGCTCCAATCCCGACCTTCCGCAGGCCTCTGCGGCGGAGACGGCCAGGCCACCGGGACCGGAAATTATGGCGACACGAGCGCCCAGTTTTTCAGTGAGCATCGAAAAGGCCATGAGGGTATCCAACCACTCTTCAAAACCGATGACGGGTACGACGGCGGCCTGGCGGACAACCCCCTGCCAGACCCGGGGGGAGCCTGCCAGTGCCCCTGTGTGGGAAGAGGCGGCCATTGCGCCTTCCGGCGTGAGTCCCACTTTCCATATGATTACCGGTTTTTTTAGCGAAACCCGTCGGACAGTATCCAGAAACCGGCGGGCGTCATTCACCGATTCCAAGTATGCCCCTATAACCTTCGTGTCGGAATCTTCTCCGAACCACGCAAGAAAATCGGTTCCGGAAAGGTCGCATTCGTTTCCAAGGCTCACCGCGGTGCTGAAATATAGTCCCTTCTCGGGCGCCATCCTGCAGAGGATATTCGCCAGTGATCCGCTGTTCGATATGAGTCCCACGGCTCCGGCCTTTTTCGAAAGTCCCGGGAAAAATGACAGCCCCGACTTGGGGGAGTATATGCCCATGCAGTTAGGCCCGATGAGGCGCATTCCACCGCTTCGCGCCGTCCGGACCAGTTCTTCTTCGAGTTTTCGGCCTTCCGCCGTTCCCAGTTCTTTGTAGCCGGCCGTAAACAGGACGGCCCCCTTCACCCCCTTGGCCGTGCATTCGCGTACCACGGGAAGACACTCCTTGCCCGGTACGAGAATGATGGCAAGATCCACAGGACCGGGGATACTCGAGACGCTCGGATAGGCCTTGATTCCATCAATTTCAGCAGCCGAGGGATTGACGGGATATATGGAGCCCGTGAAACCTTGGTCCAATAGGGCCATGAGAAACAACTTTCCGGTTTTAAATTCCCGTGGAACACCCACGACCGCTATAGATCGGGGATGAAGGATGTCATCGATTTGTCGCATGAAGTTTTCCGCAGTATCCACCTTTTTAACAGCACCCCTTCGATCGACAAGAAAAGGAGGGTGTCCTCACCCGCTTATCAGTCTTACCGTTTAAAAGTGTCAAAGAGGGGTTTGTGCCCCCCACCATCGAGTATTTTGATCGGCGCGGAAGACTATCTACCGCTTGTCCACAAACACGAGCTTCCCGCCGATATGGCCCACCATGGTCACCATACCGAGGATGACCAGGTTGATTATGAAATACACGCCCGGGGACGTATCCACCACGTCGGGCCTGATCAGGCGCCATACCACCGTTACGGCGCAGAGCACGGTGAGTATGATGCCTCCATAGAGTTTGAACATGAATTTCGAAGTGATTGCCCCTTTGTATCGTGTCTTCCAATTGTATATGCCTGTGATCACGGTAAAGGGAGCTGCCGCTGTGGCCGCGCATAATATGTAGAAGGCGGTTTTTTCAACACACTGGAAATTGAAAAGAATGCCCAAAACCAGGAAAAAAACGGATGTGGGAATCAACCCGTTTGGAAAATGCGCCATGATCGGGTGGAACTGGTAGAGTGGAAAACGTCCGGCGAGAAACTTCAGCACGGTGTTTCTTTCCACAAATCCGGGCAGGACCTGTTTCGTATTCGCGCCGGTGTCGATTTTCCCCCGCCCTGTCGTCCTGTCCTTCTCTTTCTTTTCTTCAATCTGAAGTGTGAACTCTGAGGAGGGGGCGCTGCAGATCGGACAGGTCCTGGGGGGAGTTTCTCCCTCGTGAATGTAGCCGCAGACATTGCAAACCCATTTTTTCATCGGACAAGTCACCTCGCTTTCTAGGTTAGGCTTGAGTCTATACCAAAAAGAAAAGGTCTGTACCTAACTTTTTTGCGCTTCATGGAAGACGTTCAACGAGACGCTTTTTGAGCAGGGAATATCGTTGTTGTGTCTTATTGTTTTTTATGGCGATTGCAAGCGCCTTCTTTGTCCCGATAACGACCACCAGTTTCCGCCCCCTGGTTACGGCGGTATAGAGTAGATTACGCTGGAGCATCATGTAATGCTGAGTGAAAAGGGGAATTACCACGGCCGGGTATTCCGACCCCTGGCTCTTGTGAATCGTAATGGCGTAGGCCGGTGTCAATTCGCCAAGTTCATCGTATTCATAGGCAATGGAACGATCGTCGAAGGATACGGTTATTTCCTGTTCGTCGGTTTTTACTTCAGTGATGACGCCTATGTCACCGTTGAAAACATCCTTGTCATAATTGTTGATGGTTTGAAGGACCTTGTCTCCTATCCTGAAGGTCCGTCCTGCACGTGTAATCCCGTTTTCCCGTTGATTAAGGATCTCCTGGAGGCGCAAGTTCAGATTGTCGACACCCATGGTCCCTTTGTTCATAGGGCTGAGAACCTGGACATCCAAAAGCGGATTCAATCCAAAGCGGGATGGTATTCGTTCGGCGACGAGATGGATGAGCGTTTCCACCGCCTTTTCCGGGTTCTCTTGCTCTATGAAGTAAAAATCAGAAAGCTCGTTCCTCGAACCGTCCAACAGTTGCGTTTCCCCCCTGTTGATGCGATGGGCGTTTATGATGACGGCGCTTTCACGGGCCTGCCTGTATACTTCGTTTAACTTGACCACGGGTATCATCCCCGATTCGATACAATCTCGCAAAACATTTCCAGGACCAACGGAAGGTAGTTGATTTACGTCGCCGACCAAAATAAGCGTGGCATGAAGAGGCACGGCCTCAAGAAGCCGGTGCATTAGAGGTATGTCGATCATGGAGGCTTCGTCGACGATGAGAAGGTCGCAGGCCAAGGGATTGTCCCTGTTCCTGTGAAATCCGCCCTGTCTGCCGCTGAACTCCAAGAGCCGGTGAATCGTCTTTGCCGGTCGGTCCGTGGTCTCTTCGAGACGTTTCGCAGCCCTTCCTGTGGGGGCCGCGAGCAGCACTTTCGACCGACCTGCCTCCCACATGGCGATGACGGCCCGGATAATTGTCGTCTTTCCTGTCCCGGGGCCTCCTGTTATTATCATTACCTTCGCACATTGCGAAGCCTTTACGGCTCGAATCTGTTCGGGGGCGGGTTCCATTGCCAGTGTCTTTCTTACAACTTCAACGACCCTTTCGTGTGGCTGTGCCGGTGCTTTCCCGGGATGATCGACAAGGGCTTTAAGGTGTTTGGCCGCCTGAGTTTCAGCCGCATGGAGATAAGGCAAGTAAATTGCCGAATCTTCCTTTCCAATCTTGCCATCGACGATAACTTGCATTTGGAGTATCAGCCCCTTGAGAGCTGATTCTATTATATCCTTCTTCGTGCCGAGAATATTTTGGACCGCTTCCAGTAGGAGGTCTTCAGGGTAACAGACATGTCCTTCTTGGGCAAAGCCGTTCAAAACGTACAGGATTCCAGCCTCGGCCCGCTTGAGTGAATCGTTCGAAAAACCCATGTTTTGAGCGATCCTGTCGGCGGTCAGAAAGCCTATCCCGGGGATATCGGTGGCCAGGCGATAGGGGTTGTCAGTGACGATATTCACGGCCTCGTTTCCGTATTGCTTGAAGATTCGGGAGGCATAACCGGAACTTACGCCGTGTCCTTGGAGAAATATCATGACAGATCTGATTTCCTTCTGGTCCCGCCATGCCTTTTCAATTATTTTGAGGCGGTGTTCTCCGATCCCTGGGATTTCGGTAAGACGATCGATGTCGTTTTCTATTATATTGAGAGTGTCGGTTCCGAACCTGCTGACAATCCTCTTGGACATAACCGGCCCGATGCCTTTTATGAGTCCGGACCCGAGATATTTTTCGATGCCTTTGGCCGTGGCGGGGACGGCTGTTCGGCATGAATCAACCCTGAACTGGCGGCCATAGCGGGGATGGTTGGTCCACTCGCCCTTCATGGCCAAGAGTTCTCCGGGAATGGTCTTTATCATGGGTCCCACGCAAGTAACGAGTTCCCGGCGGGCACTCACCCTCACGCGGGCAATGGTGAATCCCGATTCATCATCAGTATATACGACCTTTTCTACTTGTCCCTGCAGTTCCGTCATGTCAACCTGGAAATTTTCGAATATGGGCCGCCTCCAGCATGAGGGGCTGGAGAATAGGCGTATGTCCCTCACCGAGCGCTTTTATGAATCGCGATGTAACTTCCCTATGATCTTCGTCGATGGACTTGGTTCCCCAGTCAAGTATCAGTGCCGAAGAGGCCTCGCGAGGCAATATGTCCGACACTTCTTCGTTGAAGAATGCTATTGAGGTCTCCATGTCGAAGTCGAAATTAGGAATTGCGTTGATTTCAAGTGGACAGAATTCTCCGAACCACCGGGATATGCTAATGTCGCAGGGATAAAAGGGATACTTATGATTCCCGACGACGAAGTCATCAACTTCCTTTCCCTCGCAGTTCCACATCTGTTCATCACATCCCAGATGCGAAAAAACATAGTATGCCTCTTGTCCTTCGTCGTTACCGGACATGTCTTGGTTTTCGGCAAAGAAAGGAGGCCGAACGTTGTGGTGGCGTTGGGTGGACATTACCCGCGGTATTTTTATATCGGCCACGGCGGTGCTCCTTTTTCCTTATATGTTTGCTTTTATAGCATTTTCTAAAGAAGCTTCCAATGGGTCATGGAGTCAGGGGGGCGGCCATGGTAAAAATATGGCTTTCAAAAAAATTTGTCGAAAATTATTGACATGGACCCCACTGTCGGTTATTAATGCCGAAATCGAATGAAAGTTCATTCGGCGTTATGGGGATTATATTATGAAAAAGGGCGAAAAACGTGAAGATATTATGCTGGCTGCCATGGAATTGATAGCAGAACGCGGATTTCACGGTTCTCCCATGTCCGAGATCGCGGAACGAGCAGGCGTTGCAACGGGAACGATCTACCACTACTTCGAGAACAGAGACGTTCTTATCAACGAGCTGCATCTGTCGCTCGAGGAAAAAATCCAAGAAATGCTCCGGGAAGGCTGCTCAGAGGAGCAGCCCATTCGGGAGCGATTTCTTTTTCTTGTGGGGGCTGTGGTGAGATACTTCGTGGCTAATCCGCTCCATTACAGGTACATGGAACAATATTTCAATTCCCCGTACGGTGTTTCACGCCGCCGCGACAAGATACTGGGAGAAGCCGATTCCGGTGACGTGGTCAGCAAGATCCTGTCGGAAGGTGTAAAACAGGGTATAATGAAGAACCTCCCGGAGGGAGTTCTTTTCGCTCTCACCTTCGGTCCCTTGCTTGTGCTGATGAGAGATCACGTTTTCGGTTTTGAGACACTCGACGAAAAAATGATTTCGCGGATTGTGGAGAGCTGTTGGGATGCTGTAAGATCCCGATATGTATGAAAAACATCGATAATTATAATTAATGGTCTTGTAAACGGCATATGCATTGAAGGCCATCGTGGTTCTATTTTCAATATAATAAAACATTCCCCAGGGGGGGTCTTGGAGGAATTGATGAAAAAAGGAATAAAGGCGGTTTTTCTGAGACAGAGACAATGGATACTGCTGCTGATCGTCCCCTTCATTATGATGCTGGCTACCGCCTGCGGCAATGATGAGGTCGAAGGGAGGATCGTGTACGATCCTGTCGTGAACGTAATGACCGTTGAAAAAAAGGAGATTGATTATTACCGACAATATCCCGCCAGGGTACGCGGTGCCCGCGAAGTCGAAGTGCGGGCGAGGGTACAGGGAATCTTACAGGAAAAGCGCTACGATGAAGGTCGACTGGTCGAAGAGAACGATGTTCTGTTTCTAATCGATCCGGAACCGTACAAAATAGCTTTGCAAAAGGCGAAGGCTGAGCTTACTGATGCATCCGCCAATTTCGACAGCGCCCTGAGAGAACGTGACAGGTACATGCGTCTTTATGCGCAGAAGGCGGTAAGCGAGCAGGAACGTGACAAGGCGATAACGGACTATGAACTCGCGCTGGCGCGTTTTGAAAGGGCCGAGGCAAACCTTGCCGATGCCAGGCGCAACCTGCGTTACACCGAAGTCCAGGCGCCAGTGGGTGGTATTACGGGCATGGAGTCCGTGTCAGAGGGCAATCTTATCGAATGGGGCCGCCTGCTCACGACAATTACTCAAATCGACCCGGTGCATGTCCATTTTTCACTTCCCGAAGAAGATGCCCTGACACATCGGTTCACAATCAATCGTTTTTCCGGCGAACGGCGCTACAGGCAAGTAGAACTGATTCTACCAGACGGAACCATCCTGGACCGTAAAGGCGACATAGACTTTACATCAAGCACCATTGACCCGAGAACAGGGACGGTTACCTACAGGGCGGTCTTTTCCAACCCCGACAAGCTCCTTGTGCCGGGTCAGTTTGTTCGTGTCCAAATGCTTTTAGATATGATTGATGGAGCGATTTTGGTGCCTGAAACGGCCATAAGCCAGGTACAGGAAAGCGTCCGCCTTTTTGTGGTTGATGACGAAAACATAGCCCGTGAGCGGAGGGTGGAGCTTGGCCCGGTTATTGAAGGAAGGCATGTGATAACGGCCGGCCTGACGGAGGGTGATCGTGTCGTAGTAGAGGGACATGTGGCCCTGCGTGACGGGCTGAAGGTATCGATTGAAGGGCAAGGAAAGGTACCCGGCTCTGTTAGTGGAGACAATGGCGGGGAGGTACGGTGATGCGAAGTTTTTTCATCGATCGCCCTATTTTTGCGTCGGTTATATCAATCATCATTGTGATCGCAGGGATCGCAGCCATGAATATTTTGGCGGTGGAACAGTATCCCGAGGTAGTTCCGCCCGAGGTTTTTGTAATAGCAAAGTATCCCGGCGCGAGCGCGGAGGTGATGGCCGAGTCGGTCGCCGGAACCCTGGAGCAGGAAATCAACGGCGTGGACGACATGATATACATGACCTCTACCGCTATGGACGACGGCTATCTCGTTATCGTTGTCGCTTTCGAGATGGGAACGGATCCCGACCAAGCGACTATCAATGTAGACAGTCGCGTCCAGGCGGGTTTCCCCAGGCTGCCTCAAGCGGTTCGGGAGCAGGGTGTGCGTGTCATCTCGCGGTCGTCGAACATCTTGATGGTTGCGTCTTTATACTCTCCCGACGACAGGTATGACTCCCTGTTCATGGGTAATTACGCAATATTAAATATTATAGATGAGCTGGTTCGCCTTCCCGGCGTGGGCGATGCATCGACTTTTGGTTCACCGGACTATTCCATGCGCATATGGCTGAGTCCGGACAAAATGGCTCAATATGAACTAACACCATTGGACGTCGCCTCCGCCATACGGACCCAAAGCGACCAGTTTGCGGCCGGTCGGTTGGGGGCCGAACCTTCTCCGGAAGGGCAGGCCTTTACCTACACCGTGACCACCAGGGGTCAGATGACGACACCCGAAGGATTCAAACAGATCATCCTGAAAGCTGACGATGAGGTAGGCATTCTGCGTGTCGGGGATGTCGCCTGGACCGAACTTGGTGCGGAGAATTATGCCTTTTCGGCAACATACAACGGCCATCTGTCCGTTCCCATAGCCGTGTATCTGCAGCCGGGGGCAAACGCGCTGGATACGGCGGAGGCGGTGCATAAAAAGCTCGCGGAACTAAAGGAAAATTTTCCTGAAGGTCTTACCTATGCCATCGGTTACGATTCGACCGAATTCATAAAGATATCTATACACGAGGTGATAATTACTTTTATCATCGCCGCGATCCTGGTCGTGTTGGTGACCTTTATCTTTATCCAGCATATTCGGGCGACGTTGATCCCCGTTTTGGCCATTCCCGTTTCTCTTATAGGCACCTTTGCAGGCATGTTGGTTTTGGGTTTTTCCATAAACCTTCTAACCCTCTTCGGGTTGATCCTGGCTATCGGTATAGTGGTGGACGACGCCATCATCATCATGGAAAACGTGGATCGCCAGATGATGGTCAATAATCTGAAGGCCCATGAAGCTTCCATAAAAACCATGGATCAGGTTTTAGGCGCCGTTATTGCAGCGACGCTGGTCCTGGTTTCGGTCTTTGTCCCCGTGGCTTTTCTGGGAGGCATGACAGGTGTATTATATCGCCAGTTTGCCGTCACGATCGCGGTTTCTGTGTTTCTTTCAGGTATCGTAGCAATCACCCTTACGCCGGCATTATGCTCACTTCTTCTTGACAGGCAGAAGCGTGAGGTTATCAAACCTTTTGTATTTTTCAATGTGGCCTTTGCAAAAATAACCGATGTCGCCGTGAGGATGGCGGGCTACTTTGTCCGTCATTACGTCATCGGCTGTATTGTTTTTTTCGTTCTCATAGTTCTGGCGGTGTTAATGGCAAACAGGTTGCCAACGGCCCTGGTTCCCCAGGAAGACCAGGGCGTGGTAATGGCGGTGTACCAGCTGCCTCCCGTTTCATCACTAAAGCGGACGGAAAAGGTGAGAGACCAGCTTACGGAAATGACTCGTGAATTGGATGAAATTAAGGATGCCACGATCATGTCCGGATTCGATATATTCGCCCATTCATTGCGGACAAACGCAGGCATGGGATTTTTAAAGCTGACAGACTGGAGTGATCGCAGGGGCCGGGGGCAGGATGCCGCATCCCTCGCTGGCCGCGTCATGGGAATGGGAATGGGATTAAAGGAGGCGAACGTGTATGCCTTTCTGCCGCCTCCCATCCACGGTCTTTCCCTTACGGGCGGCGTGGAAGGGTATCTCCAGATGCGTGGTGATGCACCTATCCGGGAGATCGAAGAGATTGCGCAAAGAATGATGAAGGAAGCGAACGGGCGTCCGGAGATCGTCAACGCCCGCACTACGCTGCAAACCGACATCCCGAGATATTACGCCAAAGTGGATCGGGAAAAGGCGCTGGAGATGGGTGTGCCCGTCAGTCACGTTTTTAACTCCTTGAGTAGCACCTTTGGATCTCTCTACGTCAACGACTTTACCTACCTTGGGCGTAATTGGCGGGTCAACCTCCAATCCGACAAGGAATTCAGGAGTCACCCTGAGGATCTGAGCAAAGTGTTCGTGAGATCCGAATCCGGCATGATAATACCCGTCAGTTCTTTGGTGGATCTGGAGAGGATTGCCGGGGCGGACATCATCAACCGTTACAACGTATATAATGCCGCCCGTTTCCTGGCTGATGCCGCCCCCGGCTACACGACCGGGCAGGCCAAGGCGGCCATGGAAGAAGTAATAGAGAATCTCTTCTCGGCGAAGGGGGGGGACGTTCAAATAGGTTGGATAGGCGAAGCCTACCAGCTCGACGTAGCCAAGGGCACGGGTGGTTTGGCGTTTGCCTTGGGATTCGTCATGGTCATTCTGATTCTGGCGGCCCAGTATGAGCGGTGGTCCTTACCTATCGCAATCATGTCAGCCGTTCCAATTGGCGTCCTAGGGGCGGCTTTTGCAGCCACTGTGAGAGGTTTTCCGAACGACATTTATTTCCAGGTCGGCTTGCTGGTGCTTATCGGTCTCGCCGCCAAGAACTCCATCCTGATAGTGGCTTTTGCGGCGCAGAACCGCGAGGAAGGAATGTCATCCTCCGAGGCGGCGCTTGCCGCGACCAGGCAAAGGTTTAGGGCCATCGCCATGACGGCGGGAACTTTTATAATAGGCACCATTCCGCTTGCGGTCGCCACAGGCGCCGGCGCTGCGAGCCGCCAGGGGATCGGGGCCGTGGTTGTGGGGGGCATGGTTTTTGCCAGTTCCCTTGCCCTCCTCTTTGTGCCCATGTTTTACAAGCTCTTGGAAGACATGTCCAATTGGTTCAACAAGCGGCGCGGAAAGATAATAGAGGGGGACAGAAATGAAGAGTAAGACGGTCTCGGCTCTCTTATCGATATTAATCCTGATCGGCTGCTCGTTTGCTCCGGCATACAAGCAGCCCGATGCACCGGTGCCGGAAGAATGGCCAGGAGGAGGAGTTTACGAAGAGGCTCTTTCGGATTTACCCCGGGGAAGTGTGCCTCCCTTGCGGTGGCGTGAACATTTTCCGGACTTGAAACTTCAACGTGTTATTGAAATGGCCTTGGAAAATAATCGCGATTTGCGCATCGCCGCGCTTAACGTGGAGAGGGCTCGAGCAATGTACGGCATAAGGCGGGCCGAATTGTTGCCCACCGTTGATGCAACCGGCGGGTACACCAGAGAACGTGTTCCCGAGGATTTGTCAATGACGGGGCATGCAATGACGAGGGAACAGTATAGTGTCGGTTTAGCTGTTCCGGCCTGGGAACTCGACTTTTTCGGTCGCATTAGAAACCTGAGAGACAGCGCGCTCGAAGAATATTTTTCCCTCGAACAGGCACGTAGAGCCGCCTTGTCGGTCCTTATTTCGGAAGTCGCCAATACCTGGTTCGCGTTGGCAGCGGATAATGAAAATCTGGAACTTGCCCGTTCCACCCTCGAGGCCCAGGAAGCTTCATACAGGCTTATGAATACCCGCTATGAAAACGGTGTCGCTTCGGAGCTCGACCTTCAAAGGGCCCGTACCCAGGTGGAAAGTGCCCGCAGAGACGAGTCGCTCTTTATGCAGCTCGTGGCGCAGGGACAAAATGCACTTTCGTTGCTGACAGGGGCACAAATTCCAGTGGACGACCTTCCCTCCAAATTTAGAAAGGCGGAGCCGCCGCAAGAGGTGTCTCCCGGCTTGTCCTCGGAAATCCTCCTGTCGAGGCCTGACGTATTGTCGGCCGAACATCGACTCAAAGCGGCCCATGCCAATATAGGCGCCGCCCGGGCGGCCTTTTTTCCGCGAATTACATTGACATCCACCGTTGGAACAACAGCAAGTGACCTGTCCGGATTGTTCGAGTCGGGTTCCGGAGCCTGGAGTTTTGTCCCGCAGCTTACAATTCCAATTTTTGACCCCCGGGTCCGCTTGGCCTACGAGATATCGAAAGTGGAACGTGAGATGGTGGTGGCTGAATATGAAAAGGTGATTCAGACTGCCTTCAGGGAGGTTGCGGATATCCTCGCGGTACGGGGAACGCTGAATCGGAGGATAGAAGCACAGAAGGCATTGGTAGATGCCATGGAAAGAACATTTCTGATATCGGAGTCCCGCTATACCGACGGAATCGACAGTTACCTGAGTGTCCTTGATGCTCAGAGGTCGCTGTACGCTGCAGAACAGGGGCTTATAGGATTGCAACTGGAGTGGAGAATGAACCTTGTTGGACTCTACAAAGCGCTTGGTGGATGGCAATAGAAGTCAAGTTAATATGGGACCAGGGTCGAGCAGGTGGATCAGACCATGATGCACTGACCGTCATCTCCAACCCCGGATGATTCGGGCAAATGACCTTATAACTTTACTTGACTCCGCCGAACGAATTGTGATTGTGGGTCTTCAATGAGTGGGGTCGATAATGAAGTGTTGCAGTTGCCTGTCTTTCGGCCGTCAATGTCTTTGTCTTTATATACTTTATTGGTACGTCTAAAACGAAACGGTTCTTACGTCATGAGCAGGGCAGGCATTGTAAAAGGTGTGAGCGCCGGGAGCAGCAGCAAGCTCGCCATAGAGACTATTTATTTGCTCATTCTGCCCAGCCTTTTTTTTCTCGCAGGCTGCGCGGCCCATTACCCTCTGAACAAGCCCATGGAAGCCGGTTTTGTCCCTGAATATCAATATAGCATGACATACGAGCAGGGAGTCGTCGGTGATGATTTGATTATTATCCTCGCGTTTTCCGGTGGGGGGACAAGGGCGGCATCGCTTGCATACGGAACGCTTGAAGCCCTCGACGGAATTGGAATCGACTGGGAAAGCGGGTCTGAGACAACAACAATGCTGGATAAAGTTTCAATGATAACCTCCGTGTCAGGCGGCAGCTTTACGGCTGCCTATTACGGTCTTAACGGAAAAAAAATATTTGACGACTTCAGGGAGAGATTTCTTCTTCGTAATGTCCAGGGTGCGCTTCTGAGAATGCTTTTTAATCCGATTTACTGGCCGACACTGGCCTCACCCCGCTTCGGGAGGAGTGATCTTGCCCAGCGATATTATGACGACATTCTCTTCGGTGGAGCACTGATGAAGGATATGCGCGATCCCGATCGTCCTGCGATCGTCATCATGACAACGGACCTTGCCGGAGGATATGGATTTCCCATAATGCCCGGATCTTTCGAATGGATCTGTTCCGATTATTACAGCTTTTCTGTATCGCGGGCCGTAGCGGCTTCCTCTGCTGTGCCCGGGCTTTTTACACCGATCATTATAAAGAATTACGCTGATCATTGCGCCATCGAGATACCGCAATGGATGGAAGAATCCCTGAAAAATAGAGATATGCGGAGCCGCACTTATCACATGGCGGTGCGGGCAAGTGCTTATCTTAACCAAGAATCGATACCATATTTATATCTCGTCGATGGTGGTGTCTCTGACAATCTCGGTATACGTACCTTGATCGATATTATAGAGGCATCGGGGGGCATTAAAGAGGTTCTTTCTAAATCGAAACGGGACGGCGTTCAGCGTGTGGCTATTATAATAGTTGATGCGGAAACGCGGGTGCGGGCTGGCGGAGGATCAATGGGGAAGATACCGGGGCTTGGAGAGATGCTTTCAAGTACTTCCGCCATCATGATCAGCCGGTACAACTTTGAAACGATCGATCTCTTGTATCGCACCATTCGGAAATGGCGTGTCGAAGACAGAGGGGAAGCCTATCCAATCGAGTTCTACCTTACACATATCACCTTCAACGCCCTTTCCGAAGAATCGGAAAGAGATTATTTCCAGGGTATCCCCACGTCGTTAGCGCTGCCTGAAGAGCAGGTGGATCGCGTAAGGAAAGTGGCTGCAAAGCTTCTCTATTCCTGCCCAGAGTTTCAGCGTCTGCTCCGTGATACAGGGGCCCGTCCCACGGCGAATGTCGTGTCAAGTCACCCATCCAAAGAAAGACGGAGGCCGAGGGGAGAATAGGGTGATATTGACCGGTACCGGTTTTTCCTTGCGATATTGATAACAAGGGAATGCCCGCTTGTTTCCCGCCTTACCGCGGCGCACGAGTCGAGGTGGGGATCTCTGCATACGAGTACGTAATAATATATAACTGGATACCGTCCCCGTCCGTCATACTCTCTGTTCCCCATTCGAGGATTGAGGAACGTTCCTATGCTCCCGGTTTGAATTTGCCGTCGATGGCGCGCAATTTCGAATATAGTCTGATTTGTAATTTGACCTCCATGTCTAATCCGGCTAAAATTTAAAAAGTTATGTGCATTACGAGATGGGGGACGGTGCAATACGGTGGAGAAGATTTGTCCCTGTCGGTGAAGACTCGATACCCCTGAAAAACGCTCTGTCCTGCCATATTGAATTGGTGAATCAATGAGAAGGACCGAAGATACCCATCTGAGCATGCTTTGCGATATGAGCGAGATTGCCTCGTTGCTTGTAGGCAGCGAGAATATAGAAGGATTTCTTCAACGTACTGTCGTAATGGTTGCGGAACATCTGAGAGTGCCTGTATGTTCAATTTATCTTTACGATGAGATGAATAGGGAACTGGCACTGAAGGCCACGCGGGGACTCAATCCGGGTGCCGTTGACCGGGTCAGGATGAAGCTTGGAGAAGGGTTGGTCGGAAAAGCCATGGAAATATGTAATCCAATACTTAAAGGATCAGTCAAATACAACCCTGAATTTAAATACTTCAATGAAGCATACGATGGAAGGTACGAGTCCTTTCTTGCCATCCCCATCACCCGGGGCAAAGAACGCATCGGTGTGATAGTGGTTCAGCACGAAGGTCCCAATTATTTCGGTGCCGCCGATGCCATGGCACTTAGGGGTATAGCCGCCCAGCTGGCAGGAGTCATCGCCAATGCACGGCTTCTGATCGGCCTTGACGTTCCGACCCCCCCACCAAACATTGATGAATTTTTCAAACGTCTCCGGTTTGTAAAGGGCAGAAGCGCTTCAGGAGGATTTGCCTTCGGTCTTTCGGCGATTTTTGACCACAAGGGAGCGGAACTTGGAGAAGAAATAATAACCGTGGGCGAAACATCCACGGTGGAAGACTTCAAGAGATCACTCTCTGAAACGGCACGCCAACTGGAAGAGCTGCAAAGGAGACTTTTCGAGAGGCTTCCCGAAGCAGCTTCACTTATATTCGACGCTCATCACATGATTCTAAAGGACGCGGGTTTTTCCCGACGTGTTTTCGATTACATGGGAAGTGGGAAAGGGGCGGCCGAGGCCGTACGATTGACCGCCAATCACTATATAAAGCTTTTTTCATCGAGCAGTCACGAGGCGCTTCGCGAGAAGGCGCTTGACGTGGAAGACTTGGCGCTGCGCATTATCGCTAATCTGCAAGCGATAAATGTCGCAGACGGAATGCCTGTGGCGGAACGGGTCATCGTAACAGACATGCTCTATCCTTCGGACATGCTCAGGCTTGTTGCGGAAGACGTGCGCGGAGCCGTACTCGTTGGAGGAGGGCTGACGTCGCATGTCTCCATTCTTTCCCGTTCGCTCCAATTTCCACTTGTATTGGTCGATAACAAAGAATTGCTTGGAATTCCCAGGGGGATCCCCATCCTGCTCGACGCCGATCTGGGGAACGTGTATGTAGATCCCGCGCCGGACGTGGTGGAACAGTTCGAGACGAGAAACAAAACGCGGGCATCGATCGATTTACTTTCGAGGAATGTCAGAGATGTCACCCTTACAAGGGATGGCGAGAGGATTCGCCTTATGGCGAATATCAACATCCTGGGAGAACTGGAGATCGCAAGGGCGTTGAAGGCCGAAGGCGTGGGGCTGTACCGCACAGAGTTTCCCTATCTTGTCAGGTCGAGCTATCCATCGGAGGAAGAGCAGTACCAAGTTTACCGAAAATTGTTTTCAGAGATGGAAGGTCGGCCGGTGGTTATCAGAACACTTGACCTTGCAGGTGACAAGATGTTGCCGTACGCGGAGTCCCGACAGGAAGACAACCCTCAATTGGGGCTGCGATCTATCAGGTTTCTTTTCGAAAACAAGGATATATTCGAGCAACAGGTAAGGGCTGTCCTCAGGGCGGGGGCGGGATTTTATAAAATGGGCATACTTTTCCCCCTGGTGTCCTCGCTCGACGAATTCCGGGAAGCGCGCGACTTCGTACTGTCTTGCGTGAACCAGATGCAAAAGGAGGGGTTGCCCTGCAACGATAGACCGTCCATAGGCTTGATGATCGAGGTGCCCGCCCTTGTTGATATCATCGATGACGTTGCGGAAGCGGTTGACTTTGCTTCCATTGGCACAAACGACTTGGTCCAGTACATGCTGGCGGCGGATCGTGGAAATGATAAAGTGGCCAAATATTATCAGCCTTTTCACCCCTCCGTTCTCAGAAGTATAAAGAAGATCGTTACGGCTTTTTCCGAAAGAGGGAAAGAAGTCTCACTTTGCGGTGAAAAGGCGCGCGACAAAGATTATCTGCCGTTTCTTGCGGGAGTAGGTGTTCGGATACTGAGTATCGACCCGAGGTATATCCCCGAGGTTCAAAGATATCTGCGCGAGCTTGACATGTCGGAGGCCCGCGCTTACGCGGAAAGGTTAGTGGGAGAAAATACCGTGGCCGGGGTGCTCAAGCAGGTTGGCGACTGGAGGGAATCGGCTTACGATCCTTTATATTCGCATGGATCCTGCAATGCCCGGAAAGACGATTTGTATGAGCAGTACGAAGATTCATGAGACTCGGTCCGTCACTCACTTTTGAACGCCTGACCAAGAGGAAAGGGGTTTTGAGAAACCAATAAATATATAAATCTCGAGCGGAAGAGTCTTTTGTTTCGCCTTAGGGGGTGGTTGTTCAATGAGATCGTACCATTCTCTTCGTTTTCGTCCTTTTGAAGGCCTCGATGATATCCGCTTGTTTCCAGATACCGATAAGCCTTCGAAACCGAAGACACCGACAGCTATAGATCGAGAGAAGTCGGAATCGCCGCATTGCGGCGATATTGAGCTTTTTCGGCGGGCCATGGCGGGAGTGGAGCCGTTAAAAGAGAAGATCGAGCGGGAAGAGGCGGGGAAAAAACAGGGGCTGCTGAATAGTATAAACCGGCATGGCGACGAACAGGATGTCGTCGATTCACTAAGAGATCTTGTGGGGAAGGGATCCGGTTTTGCTGTGGAGCAGACGCCGGAATATATGGCGGGCACCCTGTATCACGAGCAGGGGAATGTAATAGAGCGCCTTCACGGCGGAGAGTTTGCGGTCCAGGCTTACATTGATCTGCACGGATTGACAAGGCTGAAAGCCGCAGAAGCCCTTGAAAGTTTCTTCGCCCGTTCAATAGAAAGAGGCATTCGCATGATACTGATAATCCACGGAAGAGGGAAGTCGTCGCCGGTAAAACCTGTGCTTAAGACCATGGTGAGGGAGTGGCTGACGAAGGGGCCCTTTCGTGCCTGGATAATAGCTTATTCGAGCGCCAGGTTATGCGACGGCGGCGCCGGGGCCACCTATGTTCTGCTTCGTCACCGGCGACTCACAAAAAGCGGCAAGCGGCGAAGAGGTTCCATAAAAAAGGAGGTCACGCTATGGAAATAGGGATATATTCACCACCCGCAGCGGGCCACGCGAATCCCTGGCTCATAGAAGAAAGAGGAAGGTTCATGGCCGTTGATGTGGGGACGAGACGTGACGCACAACTCCTGGTCCGCTACATGAAGGAAGAATTGATGGTTGAGCCTAATCGTTTGACATTTATAACGTCAACACACTTTCATTATGACCATATCGGAGGAATCGAGGAACTTCTCCGCCTCTGTCCCGGAAGCCGGGTTCACTTCGGCAAGCTGGTTCGGGACTACATAGAGGGCGACAAGGTCCTGGCCGTGCCCTCTTTACGCAGGTGGATCAGAGGCCTGGTACCGATTGTCTTCGGGATGCCCCGCAAAGTAAAGGGGACATGGTACGGCATGTTGAGCCCTCATCGGGGGATTCCTTTGCCGCTCATGCGAAGGCATAACCGAATATCCTACGACGTTGACTGTGATCTCATCGAGGGGGAATCCCCTGGGGATTTTACTCACTGGCGGGTTGTTGAGACCCCGGGACACACCCCCGACAGTCTCTGTTTTTACTGTGAAAAGGAAGGGGTACTGATTGCGGGAGACACGATCCTGAACATGCGGGGCGGTGGAGAGTTGAATTATTTCTGTACCCACCCAGAGGGCATCCTGTCGTCTTACGAGCGACTTCTCTCCTTATCCGTGTCTTCTCTTTATCCAGGGCATGGAGCACCCATTTTAGGAGTGAACAAAGTCTTGGAGAATGTATCCTTGCGGGGGTTCGAAACATGGGCGGCGTCAGATAAAAAGAACCCTCCCTCAGCGTACCGGCCTTTGCTCTGCCTTTAATCCGGAGAATTCAATCGTTTTCACCGCGGCCATCGGTTTTGTCATATCTCTTCTTTTCGGGATGACAACCATCAGTGCGTTGTATGTCGCCATCGCCTTGACCTTTTCGAGTACGATCATCATTGTTAAGCTTCTTTCCGACAAGAAGGAAATCGACGCCCTTCACGGCCAGATAGCCATTGGAATTCTCATTGTCCAGGATATAGCGGCTATCGCCGCCTTGGTGGTGTTGACGACCATGGGATCAAGAATAGGCGTTGATGAACCGGCTTGGTTCGTAACGATGATAGTGGTTTTTAAGGGTGTTGGATTCCTTGCCTCCGTCTTACTCATCACGGTCTATGTCATACCCGGTCTATTGAGACGATTGGCATCATCTCAAGAACTGCTTGTCCTTTTTGCCATAACCTGGGCCATATTTTTGGGCGGTACGTCCGAATTCCTTGGATTCAGCAAGGAAATCGGGGCCTTCCTGGCAGGCGTCTCATTGGCCTCGTCCCATTATCGAGACACGATTGTCGGGCGGCTCATCTCGCTCCGGGATTTTCTCTTTGTTTTCTTTTTTATAGATCTTGGAGCGAGACTCGACTGGTCTACAGTGGGGGCCCAGGTGATACCGTCGATATGGCTTTCGATCTTCGTGTTGGTCGGAAAACCCCTTATAATAATTATAATAATGGGGGTCATGGGTTACCGAAGAAGGACCGGTTTCATTTTCGGTATCACCTTGGCCCAGATGAGCGAATTTTCACTCATAGTGGCCGCGCTGGATCACAGTCTGGGGCACATAGGCGACGAAAAGATCGGAATGATAACCCTGATTGGCGTGGTTACGATATTTGTCTCTACTTACCTGATTCTAAACTCGGCCAAACTCTATCAATTCCTAAAAGGTCCATTGAAGCTCTTTGAAAGAAAGAATCCTTACAGAGAGACCCTTGACGACCTCCCTTCCGAACTGCTGCCCAAGGTCGATGTTATTCTTGTCGGCCTGGGGAGTTACGGGAGCGGTATCGCGTCCCAACTGCTGGCCAGAAACAAGACCTTTGCGGAGTGGATTTCGATCCTGTGGAGCTGGAACGCTGGCTGTCTCTTGATGTCCCTTGCCGTTACGGCGACATGTCCGATCCCGAAATGTTGGAACAACTGCCGTTGAGCAAGGCAAGCTGGGTTGTATGTACGGTCCGGAACAGGGAGTTGAATTTAGTCCTCTTGAACCTTTTGAAAAACAAGGGCTTCAATGGAAAGGTGGCGCTGACGGCTGTAAACGAGGAAGAGGCTGACCTTTGCCTGAAGTCCGGTGCTCACGTGGTGTTCCGTCCCTTTAGAGACGCTGCGGAACAGGCGGTGGATTCGCTCACGGATGCCATGGGTGTTGCCGGACGAAAGCGACATGCCCATATCCTTCAAGGAAATACGCATTGGGTCGGGGTCCGCTTACGCCGGGAAAAAGGTGCGGGACATCCCTCTCAGGTCGGCGGCCAATGTATCGATCATTGCTGTAAGCAGGGGAGGACGGGTACACTACACACCGGGTCCTGATTTCCAGATCTATCCGGGCGACCGTTTAATACTGGTGGGACTTCCCACGGAATTGAAAGAAGCTGAAAATCTCCTGAACAAGCAGGTGGTATCAACAAATGATGATTTGTCGCAATCTGATAGATTCGATATTGCGGAAATCGCACTTGCGGAAGATTCGGTCCTCCACGGCACGAGCTTGGCGGATGCACAATTTCACAGAATTATTCTGTAACGGTCGTAGGAATCAGGAGAAACGAAGAAAGTATCTACATGCCAGGACCTTTTGAGCGTCTTGAAGCAGGCGACCGTCTCCTGGTTATCGGAACGACCAGAGAAATTGAGAATGTAAAAAAGAAAGAACCACTTTAATGTATAAGATATAGGTGTAGGCCGGTTATCGGTGAAAAAGAAATGGCGAGGGTGCGAAACAGATTGATTTTTCGGATTTTCTCCCCGAGGGTATTTTTCTCGATGGTCGAAGGTATTGACTCCCCCGTGCGCAAGCGGGTATTCTTGCCGCAACGCGTATAATGATTATATTACAATAAATTTCACGAAAAGAGGGGTAGTATTTTATGAAGCGGATCTTGCTGTTCATGGTGACAAACATAGCCGTATTGGCGGTCCTGTTCGTCGTATTAAGTCTTTTGGGCGTTGATACCATACTGGACGAACGGGGAGTCGGCCTGAATATGACCAACCTTTTAATATTTGCAGCGGTCTTTGGTTTCGGGGGTTCGTTCATCTCCCTCGCCATGTCGAAATGGACGGCGAAAAGCCTGACCGGTGCCCGGGTGATCAGGGCGCCCTCGAACGAAATTGAGTTGTGGCTCGTGAACACGGTCAAACGGCAAGCACGGGAAGCCAATATTGGAATGCCCGAGGTCGCAATTTACGATTCCCCGGAACCCAATGCTTTTGCCACGGGCATGAGCAAGAACAGCTCCCTCGTGGCGGTTAGTACGGGGCTGCTACGCTCCATGAACCGTGACGAAGTGGAAGCGGTGCTTGCCCACGAGGTGAGCCACATAGCCAACGGTGATATGGTGACCCTTGCCTTGATACAGGGCGTGGTCAACACCTTTGTCATATTTCTGTCCCGAGTGGTGGGACATTTCGTGGATCGGGTAATCTTTAAAAATGAGGAGGGGCATGGTTTGGGTTTTTTCGTAACTACCATCATAACGCAGATTGTTTTTGGTATATTGGCAAGTATCATAGTCTTGTGGTTCAGCCGTCGGCGTGAATTCAGGGCGGATGCCGGTTCGGCGGCGCTCGAAGGGCGGGAGAAGATGATCGCCGCTCTAAAGCGTCTAAAGATGACCGCCGGGCAGTCTCACCTCCCGGACCAGATGGCTGCCTTCGGAATTTCCGGCAAGTGGTCTTCCTCCGGAATCAAAAGACTTTTCATGACTCATCCCTCCCTGGAAGAAAGGATTGAAGCCCTCGAGGGGATGAAGATGGGACGATGATAGTGGACAAAGAAAGAAGTATCGTTTCGGATTGGAGCCTCGAACGCCAAGAAGGGTCTTGGGAGACGACGTGTAAACCTAAACCATACTCCGCGCCCTTCTTCGTCTGTGGAAGATACGCGTAAACCCGGACGTCGGCGATTTCCGCCATGAAAAAACGGTCAACCGGTGAGATGTCGTAAATCACGTTAAAACGAGTGTCGAAGGAGAGGAGGGTGCCAGGCATGAAGAAAGGTATTTTGTTGTGTGTGTTGGCATGGTTTGTGACGGCGTTGACGGCTTTGCCCGTCGCGGCAAGTGAGGAGGCGGCCGAGTTCGAAGTCGGGCGTCTTGTTGTTGCCCGAGGAATCGAAGACAGGGAACCGGTAGATATCGGCACCCGCTTCTCCACCGATGTAGAGGTGGTGTATTGTTTTCTTGAAGCCGTAAACATCAAGCAGGATACAACGGCGATTTTTTTATGGCTTCACAACGGCAAGGAGGTACACAAGACCGAATTGCCCTTGACGACGGGGACACGCTGGAGGGCGTGGGCGGTGAAGACGGTACACGGCGCTGAAGGCCTTTGGGTGGTCGAGTTATATGATGGAAAAGGAAATTTTCTTGATTCTGTAGAGTTTTGGATTGAGTAGAGAAGGACGGACATGTTTTGATTTGTCGCTCCCATTGAGCTGCAAACTCCACCATTACAGACGATAGAGTTCTTCTCCCATCAGGTGAATCCAGTTGTCTGCCAAGATTTTGACGGCCTCTTTCACCTTGTCCACGCCGAGAACTACGATGGTCCTGGAGCCTGTCCCGAGGCAGGGGTATATGTATTCAACGTTGATGCGTCCGTTTCGAAGAGGTTTCAGGACGGCGTTGAGACCTCCCGGGTGGTGAGGCACGACGCAGGCAATGACATCGGTTACGTCTATGTCATAGCCTGCCGATTTCATGACGTTGGCCGCCTTTGCCGGGTCGTTCGCCACGAACTGAAGGCGGCCTTCCTTGTCCTGGGCCTTGAAATAGAGGCCGATGATGTTGATGCCGTTGGATCCCAGGAGTTCGCTTACTTCCGACAGTGCTCCCGGTTCGTTTCTTAAAAAATGACCGATTTGTTTCACGGTTTTCATCATTCATTTCCTCTCGACACATATTCCGCGCCTCGATAAAGAGCTTTTTTGTTGAGTTTCATCACCGAGGCCGATTTTGCTTTTACGTTTTCCTGGAGACTGCTTATGATTGATTCTAAAGAAGTGAGCCGCGTTTTTTCAGTAAATGCGCCAAGCATGATCATGTTGACCACGCGATCGGATCCCACTTCGCGTGCGATGTCATTAGCCGGTATTCTCACGGCCGCCAGATCACTCCTGAACAGTCCCTGAGGAATTATGCTGGAATTGATGAACAGCATTCCGCCACTTTTCATCATGTTTTCATATTTAGCCAACGAAGGTTTGTTCATTATAACTGCGTAATCGGGTGTCGAGGCAACTGGAGAGAAAATTTCATCGTCGGAAACTGCGACGGTGCAATTGGCCGTGCCGCCTCGCATTTCGGCCCCGTAGGACGGGAGATAGGTCACGTTTTTTCCGTCTTTCATGGCGGCCACGGCGAAAACATAACCCATCAATAAAACTCCCTGTCCGCCGAATCCCGCAAATATGGTTTTTTTCATGTTTTTTCAGCTATTTCTCCCCGATGGTAAGGTCCTTGATTACCTTCAGGGGGTAGGCCTTCGTTATTTCCTTTTCAATCCGTCTGAAAGAATCGATAGGTGAAAGCTTCCAGTTCGTGGGACAGGGAGAAAGTATTTCCACCATTGAAAACCCTCTTCCCTCCATCTGGCAATTAAAGGCCTTCTTGAGAGCTTTTTTGGTTCCCAGGATGTGTTTTACTGAATGTACAGAAGTTCTCTCGATGTAAACACTGCCGTGGGTTATGGCGATCATTTCACTCAGGTCGATGGGATGTCCGTGATGCGCCGCCGATCGTCCTCCCGGCGTTGTGGTTGTCTCTTGTTCCAGGATCGTTGTGGGCGCCATCTGGCCACCCGTCATTCCATAGCAACCGTTATTGACGAAGATTACCGTGATATTCTCCCCCCGGTTGGCGGAGTGGATGGTTTCCGCTGTGCCTATTGCCGCGATATCCCCATCTCCCTGGTAAGAAAAAACGATCCTGTCGGGAAGAGTGCGCTTTATGCCTGTCGCCACGGCGGGGCTGCGACCGTGGGCCGCTTCTCCCATGTCCACGTCAAGGTAATCATATGCCAGGACAGCGCAACCTGCGGGAGGGACTCCCACAGCGATGTCTCCTATATCTAGTTCTTCGAGAACCTCCGCTATAAGCCGGTGGATAATGCTGTGGCCGCAGCCGGGACAATAATGGAAGGGAGTCTTCTTTAGATATTTGGGTCGTTGAAAAATTTGTTTCATTATCCAGGTTCCTCTTCAAGACCCCGGCGATAATAAAGGCTTGTTATAATCTTGGCGATTTCATCGGGCGTGGACACGATGCCGCCGGGTCTTCCATGGAAATGAACTTCGCTCCTGTGCTTCAATGCCAAGCGTATATCCTCCACCATCTGACCCGTGCTCATTTCGTACACGAGGAACTCCTTGACGAAACGGCTTGCCTCTTCCATGGCCTTCACGGGGAAGGGCCACAATGTCAAGGGTCGAAGCAAACCAACCTTGAGTCCGATTTCACGGACACGTTTTATGGCGCCCTTTGCTATCCTGGCGGCCGTGCCATAAGCCACAACCACCAAGCGGGCGTCGTCTGTCTGGTAGGTTTCGGCAATTTGCAGCTCCCTGGAGATGTTTTCGTATTTCCGGTAGAGTTTCCAGTTGTGTTCTTCCTCGAGTGCCGGGTCAAGAATCAATGACCTTATTATACGTGACGGGCGCCGGCGGGCGCCGTCGAGGATCCAGTCTTTGAAAGGCAGGTCGGAAAGTTGAAGGGGTTCCGGAAGCAAAACCGGCTCCATCATCTGGCCCATCATGCCGTCAATGAGAATGATCACGGGAGACCTGTAATGATCTGCGTAATCAAAGGCCTTTATGGTGAGGTCGGCAAGTTCCTGTCCTTTGGCGGGGGCAAGGACTATAGTTCGATAATCGCCGTGGCCGCCGCCCCTTGTCGCTTGAAAATAATCCCCCTGTGTCGGCGCTATGTTTCCGAGACCGGGGCCGCCTCGCATGGCGTTGACGATGACCGCCGGCAATTCCTGGGCGGCTAGAAATGAGATACCCTCTTGTTTGAGGCTTATGCCGGGGCTGGACGAGCTGGTCATGGCGCGAGCGCCCGCCATGGAGGCGCCGATCACCATGTTGACCGCCGCGATTTCGCTTTCAGCCTGGATAAATGTTCCTTCGTCGGTCTTCAACATGGCCCCGGACATATATTCCGCAAGTTCGTTCTGGGGTGTGATGGGATATCCCGCGTAAAAACGGCATCCCGCCCGGATAGCGGTTTCTGCGATAACATGGGTGCCCCTCATCAAAACCTTGTCAGTCACGGTACACCTCTATCGCCACATCTGGACAGGTGATGGCGCAAAAGCCGCATGCCGTGCAACGACCGTTATTGTGCGAATCAGGTGCCTCAATGAATTCGGCTGGGTAATATCCTTTTTCGTTGAGACTGTCGGAGATGCCGATGACCTGCCGGGGACAGGCGTAGATGCACAATGCGCACCCCTTGCAAAGTTCCCTGTCGATAATAATGTGGCCGCGCCGGGAGGGTGCTTTTTCACGCCTTGTCTTACTCATAGGCATAGATTCCTTCGGATTCACTGTCGCATTCATCGTGCAGGCCGCAGATTGAATTCAAATTGATTATGCTTAGGCAGATCATTTGTCAAGTGCCAAAACATATCTTATCGGCAAGATCGATGATGTCCGAGATTCGATCGTTTGGAAAACTCCCTGAAGTATCCCTCGAATTTCTCGAAGGCGATTTAATCAGAAATTCTCATTTTAAATAATATGATATAGTGCCTTTTACAAAGATATGAAATAAAAACAATCCGGGGGAGCGGATAACTGTTTTAGTGGGGGAAGGAGAATCATTGGCCATGGAAGATTTGGTGAAACTGGAGGTAGTCGTTCCTCTCTCGCAGATAGCCGGCCTTTTACTTTTGTGTACCGTCGCCGTTCTCTGGGGGAAATACCGTGCCGCCCTTGTCATAGTTTACCTCTTTCTATATTTTTGGTTCTACATCTCCATCGATTCCCCGGGATTCGTCACCACTTATGATATCCTTGATTTCAAGGCTGCCGCACTTTACTATGGATTCGGTTTTGTCGTTGCCCTCTTGATGGTTATCGGATTATTGAGGTGCGACGGTTGAAGACATGATTCCGATATCTCGGGTAAAAGGGCTTGCCGATCGTTGAATTGAAGAACATTGATCGAGCTCCGTTACAAGCATCGACGGTAGCCCGGCATCGATATTTTTCAATGAATGCGAAGTTAAGTCCGAGGTTACGGCTGAGTGGAACGGCAAAACAAAAGTCAATGGATTGAGACAAGATAAAGTTGATTTCAACAATTTGCTTGACCTCATGAATTTCAACTGCAATAGTACGGACAATCGGCGAATGGGACACATATTAAACGATACACTCTCCATACCTTCGATAGGTAGGGTGCCTTCTTCATGGTGGAACTCTTCGATTCATCGAATTTCCCCATGAACAGACAGGCGGGAGGAAGTACCATGAATAAACATAAAGTATTTCAAATACGTTCAAAGCGTGACGCGGCATTGTTTGCGAAAAAAATACGTAAACTGGACAAGGAATTTTATTACCATGTCCCCTTGGTAGGGGGAATGGAAGGGAGTTTCGTCACGATACACTGTGATACCAAGTCAAACAAGTGTGAAATTTATTCCTCTATCCCCGGGAGCAGAAACGAAGAGAGCAAGCGGATTGCAGAACTGGTCAATCATATCTGGAAAGACCGCAAATTCATCAACGCCGAACTTCGAAAACCGGAATCTGAATGGTATAGACTTCTAGAAGAGACATGTTGAACCATCAAGAGCAAAATACAATCAAGTTGATCACCTTTCGTATCATCCTGTCCTGTCATCCGGATCTCAATATACCTCCGATCAATTTCGGTCTTTAAAACGGGCGATTCGGTTGTCCCTTCGAACTCAGTGATATATCGCCCTATATCTGTGTTCCAGAATATTTCCAATGATCTTAGCACCGGGTTTGTGATGTGGCGGCGAATACCGGTCAAGTCATGAAAACTATTGGGATAAACACCTAACTATTTGAAATTTAATGCAATATCAATGCTTAAAGTTAATGCAATACGAAAGAAAAAAGAGGTTTTTGGGGGGTTGCGTCTCGTATAAACATGGTTGTCAACAACCTTATAAACAAGTCTGTTGATTGCTGGATGTGTTTAGGTTTCATTAACAAAGATGTCGTATTTTCCAGGGGTTGTCTTTTTGGAAAGTTCATGTGCCGTAGGGTGAAAGGCAGGCGGTGGCACCTATGGCGAAAAAGACACTACATTATGAGATTGAGCAGCCCGCCGACGGTGATGGCAGCCGTGAGCATGACGGCCAGGGACTTGAAAAAATTCGCTAGTCCAAGCTCCCTGTAAAGTACCACGAAGGCGGCGACGCATGGGAAGAACATGGTCAATACCACCGATCCGACCACCATCTGTTTTGCCGTCATGGCCGTGGTTGCAAGCATGCCCAGAGCGGCGTCTTTTCTTAAAAGTCCCACTATTATCGCCGTGACCGAATTTTCCGGCAGACCCCAGATACCCGTTATTAGAGGGGCAGCGATCCTGGCGGCAATGTCAAAGAATCCTCCGAAAAAAAGAATGTTGACAATAATAATAGCGATCAAGATGATCGGAACGGCTTCGACAAGGAATCCCCTGATTCGCATGCCAAGCTTTTGCGCCACGGTGTAGATTCTGGGAAGACGATAGGGGGGTATTTCTATAAGCAATTCCGGGCTTAGTCCTTTCATGATCTTGTTCAGGACCATGCCGATAATGATCCATACAACGACGAGTGTCCCATAAACAATCAGCAAATACTGAAAACCATAAACTCCCACAAGGCCGAGTATCATGGCCTGTGCGGAGGCGCATGGAACGGCTATGGCGACCAGGGTTGCCGCGATAAATCGCTCCCGCCGACTTTCCAAGACTCGCGTGGCAAGGATGGCTGGAACGTTGCAACCAAGGCCGAGGAGGGTGGGGATAACAGCGTATCCGTGCAGACCCAATCGGTGCATTGTAGTGTCCAGGAGTACGGCAAGCCTGGGAAGATACCCGATATCTTCCAGCAATCCAAGCACCAGGTAAAAGGCCACGATATAGGGAAGTACCATGGCAAAAGGCACATAGAGTCCGCTGCTCAATACTCCGAAAGACTCGGTGAAACTGATTCCTCCTTCCATCAGTTTACCCACAACGATATCATGAAGAAAACCCTCGCCTTCCATCAGGGAACTCAAGCCCTTGAGTACCGGCATCCACAGTGTGGAAAACAGCGGGTCGAAGACGAAACGGATAAGCGATTCGCCGATGAATCTGATAGCGATAAATGAAAGAGCGAGAACGGACGCGGCGATAATCATACCGGAGATAGGTTTGACGCTGGCGTCTTCCAAGCGCTCGAACCAGCGATGGTGGCGGTGATGTATCTTTTGGACTTCGTTCACTATGTTGCCCACCGCTGACCATCGGGTGTCTCGATCGAGGGCGGGATAAATCGGCGAGCGGGCCTCCGGTATCCTTTCCACCAGTTCCTTGATACCGCTGCCGGTCAAGGCCGAAGTGGGAACAACCGGAACTCGCAACAATTCCTCGAGTTTGTCTACCTGTATGTCGATTCCTCGATGCCTTACATCATCCCAAAGATTCAAGGCCACGATGACGGGTATGTTTCGTTCCAATAATTGAAGGGTGAGGTATAGGTTACGCTCAAGATTTGTTGCATCAACCACGTTTATAACGATGTCACCCGTTTCGAGCATTCTCAGCGCCACCTCTTCAGCTTCGCTTGTGGGATCCAAGGTATATGCCCCGGGAACGTCCACGATTTCGACTGTTTTGTCGCCCAGTTTCATGTTTCCCAAAAGGTATTCCACCGTGGTGCCGGAATAGTTGGCGGATACCACATGGACGCCGGTGAGTCTTGAAAACACTACGCTTTTGCCCACATTGGGATTACCCATTAGAAGGATACGCATGGTCAATTTCTATCGACTGAAAGCATGATCTTGTCCGCCATGCCATGACCGACGGCAATCTGGGCCCGGTCCACAAGGATAGTTACAGGGCCGTTGGAAAAGACCGAGCTTATTTTTGTAATTTTTTTCCCGGGTCTGATGCCAAGTGCGTTGAGACGGTTCAACAAATTACGGCCGCCGCGAATTTCTGTTACGACACCTGATTCGTTGGGATTGAGTTGGCTCAGTTTCAATATCATAAAGTTTGTCTTTCCCTAGTGAGTAATTGACTTTAAAAAAATTAGATATATCTATCCCATGGCAATAAAAATGTCAAGGGTGATGAAAGAAAGACGGAGTAATTCCTCTGCGAGGAATTTATTCCCATGTCCCGCGGCATCAGAAAAAAAAGGATCTCTTTGAGATCGACCTAAAAGATTTTTACGAGGATCCGCTAAGGTAGCGAGAATTGAAGCATAAAACAAAAGTGGTTTTCGCTGGGAGTTTAAAGGATGGGCGGGACGCGGCCCTTTTTTTCGAAGAACAAGCACGACCCGCCTTGCCACAGGTCATATACATGATTCTTCCATAATACGCCTGATTTCTATTTTATTGTATTTGCCGATGCTTGTCTTCGGTATGGCATCAACAAGAATGACCCGGTCCGGCATACCGTACCGAGGTATCACACCTTGATCTACAAATGATCTCAAGAAATTCCTTATTTCATCCGATTCTATTTTACCTCGGTATGCTTCCTTTA
The DNA here is from genome assembly GCA_018433345.1 of Syntrophobacterales bacterium. Classification (GTDB taxonomy): domain Bacteria; phylum Desulfobacterota; class Syntrophia; order Syntrophales; family UBA2210; genus MLS-D. Next base: position 24,747 of record JAHDRK010000100.1, on the reverse strand, counting down.
AGGTGGCCATTATCACGGGTCTTTCACCCCATTTTTCATCTGGGATTCCGACAGCTGCCGCCTCGGCCACAGCTTCATGTTGAGTGGCGCAATTTTCGAGATCCAGAGAAGAGACCCATTCACCGCCAGTTTTGATAACGTCTTTGAGGCGATCGGTTACCGTGACGTAACCTTCATTGTCAATCAACGCTATATCCTTCGTGTGAAGCCATCCATCACGCCACAATTCCTTTGTCATCTCCGGTTCGTCATAGTACGATCGGGTTGCCCAGGGAGCCCTCACCACAAGCTCACCTGTACGTCTACCGTCGTGAGGAAGGAAGTTTCCCGCTGAATCGATAATGCGTAGGTCCACAAGGGGCAATGGGAGTCCTGTTTTTGTGACGATCTCGGCTTTTCTATCATTGTCCCATTCCATCATGTGCGGTTTCAGGTTACCAATACACAAAAGAGGGCAGGTCTCGGACATGCCATATCCATCATAGGCCTCAATGCCCTTGTCGAGGGCCTGTTTCGCCAGTGCCACGGGGAAACTGGAACCTCCAACCACTACCTTCCATCCCTGGAGATGAACGTCCTCCGCCCTGGGATGTGATAGAATCATACGTAATACCGTGGGAACACAGTGCGAGAAGGTGACCCCCTCTTTTTCGATAAGTTTCAGTAACATTTCCGGTTCATACTTGCCCGGATAGACCTGCTTGGTTCCAAGCATTGTGGCAACATAGGGGAATCCCCATGCATGTACGTGAAACATCGGTGTTATCGGCATATACACGTCGTTTGAGTGAAATCGGCCTATTGAATGATAGCTTCCTGTCATGACTGTTTCGCTCATTACATGAAGCATTAATTGTTTGTGGGTGAAATGAACGCCCTTGGGAAGCCCTGTTGTGCCGGTGGTATAGAACATTGTCGCCGTGTCATCCTCATCGATATGTGGAAACCGGTGGGGTAAGGAAGCATCGGCAAGCATTTCCTCGTAATCAATATCGATTGGAAGTGCAGTATGGTATTTCGACCCACCATCGGAAATAACCACAATAGTCTCGACGGTTTCTAGTTGATCCCAGATTTCATCGAGAAGCGGCAAAAAATCTTCATGAATAATGACGGCCTTGTCACGGGCGTGGTTAATCATGTACATGATCTGTTCCGGAGAGGAACGCCAGTTCATCATATGCATGACGGCTCCCATCATGGGCACTGCAAAATAGGTTTCGAGGTAACGGGGACTGTCATAATCGAATATGCATACTTTATCGCCTTTATTGATGCCGATTGCGCTCAAACCGGCGGCCAGCCGATGAATTCTTTCAATCAAATCTCGGTATGTATAGCGATACCTGTCCCGATAGACGATTTCCCGGTCCGGAGCGTAGGTAAGAGGCGTTCGTAATAGTTTGTCAAGAGTCAGTTGATAATCATAGCATTCGCCCGGTTCGTAGATTTTTTCTTTCATGATTTCTTCTCCTGATATTCTATTTATTTTAGCATCGACCTCTGGTGGGTCGGCAAATATGACCAATAGAGAGATCTTGATTTCTCCGATCCCTTTTCTTAATCAATTTTATAAACATATGACCTTGAAAGTTCCATTGGCAAAAGCGACCTGTTAAGGCCTCAAAAAACCTTACGCGGTTTAGGAGAAATGGGTATCGTAAATAATCGGTGGATATCGAGATGGGGGATGACGCTGGAGCTGCCGCGGTAAGCGACAAAGGATGTCCACTGAGAAAGGAATGTGTGGTAAACCAAAAGTGCCGCGGCTCTCTTGTGTTTTCATCGACTCTGATATAAAGTTTATCTGCTTTATAGAAGAAACAACTTTGGAGAATAACCAGCATGAAATATGAAGGAATGATCATTCGACCGCCGAGTGAAGCACACAGCCTTCTTCTCCAGGTGACGGTCGGTTGTTCTCATAACAAATGTACCTTTTGCGGTACCTACAAGGGAGAAAAGTTCAGGATAAAATCATTTGAAGAAATTGAGGAAGACATATTGGAAGCCGCTTCATGGGGACCCATAGACAGGGTCTTTCTTTGCGACGGTGACGCGCTCATTGTTCCCCAGCGGAAGTTGCTCCCCGTTCTTGAAGCTATCAATCGGAACATTAGAGGGGTTCAGAGGATAGGAACCTATGCGAACGCAAAGAGCGTACTTCGTAAAACCCCGAAGGAGTTAAAAGAATTGCGGGAAAAAGGGCTCAAGATAGCCTACCTGGGCGTGGAAACGGGAAATGAAGAAATACTCGATAAAATAAACAAGGGCGCAGACTATGAAGAACTTGTAAAGGCGGGTCGAATGCTCAAGGAAGCGGGTATAACTCTCTCCGTAACGGTTCTTTTAGGCATCGGGGGGAAGGAAAAAAGCTTGGAACACGCTAAAGACACTGCCCGGATACTCACCGAGATGGATCCCGAGTTCGTTGGGGCCTTGACTGTCATGGTCATTCCAGGAACGCCGCTTTACCAGGAAATGAAGGAAGGTAGTTTCGAGCTTCCGGACGTCTTCGGACTGCTCGAAGAACTTAGAATGATGATCGCTGAATCAAACTTCACTGACTGCTTTTTTACGTCCAATCACGCCTCAAATTATGTTCCGCTCCGCATACAGCTTCCCAGGGATAAAGAAGAGGCCCTTCGTCTCCTGACGGATATCATCCAGTCTAAAAACAGAAGGGTTCTCCGGCCCGAATTTCTTCGCGGGCTTTAGCGGCAGGGAGTACGCCGGCGGTAAAAGTGAGTACAATACACAGAAAAATAAAATACTTATATCATGTTCTTACATCGAGTAACGCAGACCCGTACGAGTATCCCTTTCCCGTAGATGAGATTCTGTCTCTGATCGAAACGGGAATCGATGGAGGAACCATCGACAGGCAATCGGGACAGATGCTACGTAACATCCTTGAGATGGGAGAGACAATCGCAAGGGAAGTAATGGTCCCCAGGACGGAGATCGTAGCAATATCCAGCAGTGCCGGTATTGAAGAGATACTGAATCTCGTGGCCAAGTTCGGTCATACGAGGATGCCCGTTTATTCGGAAAATATTGACAACATAATAGGGGTACTTAATGTCAAGGACCTTCTCCGTTATTGGTCTCGGCCCGTGGGAGAGCCCGAGATACTTTCCGTTCTCAGGAAGGCCTATTTTATTCCGGAAACAAAAAGTGTGCTTTTTCTTCTTCATGAATTGAAAGAGATGAAGTCTCACATGACGGTTGTGATAGATGAATATGGAGGAACGTCCGGCCTGGTCACGCTGGAGGACCTGATAGAAGAAATCGTGGGCGAGATTCACGACGAGTATGACGTGGAGGAAGAGGAACCGTTTATCGAGCTGGCGTCGGGAGAGATCATAGTTGACGGAAGAACGGAGATAGATGAATTCGAAAGATATTTCGGATGCAAGGTGCCCGAGGGACAGTTCGAGACCTTGGGAGGGTTTATTCTGTACCTGCTCAAGAAGATACCCCTTGCCGGCGAAGTGGTTCACTATGATAATCTCGAGATGGTCATGGAACGGGTGGACGAGCGGAGCGTCAAGAAGGTGAGGGTGCGCCGGAAACCGGTCCCGGACAGTGAGAGGGTGCCCGGGTATAAAGGCGTTCAGGGCGATGAATAAGCTGACCCTATCGTCGGCCTTGGTATCGGGCGCCCTGCTGGTGGCGGCGTTTCCCAAGTGGGGCGAGTCCTACATGGCATGGGTGGCGCTGATCCCTCTTTTTTTCGCTCTCGAAAACACTCGGGAAAACGAAGCCTTCCTCTTTGGGTTCATAACAGGAACTGTTTTCAACACGGGACTCCTTTATTGGATCACCCACGTTACAATTCACTACGGCAACCTATCGGTCTTCGTTTCAGTAGCCGTAATGTTGTTGTTTTCCTTGTACCTGGCGATTTATCTCGGGTTCTTCGCTGTGGGTATAGTTTTTCTCCGGAGGCGAGGCTGTCCCTTGTGGATCTCGGGTCCGCTTCTTTGGACATCCCTGGAATATATCAAAAGTCATGTATTTACCGGGTTTCCGTGGGGGAATCTGGGTTACGTCTTACATGACCAAATACCACTGATCCAGTTGGCCGACATAACAGGAGTATACGGCCTGAGCTTCATCTTGGTATTGATGAATTGCCTCCTCTTCGAGCTTTTGAAAGGAGGACCTCGAAAACAGGCCGTTCTTAAGGCCCTTGGGGGCGTGCTCCTTATGACATCTGTAGTTTCTTACGGTGCCTGGCGCATCAATTATGTGGAAAGGCATCTCCATAAGGCTGATTCTTTAAACCTTGCGATTGTCCAAGGGAACATAGATCAATCCATCAAGTGGGACCCGGAGTATCAAAGGGAAACTATAGCAGTATACAAAGAACTTTCAGAAAAAGTCGCAAAAGGTGATGTAGACTGTATTATCTGGCCCGAAACGGCGATGCCGTTTTATTTTCAAGACATTGACGAGAATCACCGTGCGATCGTGGGCATGGTCCGCGAAACAGGGACGCCGCTTCTCTTTGGGAGCCCCAGTTACCGTATAAAAAAAGGAAAACGTTATCTAATGAACAGCGCGTGGTTGCTCGATGGTGAAGGAGCGGTCGTGGGTCGTTATGACAAGGTGCATCTTGTGCCATTCGGAGAATATGTTCCCTTGAGAAAAATATTGTTTTTTGTGGACAAGCTGGTAGAGGGTTTTGCGGACTTTACGCCCGGAGAATCAATCGTTCCGCTGAAATTGAACGGGCTCGCGGTAGGTGTTTTAATATGTTATGAGAGCATTTTTCCTGAAATAAGCAGAAACTACGCAAGAAACGGGGTCGATTTTCTGGTGAATATAACAAATGATGGCTGGTACGGAAGAACTTCTGCACCGTACCAGCATCTTTCGATGGTTCCTTTGCGGGCCGTGGAAAATCGTAGGTCCGTAGCGCGTGCCGCGAACACGGGTATAAGCGCGCTTATTGATCCCCTTGGAAGGATCACTGCGGAATCGTCTCTCTTTGAACGTACCACGGTTTCAGGGCGTTTGATGGTATTGGACTTGGAAACCTTTTATGCCCTATACGGCGACCTGTTCGCCCTGACTTGTCTGTCCGCAACGGGGATTATGCTGATTTTATCACTTTTTACGAGGAGAAAGGCGTTATGATTGAATTGATAGAAGAATCCATCGCGGATTTAAAAAAGAGGATAGGCAACCTCGGGGGGTGCCTTTGACCTGGAACACATTGATTTGCGTACAAAAGAACTGGAATCCCTTTCTCTGAAGGAGGATTTCTGGAACGACCCCCAGCGGGCTAAAAAGGTTCTGCAGGAAAGGAGTCGTCTTGAATCGGTTGTCGAGAACTTGCGCGACCTGGACGCGGGGCTTAAGGAACTCGAGGGCCTCTATGAGATGGCCCGCGAGGAAAACGACGAAAAAATTCTAGTCGAAATAGAACGGGACCTGAGGTTGCTCGAAGAGCGAGTCCGCAGAGAAGAAATCACCCTCATGATGTCCGGTGAACATGATAGAGGCAACGCCATTCTGACAATTCACGCCGGAGCCGGGGGCACGGAGGCGCAGGACTGGGCGGAAATTCTTCTTCGTATGTATCTTCGGTGGGCCGAGCGAAAGGGATATGCCACGACCATCGTAGACATCCAGCCCGGCGATGAAGCTGGAATCAAAAGCGCAACGTTGATGCTCGAAGGACCCTACGCCTATGGCTATGCACGGGCCGAAGCGGGAATTCACCGGCTTGTCAGGATATCTCCCTTCGATACGGGAAAACGACGTCACACGTCTTTCGCCTCGATTTTCGTTTATCCGGAAGTCGAAGATGACGTAGACATAGTAATCGATGAAAACGACCTCAAAATAGACACCTACCGAGCCAGCGGTGCCGGAGGCCAGCACGTCAACAAGACGGATTCCGCCGTCCGCATCACATATCTGCCCTCGGGGATTGTCGTGCAATGTCAGAATGAACGGTCTCAGCACAAGAACAAGTCCATGGCCATGAAGATACTTCGCTCGAGACTGTACGAGGCGTGGCTGGAGGAGCGAAAAGAAAAAATCAGCGAGGTCAACAAAACCAAAAAAGATATCGCTTGGGGGAGTCAGATCAGGTCATACGTTCTGCATCCCTACCGCATGGTGAAAGACCATCGAACAAACATGGAGACGGCAAGTGTCGAAAGGGTTCTCGACGGCGACATCGACGATTTTATCGAAGCCTATCTTGTCAGCCAAGCGACGGTGGAAAATGAGGCGAAGTGAACCATAAGGGTGTGATAAAAAACGGAAATAGACTTTTAACTGTTTCTTTCCATTGCCATAGTGTGTCAAACAGGGTAAAAACCCACATTTGAAAAAAAGAAATCACATGATTTGTAAATAGAGGTGGCTGTCCATGCATAGAGTTATGTTCGTTTCCGGAGTATGTATCGCCGTGATTTTAGCGGCGACTTCCTGTGCGTTCCTTACCGAGGGCGAAGGTTACGTGGTTCGGACGACCGCTGGCGGAATGGAGGGTTCGCCCGTCGAGACCACCGAGGAAAAAGCGAGGGGAAATAACGGTGGAGAGGACAACCAAGATCTTGAGCCGGATATTGCCGCATCGGGAGAGAGAATTGATACGACCTCCGAATCGGAAGGTGTTGACGATGTCGAACTGAGGAAAATAAAGGTGCAAGAAGCAATAGATGAAGCCCTCGTTCTTTTGGATCAGTCGCGCGAGTGTTGGGAAAGAGGGGAGCTCGAAAGCGCCCTCGCCATCCTTGACGAGGCATACGCCCTTACGCTCGGCATAAATGACGATCCCGACATTGCCTGGCAACGTGACGACCTACGGTTCCTAATAGCAAAGCGCATTATTGAAATCTATGCTTCAAGGAGCACCGTGGCGGCAGGCAAACAAAGCGAAATTCCACTGTCCGATACGGAAGAGGTCAGGCAGGAAATCAGGCGGTTTCAGGGTCAGGAGCGAGAATTTTTCGTTCAATCCTACCGACGCTCCGGAGCCTATCGGGATATGATAGCGGGACATCTGCGCGAGGCGGGACTTCCCGAAGAGCTGTCGTGGCTGCCCCTCGTTGAAAGCGGTTTCAGTACGAGGGCGTTTTCTTCGGCACGGGCTCTTGGTTTGTGGCAGTTCATCCCATCAACGGGATACAAGTTTGGCTTGAAACGCGACCAGTTTATAGACGAACGAATGGATCCCGAAAAGTCCACCCTGGCGGCGATTGAATATCTGACTGAACTTCACGGTATATTCGGTGACTGGAACACGGCCCTTGCGGCCTATAATTGCGGAGAAGGAAGGGTTCTTCGTGTCATATCGCAGCAACGGATTAATTACTTGGATAATTTCTGGGACCTTTATCGACAACTTCCCGGAGAAACACGCCGCTATGTACCAAGGTTTCTCGCCACATTGATGATTGTGAACGACCCGGAAACTTATGGATTTGATCTTGAAAATATAGATCTACAAGAACCGATTCCTTATGAAACCGTTGTGACTGATAAGTGTATGCGTCTATCGGACATAGCAAAAGGTATAGATGTGACGGAACAGGACTTGGAATTTCTGAATTCGGAATTGCGGTTAAAGGCGACACCCGATGGGCCTTACGAGTTGAAGGTTCCTGCAGGGGGAAAGGAAATTCTGTCGGCGGTAATGGACAAGATTCCCGCTATGGTGGTGCAGGTGGGTCCGGTGATACATCATAAGGTGCGTAAAGGCGAAACACTTTCCGTCATTGCGAGGCGTTACGGCACCACCGTCAGCGCGATAGCTCGGGCAAATAATATATCGCAGCGGCACATAATCCGAGCGGGGCGGACACTTAGTATTCCTGTCGGAAAATCACAGTATACCGCAGGCGCACAGTCATCTCCATCTAAGTCTTCTCGTCACCGGGTCCGGAGAGGGGAGACCCTTTCGTCCATTGCCTTGCGCTACGGCTGCTCCGTAGACGCGATAGTTCGTGCAAATGATATTTCTCATAGTCATATGATAAGAGAAGGCCAGGTATTGATCATTCCCGGAAGGGAGGCGGCCGTGGCTTACGGAGGGTCGGTGAACGAGAGGTTGGTTTCCCACACCGTGCAGAAGGGTGATTCGCTCTTTCACTTGGCCCGTCGATACAATACCACGGTATCGAGAATCAAGGCGGAAAACAACATGGGCGGCAACTTGATTCGTGCGGGACAGGAGCTTCGCATACCGACTTCGGTGCCTCCTGGAAAGATCTCCCCGGGGGCCGATGGGAAGCACGGAGAAAAAACTACATACCAGGTGCAAAGCGGCGACAGCCCCTATACTATAGCGAGACGGTTCAATGTCGATCTCGATCACTTGCTGGAGACGAACGGGTTGGCACGGAATGACAGGATTTTCCCGGGACAGGAATTGGTCATTATACGGCATTGATTCCATGTTTCCTTAACAGTACCACCCATCCTTCACCAATACCGTACGGAATTCTTTATATCTCCCCACCGCCGCCAGGTAGGACTTCCATAGGCGGCCTTGGAGTATCATTTTACCTTTGAGAATCATTCCAATGGATAACCAGGTAGAGCAAAGGAATACAAAAAAGGGAGGATTAAGGGTCTGACCGCAATATTCGGATCACTCCCTCTCCAGGTAATATCCCGTCAAGGTGAAAAACAATTCATCCTCTTTGTCGACCATTTGTTTGCGCCCTTCTTCAGAGGTTTCATGATCATAGCCGAGCAGATGAAGTGCGCCATGGATCATGAGAAAGAGAATCATGTCCTCCAGGGGGATGTCACTCTCTTCCGATTGACGTTCGGCGGTATCGACGGATACCATGATGTCGCCCAGGAGGTGGGGGGCCACGTTGTCGAACCCGTCCTCCCGCATGGGGAAGGAAATCACGTTTGTGGGGCGATCTTTCCCAAGATATTGTCGGTTGATGGACTTTATCTCCTTATCGTCCACAAGGATCACGGAGATATCGTCATCATCGCATTCGAGAAGCTCCTGTATTTGTCGAAGCCACTGCTCGATCTTCGTCAAATTCAGGGGTATTTTTTTCTGTCGGTTTTCGATGTAGGTCATCGTTTATCCTTTTATGTTTCTCTTCCTGCCCCGGTTCCACTCCCTGTGACTCGTCATATTCGATGCGGTGGTGAAATATCCCGTTCAGTATCCTGGAGAAACATTCGGCAATCTTGTTGAGATCGCTGAACGTGAGGTTCGAGGCATCCAACTGGTCGTCATCCACGACTTCTCTGATTCTCGTATCAATCAAGGCTTTGATCCTTGAAGGAGTGGGATTTTTTAGAATGCGTGAAGACGCCTCCACGATGTCCGCCAGCAGAACAAGGGCGGCTTCCTTGGATTGAGGCTTCGGTCCGGGGTATCGAAAGTCGGTGTCCAATATGGGAGGCTGGGACCGGTCTTGTTCCTTCTTTGCCTTTTCGTAAAAAAAGGTGGCCAGTCGAGTTCCATGGTGCTGTTTTATAATGTTTCGTATTTCCTCGCCCAGCTTTAAGCCGCAGGCCATTTCGTAACCGTCTTTCACATGGGATATAATGACCCTGGAACTCATGGAGGGCTTTAATTTATCATGCCTGTTTTCCCAAGACTTCTGGTTTTCAACGTAATAATGAGGCTTGGTCATCTTCCCGATATCATGGTAGTATGCGCCTACCTTGGCCAGCAGCGAATTAGCGCCTATTTCCTCGGCGGCCGCCTCGACCATGGAGGCTACGATTATGGAATGATGATAGGTGCCGGGCGCAGTCAAGATCATTTTCTGAAAGATCGGCTGGTTCAGGTTCGCCAGTTCCAGCAGCTTGATATCCGTCGTGTATCCAAAAATGTATTCAAAGAGAGGTGCCGTACCGGAAACCATTATACCGGTTATTAGTCCTCCGGAGACGGCCATGGGGACAGCCATCGCAGAATTGAGAGTGAAAAGGGTTCCGTCTACGAGGGCAAGGGCAATGACAACGGAGATATTTACAATCCCAACGAGAAGACCTGTCCTTAAAAAATCAGATCTTTTTTTGCATCGAACTATGTAAAAGGAGGCGATCGAGGATCCGCAGAAGGAATAAACGAAAAACGCCGCCGATTTTTCTTGGAACAAGAGGGCGGCGGTGAAGGAAGTGAAGACGGAAAATATAAGACCCGTATCGCGGTTTCCCAGTAGGACAGATACCAACATCGATCCGGCGGCGAAAGGAATGGCATAAAAATAAGGGTTGTCGATCGCTTGGGCGGGCAGTGGCGCCGCTTCGGAAATAAACAATCCCGCCTTAAGCAGGATTACTTGCAATAGTGCCGCCGAGGCCAAGAAAAGGATGTTTTTTGTCTTTTCGGTCAATGTTCCTATGCGATGAATGGTCGTGTGGTACAGGATAAATAGAAGGATGAGAACGAGTAGAAATGTTCCCGTGAAAAGCGAGATCCCGCCAAGGATACGGTTGTCCCGGTGCTCAGACAGTGCTTGAAGTTTTTCAAGCTCCGGCGGAGTAATCTTCTGTCCCTCCCGGACAATCATTTCTCCTTTTGATACCCTGTAGAAAACAGGCTTCACTTCTTCCATTAGTTTGCGGCGGTTCTGCTCGGTCAAGGAAGGCGAAAAAACCAAATTAGGGCGTATTAAGCGTAAGGATATTTTAATTGCGAGATCCCTGAGCGGTTCGGAGATAAATTCGATATCTCCAGCGGCTGACAGGATTATCTCCTTTGCCTCCTCCAGAGTTAGCGCTTCTTTGGAGTCAACGGTGCTCAATTCTTTTTTAGATGGAGATTCATAAAAGTGCGGTAAAATGCCATGGGGCGGCTGTACTTGAGAGCTCCGTTCGTCAAGGATGTAATACCTATCGTAAAGTCTTGTAATAAGCTGAAGCACTGTGGTTTCCACTTCGGAGGGGAAACCATGGTTATACAACAGGTCGAATTCATCATCCGACAACACGAGGCCGGCCTTGCTTTCAAAGGCGGCCAGTGCCGTTTTCTTGACATGTTTTTCTTCTACGGCTTCGGCATGACCGGCGTTCCTGGCCGTCATGAAAGCCTCTTTCACGCCGTCCACTATCAGCTTCGGGAGGTATTCGTCGAACTCGAAAAGGGAGGGTGCTTCTTTAGAAACTTCTGCGATTTTCTGTTCCGTGGCTGCGCTGTCTTTCACGAGGAAATCGCGATCCGCCTTGATATCTTTAGATGCGATCATATCAAGATCGTATTGCGGATGATGGGAGGGTAACAATGGCGAAAGGAGCCAGGCGACGACCAAGGCCGTCGCCACCGTTATGAGGCATTGTTGAATCGATTTGTCGCCGAAAAAAGCGGGGATTCTTTCAAATGCCGCCGACGTGCCGTTGACTTTTTCGTTCTTTTGTCTGTGCTGAGAGGATATTGTCATCTCGACATCCACTACGTTTCGTAAACTACCGCAATCAAGAGTCTCATTCACCTTGACGGATTCGGGGGCAGGGAATGCTATCCTTTGTCGGCGCCGGCACTGTCGAGATTGTTATACGCGCGGATTATCTCCTGGACCAGAGGGTGTCTCACCACGTCTATGTCGGAGAAATGTACGAATGCGATTCCTTTTGTTTTGCGGAGGATCGATTCAGCGTGAATCAGCCCGGATTGTCTATTGGGGGGAAGATCGGTCTGGGTAATATCTCCTGTAACCACCGCCTTTGAATCGTACCCCAACCTCGTAAGAAACATTTTCATCTGTTCCGGGGTCGTATTCTGTGCCTCGTCTAGGATGATAAAGGAGTCGTTCAGGGTTCTCCCTCTCATAAACGCCAATGGAGCTACCTCTATGGTTCCCTTTTCTATCAAGGCCCCGGCGCGCTCGAAGTCCATCATGTCATAAAGGGCGTCGTAGACCGGTCTAAGATAGGGATTTACCTTTTCCACCAAGTCGCCTGGAAGGAATCCTAATTTCTCCCCGGCCTCTACGGCGGGTCTCGTAAGTACGATCCGACTCACCTTCTTCGATAGGAGGTCCGACACGGCCATGGCCATTGCCAGGTAGGTCTTGCCCGTCCCGGCGGGGCCGATGCCGAAAACGATGTCTCTTTTTCTTATGGCATCTATATACTGCTTCTGCGCGATGCTTTTGGGGGTGATGATCTTTTTCTTTGATGAAATAAAAACGGTGTCAAGAAAAATATTTTCCAGGTCCATCCCGGCGTTGCCGGAGAGGATACGGTGGGCGTAATCAATATCGGCGGCATAGAGGGGGTAGCCCTTTTCCAGAAGCCTGTAAAGCTGCCCGAAGAGGTTGCAGACAAAATCCACTTCCCGTGGACCGCCCGTAACGGTCACAACGTTGCCCCTCGTATGGATTGAAACATCTTCCAGTTTTTCCAGTCTCTTGACGTTTCCCCCCTGTTCACCCAAAAGAGCCTGAATGACCGCGTTGTCCGTAAATTCCATTTTCTTGACAACCCTGTCGTTTTCTTGAGTGTTAGACTTCAATGCCTCGCTCTTACCTCGATTTTGTCACTGTTCCCGTTTCCTTTATCGGGAGTTTCACTTTCAGCCGTTTCAAGCCACAAAGATACCGGCTCCTGCATGCGGGAAAATGGATGCTAGCACTTCAAAAACACTAAAGCAATCCCTTTTGAAGTACGCTTGTGGCTCCGCTGCGACCATTCAATCAATCCCGGGGGCTACTGTGAACTGTGATCATTTAGTTGGGGCACCTGGAAATAATATCACGCAGAACATGGCCCATGGGTTTCTATGCGGGGGATGGGAGCTCGAGGGGCGGACAGAAACGCGGATATCGACCTGCGCTCCTTTTTCAGCGCCCTCCTTCGCTGAGAAACAGCCTTGCGAATACCTTTGCGTTGTTTGTCATGACGTCGATCTCGCAGTATTCGTTCGGCTGATGTGCCATGCGGTTAACCTTTGACCAGGCGGCTACGGGATAATCCCTCTCTCTTAGAAGGGCGGCCACGGTACCGCCGCCTATGCCGACGGGCACCGCCTTGACATTGTAAACATGTCCCACGGCTTCCTGCAACATTTGGACAACAGGAGAATCCGCCGGAGTTGGGGGAGGGGCCTGCATCTTCTGGACCGCTTCCGCCTTGATGGTGACGTTCCATAGTTTCCCCATTTGTGCCGTTATGGCGTGGATTTCATCCATGACATCGTCCAGGTTATAAGAGGGCAATATCCTGCAGTCCATGTAAAATGTGTCGTCTCCTGGAATTGTGTTGATATTTGGAACGTTGGCCTCTTTTTTCGTCGGTTCGAAAGTGCTTTTCGGCGGGTCGTACAGAGGATCGCTTGCCGAGAAAAGGGTTTGCAAACGTTCAAGCTCGACCACGAGGTGCGACGCCGCCCTGAAGGCGTTGCTTCCCATGGCTGGGACACTGGCATGGCATTGCTTGCCCGTGGTGTGAAAACGAAGCCACAGCACACTTTTTTCTGCGACTTCGATGCCGTCACCTCGGTCGTTTCCGAAATCGGGGACCACTATGTAATCGTCTTTCCTGAAGAGGGAAGGCTCATGATCGAGTAAAAAACCCAGGCCCTTGGTGCTTCCCGTTTCCTCGTCGGCCACGAAGGCGATAAAAACCGTCGATTCGGGGGTTATTCCAGTCCGAAGCAAACTTCTGGCGGCGATGGTCGATGCCACCAAGTCCTGCTGGTTGTCTTCCGTCCCCCGGCCGTAAACCTTTCCGTTGGATACAACCGCCTCGTAAGGGTCGGTTGACCACAGTGAGAGTTCGCCCGGCGGCACCACATCGATGTGGGTGATAATCCACAACCTTTTGTCGGAACGCTTGCCCGGTACGGTAACCAATATATTGGGACGTATGCCCGAAGAAGTCCTTTCGTCCGGCGCGTCGAAACGTTCGATATCTGTAAATCCCCATGCCCGTAAGACCGTCTCCAAGGCACGAGCCTTCTTTTCCTCTCCGTCACCCCCGCTTTCGGGCGCCAACGCGGGAATGGCGGTGAGAATTTTCTGCAACTCGATCATGTCGCTTGTCGATCCATCGATATCCCTTGATAGGCGGGAATATAATTCTTCTTTGATCATGGGTTTCAGATTACTCCTCGATCAATCGTCATCTTTGCCGTCTAAGGCCTTGTTGAGCAGATCGCTTCGTACCTCCGACAGGGGACCTCTTTGAGACAGGTTTCCTTTGAAGAAAGCCGGGTCGCCAAGAACAAAAAGGACTCGTCTGTCGTCCTTTAAGAAGGTTTCGGCGACCCGCCTGACATCTTCGGCTGTTACGGCATTGATACGATCGATATAAGTATAGAGAAAATCAGGGGGAAGTCCCAGGAATTCGTTAATCATCCATCTTTCCACTATCATGCGTGGTGATGTGAAAGAAAAGACGTAACTATTGGTCAGTGCTTTACGTGCTTGATCGAGGGTTTTTTCTTCCACCGGATTACGGACCATTTCCTGGAGAATGGATTCGGTCAGGTCCACAACGGTCACGGTAGCCTCGGAACGGGTTACGGCGTAGGCGGTAAAAACACCGTGCCCGCTTCGGCTCAGGTAGATGGAACCGGCACTGTAAGCCAGCCCGCGTCTCGTCCTTATCTCGGTCATCATCCTGGATTGAAAACCGCCTCCGCCTACGATGGTATCGAGCACTTCCATGGCGTAATAATCACCGCTCTTTTTGCCGGGCGCGGAATGTCCGGCTATGATAACCGACTGTGGAAGCCGCTTGGCCAGGTAGTATGAGGCCGAGGAGCGGCGTGGAATCGGAGGAGGCGGAAGAGGATCACTTTCTTCGAGAGAACGCGAGCCGAAAAGATCGTTCAGCTGTCGTGTAATTTCCGACGCCTTAACGGCTCCGGCAACCGTTATCATTGCCGGTCCTCTCTTGATGTGTCGTTCATGAAAGGTCACCAGGTGGCTTCTCTCTATTGCGCCCACAGTGGCGGGCGACGGCTGACGTCCCCATGCTTCGTCTTCATGGATAAGCCTAGAGATTTCACGAAAAGCGAGGCGTTGCGGGTCGTCTTGGATCCTCGTCAGTTCCTCCAGGGTTACGCCTTTCGAGGTGGCGAGGCGTTGGTCACAAAAACGGGGATGATTTAGGATGTCAACAAACAGCCGAAAAGCTCTGTCAAAGGTTTCCACCGTCGAATTGAGCGAAAAGGTCAGGTACTCGGGAGTGACGGAGGCAAAGATTTCGGCTCCAAGAAAGTCCAATTCGTCATCCACTTCGTCGGCGGAGAGATTCAGTGTTCCGCCGCTTCGCATAACCGATGCTGTCATGGCCGCAAGACCCTCAAGTCCCAGTGGATCGAAGACGGAGCCTGCTCTTGTTACGAAAGTCATGTTCACAATGGGCAGCTCCCGGTCCTCCATGAAAAAAAGCACCATGCCGTTGTCGAGCTCGATTCGTTCGGCGCAGGGGGGATCAAAATCGATAGGAGGGGAGGCGATGGTGTCTGGATCAGGCATTTTTGAACCGATTGGTTCTGGTTTTATGATGCTTGGGCCGGCGCAAGAGGTCGCGTAAAAGATAAAGCCGATCAGAATGGCCGGTAGAAACCTTTTTTTCACGGTCTTTCCTCCCGTTCCAGCAGCGCAACGGTTCTGTTTCTTTTCACAAAGTATGCGGAAGCCGCGTTTTTGATGTCTTCGGGATCGATGGTTTCTATATGGTCAAGATAGGTTGCTATATACCTGTAATCTCCCATGATTGCTTCATAATAAGACAAAAGCGCCGCCAGCTTTTTGTTTGAATCCATGCCCCTGAAGAAATCGGACCTGATTTGGTTTTTCGCTTTTTCCAGTTCCCTTTTCGAAACCGGCTCTGACTTCAATCTCTCCAGTTCAGTATAGATAGCCGTTTCCAGATCCAACAGGGACACACCTTCCAAGGGGTCCGCCCCCGCCACGAATAGATTTTCGTAGAGATCGCCGGGTAGACCGTTTATCGTGAAGACGTTAGACGCCAGTTTCTTTTCGGTTACCAGGGTCCTGTAGAGACGCGACGACCGTCCTCTCGAAAGAATTGCATCGATAACGTCAAAGACATAATCCTCGGGCAAAAATGAGGAAGGTTTTCGAAAACCCATTATAATTCGGGGGTTGGCATCGGACAAGAGGTTGGAGCGCCGTTCGCCCTGTTGAGGCGGCTCAGGTGTTATGTACCGTGGCAAGGCTCCCTCTTCCCGTCGGTCGGTTAAAGGGCCGAAATACAGTGTTACCAGCGAGACCACTTCGGGTGTAGATACGTCGCCTACAATGGTTATAACCATGTTCGTAGGACGATAGTAGGTGTTGAAAAACCACCTGATGTAGGCCGGGTCCAATCTGGCAATGTCCTCGCTCCACCCTATTATGGGTCGGCCGTAGGGATGGGCGTGAAAAACCGTTCCAAGAAAAAGCTCCATGAGTTGCTGGTCGGGACGTGAATGCACCGTCTGACGCCGTTCTTCCATGACCACGTCCCGTTCGGGGAGGAATTCCCTGAACACCGGGTTCAGGAGGCGGTCTGACTCGACACGCGCCCATATCTCGAGGGCATTGGAAGGAAGACTGACCATGTACGAGGTAAGCTCGTAGCCCGTGGCGGCATTGAGATCCACACCCCCCCGCTCGCGATATATACGATCAATCTCGTTAGAGACGATAAGGCTATTCTTCTTTTCTTGCAGATCTTTGAGCCTCTCATACAAAAGCCTCGCATTCTCAGAGTCTTCACCTTCTTTCGCGATCGTTTCTTTCAGCGCCGTTCGGATTTCTTCGATCTGAAGCCGGAGCCGATTTTCGGTTTCGAAATCTTTGGTTCCAATTGTTGTGGTTCCCTTGAACATCATGTGTTCCAACATATGAGCAGCCCCTGTCCGACCCGCGTCTTCGTTGACAGCGCCCGCCCGGTGACGGATGTAAAATGAAACTGTGGGGCTGACATCACGTTCCAAGACAAGTAACCTTATTCCGTTGGTCAGGGTGGTCTTGTACACCCGATCGGCAAGGTCGAAGGCCGGGACGTTGGTCGTCGGGAAGAGAAGAAAAAAAAGGAATACCGCCGACCCGAGGATGGTCGCGAGGCGACGGAAACCACGCGGCGATACAAAAAAATCCGCAGCGCGAAGCATCATGGTTCGTCCTTTTCCGAAGATATTTCTATTGTACCTGGATCGGCAGTCATACGTCCGTATATCCTGAAAATTGGATAGAGCATGATACTTGCGCTGACCAGTATCAGCAGGCTTGAGGAAAAGAAATACATTATAAAATTTAGCGGATTATCGAGTCCATATGATCCGATCAACACCTCTATGCCCCGGACAAAGAAAAAACCGGAAACCATTAGGATGAAAAGCTGTTTAGACCACCAAAATAAAGCATCCATAAATTTCATATTCTTGAGAGTGAATGGCTTACTCCATACCTTGGCTGTGACGCATCGTCCGCATCATGTATGCCCTTAAAGAGTTCACCTGTCAACAACTCTTTATTGGACTGGAGGTGCACCGGCATGGATATCATGTATCCTTCCTGCGATAAATCATTTCCATGAGGGTCGCGGCGTTTTGAATGGCATAGCCTGCCTCGTCGTTGTCGAAGTAGCAATAAATATCCGATCCCTTTTCGTCCCATTCCGCCAGGTTGTCTGCCACAGAAGAAAGGATGGGATCGCTGTATTTCCCCTTGTAGGGGGCACCTGGACCGTGAAGCCGCATATAAATAAAATCGGCCGTTATTTCACAAGGAGACCAGCTGCTTGCAAGGTGATAGATACAAAAAGCGGCATTGTTTCTCCTCAGGAGATCGTGGGTCTCCCGGTTATGCCAGCTTTCGTCCCTAAACTCGAAGGCACAACGAACCCCCCGGGGCAGTTCTTCGAGAAAGGCCTGTAAACGGTCCCGGTTGAAACCCCACCGGGGCGGCAACTGGAAGAGCGCGGGGCCGAGCTTTTCTCCAAGCGCCTCCATTCTGTGGAAAAAAGAATGCAGCGCCGCCTTTGGCTGTTTCAACTTCTTCATATGCGTAATATATCTACTTGCCTTCACCGCGAACACAAAATCTGGCGAAACCGTATTGTGCCATGATTCCAGAGTCTTTATTTCCGGCAGTCTATAGAAGAATTGTTGATCTCCACAGTGCGAAACCGTTCGGCATAGAAGGCGAGATAGTCGCGCGGGGCAAGCCTGGTAGGATAAAAAGGACCTTTCCAGTCCTTGTAATTCCATCCCGATGTACCTATGTAAATCATACAAGATTTCGATCAGCCGGATGGTTGTTGAAGATTTGATCCAAACTGTTGTTTATGGAAAAAAGTCCGAAGATTGGCGCATTCCTCGTGCTTCTTCATCGCAAAACAAAACCTACGATTGATTACGCCGTGATTCGGCCATGATCCGCTCCGGCTCCGGCAGATTATGTGCGGCACGGAGACCCGGTTTAGAACTGAATACTTGATTTTTCCCTTCCCTTTTACTCCGGTAGAGGGCCTTGTCGGCCGCTTCGATCAGCTCCTTTTCTGTGGCTCCATTGTCAGGAAAGGAAGAAACTCCGATACTTACAGATATGGGAGTATCAATGGAAGCACCATCGTTGGTATTGAATTTATAATTAAAAATACTACGGCGAATTCGCTCCGCCGCGAAGAGAGCTTCATCACCCTTCGTTTCCGTGAGTACCACCGCAAACTCTTCACCACCGTACCGGGCTGCGAAGTCATAGCCACGGATGCTTTTACGTATTATTCCGGCCACTTCTTTCAGAACGCGATCTCCCGTTAAATGTCCCCAGGTGTCGTTGCATATCTTGAAATCATCGATGTCGATTATCAAAAACGAAAGGGAATGGTCATATCGTTTGGACCGATAAAGCTCATTTTTTAACGTTTCCATGAGGGAGCGATAGTTTGCCAATCCGGTCATGGGGTCGGTGAATGAAAGGGTTTTATAGTATTCGCTTTCTTGGGCGAGTTCGCGGAGCCTCTTCGTTTCAAGAACCTTCCTCAAGATCATCGTTATATGTTCGCTGTTGAAGGGTTTGTTTATAAACTCCCATGCGCCGGCCTTGATCGATTCC
The DNA here is from genome assembly GCA_018433345.1 of Syntrophobacterales bacterium. Classification (GTDB taxonomy): domain Bacteria; phylum Desulfobacterota; class Syntrophia; order Syntrophales; family UBA2210; genus MLS-D. The sequence continues at coordinate 5,725 of JAHDRK010000100.1, read as the reverse complement.
ACGGCCCTCTCTATAGTTCCAAAGCCGCTCATTACAATTATGGGAAAATCAAAACCCCTCTCGCGAATTATCTTTGTCAGTGTTATTCCGTCGATATTTTCCATTACGAGGTCGGTAATGAGCACATCGAAGCTGTCTCCGCTCAGGATCTCCAGGGCCTCGTTGCCCGAATTGGCCGTTGTCACCTCGTAGCCGTCACACTTGAGGATGTCGGCCAAAGTTTCACAGGTGCCGGGCTCGTCATCGACAACAAAAACCTTTACCGGAATCGGCTCATTCATGACTTTTTTTATTTCATCTTTTTTTTCTTCGGTCAAGTTCACTTCCTTTCCACCACCTCCAGATGTGGTTTTACCATTTCCCTCTTGATCATTTTACGGATGTTTTCTCGCAATTCTGGATGTGACGTGAGTTCCATCATTTTCTTGTTTCGTTCGATGGTCTTCGCGTCGTCCTGGGGAAAAGTGTACAAGCCGTTTTCCTCGTAGTATTTATGGTCGGCTTGAAATACGAATCTCAACCGCCCCCATACATCGTCCCTGAAAACCTTCATTCCTCCAAGGGCGCGAAAGGTGGGGGGCGGCAGATACTCCCTGTCTGCGAATTCCACGAGCCGTGCGGCCAACGTGTCGATGTTGCCGTCCACTTCCGGTGAAGTGTCCTCGTCAGTGACAAAATCAACCAATCCTGCTGCCTGCCATTCCGCGTAGGACGACAGTATCTCCCTGAGATTGTGTAATTGCCGCAGGGGGCCGGACACAAGAAAGCCGATTTGTTTGCCGGTTAGCGTTGGGGTGTGCGTGTTAAAAAAGGCCCGGTCGAACATGCGTTTCCAATCTGCTGAAAGGTAGCGGTCTCTTATCTCTCCGGCATAGACGATTATGTCGGAGGGTTTTATTTCGTTGTTGTAGAAATCAATAAAACCATCATTGCCCGTGTAAACGCATTTGTAATCGAATCCGCACTCGCAGCATCCGAGGCATCCACCCTTGATGTCCACGTCGGAAAGGTAACGGACTTTCGCTGCGCCGCCGTAATTCTTCGCCATCCTTTCTATCATTTTCCCAAGGTTCGATTCTCCATAAGGCCTGTCGGCAAGTATGAGTATTTTTTTACCACGAACATCAAGCGGGGGAGACTCCCTACCGGGAATGTACAGGGGCACGGCGTAGTTTATTGTGTTCGACGCGCGGCTGAAGCTCCTTCCGCTTTCGACGACACCGAACATGATCGACGCGAAATTAAGCAGCCGTTTCCTTTCCGTCTCTTTGACGAGATCGTACATGTCGGGAGAAAAAGCGCCGGCAAAGACCATGCCCATGTCGTCACAGATGCCGCGCATGTAATTGTGGGCGGTGTGGTCGTAAAAATGGATCGATGAGGTCACGACGGCCGCCGCCTTGCCCCGGAATCTATCCTGTGCATTTCTTTCAAGAATGAGCTCTATGAAGCGTTTGTACTGCGAGGGTACGAGACATACGTACAAGGGGACACTCCATATTATAAGATCAGATGCGTCAATACGGCGCAGAACATCGTTAAAAAGGTCCTCCTTTTTTTCCATGGCCGAGATTTTTGATGAGATGTCCATGTAGTCGAAGTGATGGTTTTTAAAATATTTTTCTATGTACCGGATGTATTGGAGAGTCACGCTTAAGCTCCCCTTGGGACTTCCGTTGAGAACCGCCGTTTTCATGAATCACCCCATTTCGATTATGAACAGCGCGAGACCTGGATGCGACATCTGCACCATTGGAAACCGCTTTTATATACCTTGTATATATGTTCCGATTCAAGTGATATAAATAATGTGGATAATAATTATCGGTGGCCGCTTTTGAGATGTTTTGGTACATTGTTACGGACGGCAAATCAGGCTCCGTTGCTTACAGTTGTTGAGAGTGACAGGAACAGACATGCTGGAGTGTCTGTAAATGTGATGTTTAATGGAACGGTTTATGTATGGAGGAAGGGTGGTAGCATGGATGTTATTGAAGCCATCAAGAAACGAAAGAGTATACGTGCGTACAGACCGGATGCGGTTCCCGAAGAAGTGATCAGGGAAGTTCTGGAGGCAGCGATTCGCGCCCCTTCCGCCATGAACACGCAGCCATGGGAATTTGTAGTCATAAAGGGTGAGCCGTTGCGAAAGATCAAGGAGGAATGTTCTAGAAGGTTCAGGGCCGGTGAGGTACCTGAGCCGGAGCATCAGGTGGTGGGATGGGGAAATGATAGCGTGTATCGAAGCCGTCAGGTGGAATTGGCAAAGCAGATTTTCCATATAATGAATATCCCCAGGGAAGACAAGGCGAAGCGGACCGCCTGGACGGAAAGGGGGTTCCGCTACTTCGATTCTCCAGCGGTGATCATTATAACCGTAGACAGGGCCCTGACGGAGAGCTCGCCGCTGTTGGACCTGGGGGCGGTGATGCAGACGATATGTCTCGCCGCCATGCATTACGGCTTGGGCACCTGCATCCACGACCAAGGTGTCATGTATCCGGACGTCGTAAGGAGACATGCAGGAGTACCTGGATCGAAACGTCTCATTATAGCCGTCTCCATCGGTTACCCCGATGATGAAAACATTGTGAACTCGATCACGACCGCGAGAGAACCTCTTGACAAGATAACGAGATGGGTTGGTTTTGATGGAGTTTCCTTTAATTGAGGTGTTTACCTTTCTTTGATCGATGTATGTAAGCGGGGTGCGATTTGTGTGACTAACATGTTGAAATTGCGGATGAGGAGGAACAGGAATGGAATTTTCCGATGTAATACAATTAAGGCGAAGTATCAGAAAATTTAAAGACGAGGCGGTCTCGGACGACGTAATTCGTGAGCTCCTGGAGGCCGCCCGGCTCGCCCCGTCCGGGTCGAACCTGCAACCCTCACGTTTCGTCGTCGCTCGATCAACGGGGGCCAAAGAGGCTCTCGGGCGGTTCACCCCTTACAAATTTATCGTGAAAGCGGCGGTTGTCTTTGTATGTTGCGCCGACCTGACGGTCATGGCAACCAGGGAACGACGCGTGGAAGAGCTTTTCAAGGGAGGGGCCTTCGAAGGGGTGGAATTTGACATTGCCGGTCTGCCTGGTTCAGGAACCCAAAGGGGAGATGAGGAGATAAAGGCCTATCTTTCGATGAACGTGGCCATTGCAGTGGAGCATATCGTTCTAAAAGCGGTGGACCTGGGTCTGGGTAGTTGCTGGGTGGGGCGTTTCGATCGCGATCAGGTCAGGGACTATCTCGCCTTGAGCGAGAGCATTCACCCCGTGGTGCTTTTACCCGTTGGACATCCCGACCAATCGCCGAAGGCCAGACCCCGTGTCAGCCTGGAAAAACTGGTGTTAAAAACCATCTGAAAGGGGAGTCTTTATTTCAAGATGTATTTCAAGATTGATTTGCGGATGGTATTTGTAAAATAGGATTGGACGGCCAATCCTATATTTATTAAAAGAAGAAAAATTCGGGATTTTCTAACATGGACAAACTTGACAAGGCCATCCTCAATATAGTGCAACGCGATTTCCCCCTGGAGCCGGATCCTTTCGCAGCGGTGGGTGAACGGGTGGGTCTAACAGCCGATGAAGTGGAAAAGCGTCTCGTAAAACTGAAGGAATCGGGAATTATCCGCAGAATAGGTGGGGTATTCGACAGGGAAACCCTGGGATGGGAAGGCACACTTTGCGCCGCCAGGGTGCCGAAGGAGCGCATGGAGGAATTTGTTTCCACGGTAAACTCGCTGCCCGGGGTTACACATAATTATCTGAGAAAGTACGATTACAATGTCTGGTTTACGCTGTTGGCCCCTTCCCGGGGCGAAATCGACGCCATTCTTGCATCGCTTCGACAAAGCACCGGCGTTGATGACATCATCGATATGCGTCCTATCCGCACCTTCAAAATCGACGCCTCATTCAATCTATAGGTTGTTGCGAAATAGGTATTGAAAAAACGCCGATGAATATCTTTGTTCGAGCCGTGCTTGTTGGGGGTTCTGATTGAAGATGTCCCATAACCCGGCTTATGAAAAAGATAAAAAAAGAAATTTTTAGACACTTCATTAATAAATAACAATGATTATATTATAAAATAATATTTCATATATATTTGTAGGATGGATTATGGATAAGTATTTAAAAATATTGCTTATTATCGTGATAAGCGTTGCAGGGATCCTGTGTTTACATTTCTTGCAGCCGCTCGATCCTTCGTTGGATGCGATAAAAAAGAAAGGCGAACTAGTGGTGCTGACCAGGAAGGCCCCTACCACGTATTACGTGGAAAGAAACGGCGAAACAGCAGGTTTCGAACATGACATGGCGAAACATTTCGCCCGGTGGCTCGGTGTCTCCGTTCGCTTCAAACTGTACGACAGCGTAGGCGAAATAATAAAATCACTGGAAAAGGGCAAAGGTCATTTGGCGGCCGCGGGTCTTACGGGCACGGAGCGACGTGCCGAAATATTTGAATTCGGTCCTCCCTATTACGAGGTACAGCAACAGTTGGTATGTCGAAGGGGAGGTAATCGGCCGCAGAATATCGAAGATCTCGACTCCGTTTCGCTGGCGGTTGTGAAGGACAGCAGCCATGACGAGAGACTTTGCGAGATTCGCGGGTCCTTGTTGCCCGACCTTGCGTGGGAATCAATTCCAGGAGTGTCACAAGAATTATTGCTTGAAATGGTCTGGCGGGGCGAATTGGACTGCACTGTGGCCGATTCAAATGTAGTGGCAAAGAATCGGCGGTTCTACCCCGATCTGGTTGTTGTTTTGCCGCTGACGGATCTCCAGGAATTGGTGTGGTTGCTTCCCAAGGGGGCGAAGGAACTTTCCAGGGCCTTGGACGAGTGGTTCGCGGTGTTTGAAGAATCCGGCGGGTTGTCGACGTTAACCACGCGGTACTATGCACACGTGGAGGTTTTTGATTATGTCGACATTGTACGATTTGCTCAAAGCGTAGAGGAACAGCTTCCCCAATATAGGCCGTTATTTGAAGAGGCGGCCGAAAAATATGGCTTCGAATGGACACTTCTGGCGGCGCTGGCTTACCAGGAATCGCACTGGGATCCAAGGGCTCGAAGCTCAACGGGGGTGCGGGGCATTATGATGATTACCCTTGATACGGCGAAAGAGCTCGGTATCGATGATCGGCTTGATGTGGGAAAGAGCATCGAAGGAGGTGCCCGTTACCTCGCCGAGTTACACCGACGGTTGCCCGAATCAATAGAAGAACCGGACAGAACCTGGATCGCCCTGGCGGCTTATAATGTCGGCATGGGACACATCTACGATGCTCGGGCGCTGGCGGACTTGTACGGGCTTGATAAGGATACCTGGGCGGGCCTCCGGGAGGTATTGCCGAAATTGTCACAACCGGATTATTATAACTATCTACGCTTCGGATATGCCCGAGGTCAAGAACCGGTCGTGTTTGTGGCAAGAATTCGAAATTACAAGCAGATTCTCGAGCACCACCTTTGGAATCAGGTAGCTGGTGAAACAACGTTCCGGCCGGATTGAGCCCTCATATGTCTTTAATGAGTCTATTGGCAGGCGATTTCGCGAGTTCGGCCCTGAATGTCTCGAGAATGTCCCGCAAGGTTTCGTACGTTTCAGTCTTGACCGTGGGAATTGCTTCCGAACCCCTGTTGTCGAGGGCTTCTATCACGAATTGCACCGTTAGGGTGTTTATGTCAAGTGCGGGTTGGTAGCCCGGTTCGCGG
>JAHDRK010000004.1 GCA_018433345.1 Syntrophobacterales bacterium | reverse complement strand
GACGGTATAGGCACGGGTGACTGTTTTCGCTCTTTGCCGGAGTTTATCTTTGCCGGTACTGAACATGGAGCGATACTACTTCAAAAAAAAGCATAAAATACGCAAACGGCGGGATTTCCAGTCGATTTATCAGGAAGGAAGGCGGATCCACTCTAAAAGTTTTGTGATACTGCTCAGACGAAACGATGAGGGGGAAAAACGACTTGGAATTACGGTAAGTAAAAAGGTGGGGAACGCGGTGAAACGCAACAGAATCAAGCGTCTCTTGAGAGAGTATTTTAGGTTGAACCGGGACAGGTTCCCGGATTCCATGGACGTAGTATTTATTGCGAGAAAGGATATATCGCTTTTAAAGTACCCGGAAGTCTGCCGGGAACTGGATGATGTATTGAAAGGCGGTGATTTCCTGTACCATGCGGATTCTTGAAAAAATACTGGTATTTCTGATTAGGGTGTACCAGGTTTGTATTTCACCGATTTTCCCGCCATCCTGCAGGTATTATCCAACCTGCTCCGAGTATTCCATAATAGCCCTGAGGCGTCATGGTCCTCTTAAGGGGACCTGGATGGGTTTTCGGCGCATTCTCCGCTGTCACCCTTTAAGCCCCGGCGGTTATGATCCCGTGGATTAATTCACCACGGCACACAATATGATGGAGGTGCTATAAATGGACAAAAGGGCTGTTCTTGCGATTGTCCTGTCACTGGCGTTGGTCCTTTTGTACCAGTTTTTGTTTGTGGAGCCGCCTAAACCGGTGGATCGGACTGCGGAGGTGCGGCAGGAAGAGTCCGGGGACGTGGACGAGGTCGATCGTTCGTCCGCGGATTTGTTACGTGGCAGGGAAGGGGATTCCGCTGGTGTCAAGCGGGCATTGGGGGAACCGGACCGAGGACAGGTCAAAACCCGCGAGATCCTTGTCGAGAGCCCTTTATATACAGCCCTCCTGTCGACCAAGGGCGGCGGTGTCACTTCTTTCAAATTGAATAAATACCGCATGACCTTGGACGAAGATTCCGAACTGATCGAGTTGGTTGATATCCATGAAGGCATGCGCCTCCCGCTGACGGTCACGTTCCCCGATTCAAGCATTGACATTCCAGCCGAAGCGGTCTTTGAGGCGGACCGCGAAGGTTTGTGCCTGGCCGACGAAAGGGGGGAGGAAAGGATCGTGTTCACCTGGTCCTATCCAGGTGAAGTCAAGGTTGAAAAGATATACACCTTCCGGAGCGATTCATACACTATCGACTTGGAAGTGCGGGTTCACAATCTTGCCAAGTCGACTATTATCCAGAACGTCGGTATCAGCTGGAGCCAATATATGGATCCCGAGGCCCGTAAGGACCGTTTCAGTCACATCGGACCGGTGGCCTTTGTGCAGGGGGAGTTGATTACAAAGGATGCGAAGAAACTGGAGCAGGAGACGCACCTTGGTCCCCAGGTGCTTTGGGCCGGTTTCCAGAGCAAGTACTTCATAGCATCCATAATTTCGCAGCAACCCTCGTTAACGAGCATGACCATTACGAAAATCCCCTATAACAACGAAGTGTCTGTGATGCTGAGGGGGCCCCGTCTCATGATTCCTCCGGGACAGTCGGGAATATTTAATTACACTTGTTACTTGGGACCGAAAGAATATGACACCCTCAAAAAAGGAGGGGTGTTTCTGGAGGCCTCCATCGATTTCGGTCGTTGGATCAAATGGCTTGCCCTCCCCCTCTTGAAAGTGCTCAAGTTCATTAACAACTATGTGAATAATTACGGCCTGGCCATTATCATCCTGACCATATTTATAAAAATACTCTTTTGGCCCTTGGGTACGATCAGTTATAAATCCATGAAACAGATGCAGAAGCTCCAGCCCGAGATGGCCAGGATTCGTGAAAAATATAAAAACGACAAGGTGAAACTCCAGGAAGAAACCATGGCTCTTTACCGAGCTCACAAGGTGAACCCCTTGGGAGGGTGTTTGCCCATACTGATACAAATTCCCGTGTTTTTCGGATTGTACCGTGCGCTTCTCTATTCGATAGAACTGCGGCATTCACCTTTTGTTTTCTGGATACAGGATTTGTCCGCCAAGGATCCCTATTACATAACTCCTATCGTTATGGGAGCCACCATGTTTCTGCAACAGAAAATGATGCCCGCGCCCGGAGCAAATGAAATGCAGGCGAAACTTATGACCTGGATGCCGATAATATTCACCTTCCTGTTTTTGAATTTTCCGTCGGGGCTGGTAATATACTGGCTCTTTAATAATATTATCAGCGTGGGTCAGCAATACTGGATTAGCAAGCATACGTAAGAAACCGTCCGCTACGACCGACAAATGGCAAGATATGCACGTCGTTTACTGCGAGGAAAAAGGTCCGGTAACCACGCGTAACCATGCGAGGTGGGGGAAATGCAATGAAAGAATCTCTCGAATTTGAAGGTAAGACGATCGATGAGGCAATAGAAAATGCATGCCGTGAAATGAACCTGTCCAGGGACAAGATCAATGTCGAAATATTATCTGAAGGTTCTCCCGGTTTCCTGGGCATCGGGGCGAAGAAGGCCCGCATAAAGGCGAAGCCCCTTTTTATAGACATGGAACTGAGTGATTCCATTCCGGAATTTGGCGGAGAAACGGATCATTCCCGTTACGTAAAAGGGGATCAAAAAGGAGACGACGGCCTCGCGGCTGAAGCACGGGAGTTGACTGAGGGGATCGTCAGGCGGATGGGGCTCGATTTTCCCGTTACCGTTAAAAAAGAGGACGATGAGTACATAATAGTGGAAATCGAGGGAGATGGAAGCGGTATTCTCATAGGCAAGGGGGGACAGACACTTAACGCCCTTCAGTATCTAATCAACAAGGCCTTGAACAAGAATGGATCCGCCCGTAGACGCATCCTGATAGATACGGAAAATTACCGTGAAAAACGGGAGATGTCCTTGTCGGCGCTTGCCCTGAAACTGGGAGAAAAGGCGAAGCGTACTCGGAAACCCGTGACGGTAAACCCCATGAACGCCCATGACCGCAGGATCATTCACCTGGCGTTGCAGGATGACAAGGAACTGGTGACAAAGAGCCGCGGCGAGGGTGCCTTAAGGAAGATAGTAATCGTTCCCAGTAAAAAAGAGTGACGCGCGGGAGTGAGGCTTTCGTTCCTTCGGCGTGGAGTGGAGGAATCTGGGCGTGAGGGGTGATACTATTGCCGCCATAGCCACGTCCCCGTCGGGTGTGGGTGGAATAGGAATCGTTCGGATCAGCGGGGAACATGCGGAGGAAATATGCCGGCGCCTTTTCAGGCCGAGCCGGGAGGTCACCTGCTACGAGTCCCATCGCCTCTATCACGGCCACATCGTCGACATCGAGAGGGACATGATCATCGACGAGGGGCTTGTCGCACTCATGCGAGCTCCTCATTCCTACACGGGGGAAGACGTTCTGGAGATCAGCTGTCACGGCAATCCACTTATCCTTAAATCTGTCTTGGACCTGGCGCTGAAGGCGGGGGCCCGGCCCGCCGAGCCCGGCGAATTTACGAAACGCGCCTTTCTCAATAACCGAATAGATCTCGCCCAGGCGGAGGCGGTGGCGGACCTTGTCTCCGCCGGAACGGAGCGCGGATTGCAGCAGGCTTTACAAGCGCTCAGAGGCGGTCTTTCCGCCGAGATCAGGTCTTTTCGCGTCTCTCTAGCCGATGTTCTGGCCGCCATTGAAACCCACATCGACTTTTCGGAAGAGGACATAGAGCTGCCGTCCCTTCGGCAGTACATCGGCCGGCTTGAAGAAGCCGCCGCCGCGATGGCGGAAACCGCGGCCACCTATGACAAGGCTATCTTCTATAGAGATGGCGTGACGGCGGTTATCATCGGTCGACCCAATGTGGGGAAATCCAGCCTCCTCAATTGTCTGGCAGGCCGGCGACGCGCCATCGTCGCGGTCGAACCGGGAACGACGAGGGACTTTATCGAGGCGGAGGTCCTCATCGGAGACATACGGGTAAGGTTCGTCGACACGGCGGGGATCCGCGACTCCGATCACCCCGTTGAGGCCGAAGGAGTTCTATATGCGCGAGAGCGGGCCGACGACGCCGACCTTGTCCTCGTTGTCATCGACGGGAGTGGCGAGTTTACCCGTGAAGACAGTGAGATCATCGAGGCATACAGGGCGAAAAATATGTTGGTCGTCGTGAACAAGGACGATCTGACCAGGCGATTGTCCTTGGAGGACCTCGAAAGGGTGGATCCTGGAAGCAAACCGGTCTTTGTGTCGGCGAAGGAAAACCGCGGCATGGAAGAACTGCGGGAGCGCATCGGACAATTATACGATACAAGCGGCATTGGCGATTCAGACGTGATGCTTACCAATCTCCGCCACAAGGAGGCGGTCGAAGTGGCCGCTGCCTGCGTTGAACGTGCGGTGCGAAACCTGAAAGAAGGAGCTTCCCCCGAACTTCCGGCCCTGGAAATTTCGGAAGCCCTGCGCCATCTTGCCTTGATTACAGGCGAGGAGGCGGGCGAAGACATCCTCGATATCATATTCAGCCGTTTCTGCGTGGGGAAATAGAAGATAGATCGGTTCACATACAAAGATTAATCACCGGGGATCATTCATAAGGGAGGCGATAATTGACTCCACGATAAGGTCATGGAGTTCTTCGATGGTATACCTCTCACGAAATGTCCAGAAGCGAAGAGTTCCAATAATCTGTTGAAAAAAAAGCATGTTTGCCGTGAAATAAGGGTCTCGTATTTTGAAGATTCCCGTCTCCATTCCCTTTCTTAGAAATTTCTCGAGTATTTCTATCTGTCGGAGCTCTCTTTCCATAGCCTCCTTCAAGATGGGTTTGGGAAGGCGTTTAGACTCACGGTACATGAGAACAATTTCGTTGCGGAAACTGTGAATCATTCGTAGTGATGAGTAGAGAAACTTTTTTAGACTTTCAATGGGGTCTTCATTTTCTTTGAAGTCCATCTGGTTGAAGAATGAAGATTCTTCAAGGTTCCTGTGGTAGACTTCAAATATCAGGACGAGGACATCTTCTTTTTTTTCTATGTAATCATAGAGATTACCTACGGCCATATTTGTCGCCCGGGATATTTCCCGCATGCTCGTGTTGTCATAACCCTTTCGGATGAATAGTTTCGCCGCCTTCCGCGCAATCAGAAGATGTTTTTTCCTTATCAGTTCTGGATTCTGGACTCGTGTCGATACGGACGTGGATATCCTGTTATCGAGCTTTTCCAGCGCCTTTCGCCCCATAATTTAGGTCAGCTCCTTCCGTTGAACGATGATTCCGGTTATTTAGTTAGATATCGCTTATTCCTTCCGAGCCTTTTTTGAAAATTGAAAAGCGTTTGTTTTTATGTATTTGTCTTGTTGTTTTGTCAATAAAAATAATACGAACGTAGTTATTGAAGGCGATTCACATAATAATAAGCATAAAAAATTACTTGCAATTGAATCTGTTATAATATAAAGGCCAAAAAAAACGAGCGATCGTTCTTTTTCTATTCTTTGCCGACCTATCTGAGAGAGTTTGAGGGGGTGGGGTCGATGTAGTTATTTCGTCAGATTATGCTGTCGCCTGAGAGTCTGAAACACCACACGATATCTAAGTTTGCTTTGGAGGGAAAGGAATTTAAATGGATCCGATAACAGCCATGTATCTATCGCAAGGTCTTCATGGTCTTACCTATGGCATGATTCTATTCCTGATTGCATCGGGTTTGACCATCATTTTCGGAATGATGGGTATCTTGAATCTTGCCCACGCTTCATTCTTCATGCTTGCAGCCTACTTCAGTTACGAAGTTTTAAGAATCACAAGCAGCTTTTGGATTGCTCTACTTGTCGCTCCTCTCCTCGTAGGAATTCTTGGAACACTGGTTGAACGATATCTTTTGAGAAAAATTCATGCCCACGGGCACCTTGGAGAACTCATCCTTACGACGGGGATTATGATGCTTATCCTGGGTGGCGTTATGGAGATATGGGGCACCAGTAGCCTCCCCGTACCTGTACCCGACTCGCTGCGGGGGGTGGTTTCAATAGCGGGAATGTACTACCCCACTTATAGGTTGTTTATTATCGGGATTGCCATGCTGGTTATAGTTCTAATGATTTCGGTTCTCTATGGAACAAGAATAGGTAAAATTGTCAGGGCTGCTGTATCGGACAGCGAGATGGTAAACGCTTTGGGAATCAACGTGCCTCTGGTTTTTATGTTTGTGTTTGGTTTTGGCACATGGTTGGCGGGAATTGCCGGAGTGGTGGTTGCTCCGCTGTTAACTGTTTTTCCGGGACTGGCTGACCAGATAGGGATGGACGCGTTTATGGTTGTCGTAACGGGAGGATTCGGAAGCATGGTGGGTGCCTTTGTTGTATCCTTGATTTTTGGGTTGCTGAATTCCTACGGTATACAATTCGTTTCCACTTTGGCCCCCCTTCTCATGGTTTCTTTCATGGCTCTGGTACTTGCCGTTCGGCCTCAAGGATTATTTGGAGTAATTGAAGATGAATAAGAAGAAGACACACATAATCATCTGGTTGCTGCTCATTGCTGTACTCCTTATGCTCCCTAAATGGGCAGATCTTTATTATACAAGTTTTTTCCTTACCTTCGCTGTTTTTGCCGTTTATGCAGTTTCTCTCAATATGCTGCTTGGTTATACGGGTCTATTGAGTTTCGGGCACGCGACATATTTCGGCATGGGAGGTTACGGCACGGCACTTGCCCTGAAAAACATCAGTGGCCTTTCACTCTTACCCGCCATCGGGATCGGCGTTCTGTCGGCATCCGTGCTTGCCATCGTGGTCTCTCCCATAGTGGCAAGAGTCCGCGGGGCTGCCTTCGCCATGATTCATTTGGCCCTGGGGATGTTCATGTACACCATGTCATTGAAACTGAGGCGTTATACCGGTGGCGAGGACGGGCTTGGAAATTTTCCAACACCGGGAATTGAATTCTTTGGACTTTTTTCAATCAGCATGGAGCCTTCCTCCACTAATTTTTATTATCTGGCCGTGACAATACTGGGGGTAAGTGTGTTGCTCATGTGGTTTTTTACGAAAACCCCTTTCGGCCAGGTCCAGATTGCAATACGGGATAACCAGAAGAGGATTGCCTACTTGGGATACCGGATTCCCCACTCGAGATCTATCATCTATATCACGGCGGGCCTTTTTGCCGGAGTGGCGGGATCTATTTACGCGGTCTTCCACAATCTGGTTTCCGCGGACGGCCAATTCGGGATTCTCGCATCTTTTACCCCTATTTTAGCGTCCATGTTGGGGGGAATAGGAAGTTTCTTCGGACCGATACTGGGAACGGGCGTGTTCATGATCGTTGAGGAGATAGCCCTCGAATATACAAGCAGGATAGAAATCGTAGTGGGGGCGCTTCTTGTGTTTGTCATAATGTTCATGCCATACGGAATTATGGGTTTTATATACATGTTACGGATGAAATGGGCTTCCCGAAGAACGGGTGATTTAAGTAAGGAGGCTGCGGCATGAATGTGTTGGAAACAAGAGATTTGCACCATGACTTCAGCGGCATGAAAGTTATTATGGGGATTGACCTGAAAGTGGCTGAAGGAGAGCGTCATGCCATCATAGGGCCTAACGGCGCCGGCAAAACAACATTGTTTAACCTAATAAGCGGCACATATATTCCCAGTTCCGGCAAAATATTCTATCGAGGCAAGGACGTTACCCAATTAAGGCCGTACCAGTTGTCTCGAATGGGAATAGGCAGATCTTTCCAAATTACAAGTACCTTCGCTAATATGACGGCTTTCCAGAATCTGCGTCTCGCCGTTATGGCCAAGCATAATATCCGTTATGATATCTTCAGATTCGTAAACAAGATGAAGAATATTACCCGTGAGACGGAAGATTTGTTAGATCAGATCGACCTTTACAATGAGCGGGATGTGCTTGCTTGCAATCTTTCTTACGGGAAGGCCAGGGCATTGGAAATCGGGATGGCACTTGGAACCGATCCTGAACTGGTCCTTCTCGATGAGTTTACGGCAGGCATGTCGAAGGACGAAACGGCAAGCGCCGTACAGCTTGTCCTAAAACTGACGGAAAATAAGACTGCTGTTATTATAGAGCATGACATGGATGTTGTTTTCTCGATCGCCGACCGTATCACCGTTATACATTATGGAAAAATTCTGGCTACCGGTCTTCCGGAAGATATTCGTAAGAATCGAGACGTTAAGGATGCCTACCTTGGGGATCTCTATGTTTCGTGAGGTGGCTGATCTTTTGCAAAATTATACGGCAAAGCTATTTGATTGCGTAATTTCGTTCACGCAGTTTCCGCCTGTTTCGGTTTGCGATCAATTCTATACCTGAGAGCGAGGTGAGTTTCATGTTGTTGGAATTGTTGAACGTGAACACTTTTTACGGTGCGAGTCACGTATTACAAGGCATAAATATAAAGGTAGCAAAAGGGGAGGTAGTGGGATTGCTGGGACGTAACGGCATGGGCAAGAGCACCACGCTCAAGACCATAATGGGACTTGTCAAACCTCATTCCGGTTCGATTAAGTTTCAGGGCAGGGAAATAGCTGGATCTCCTCCCTTCAAAATTGCCCGCCAGGGTATCGGATATGTTCCTGAAGAACGAAGGATTTTCCCGGAACTAACGGTTCTTGATAATCTGGAACTGGGTATCAGGGGAGGAAAAATAAAAGATCCAGGTAATATCGGCACCTGGACTCTCGAGAGAATTTTCGATCATTTCCCGAAGTTAAAAGAGAGAAAAAATCTTAAGGGACGCTTTTTGTCTGGTGGAGAGCAGCAGATGCTGGCCATCGGACGATCTCTTATGGGGAATCCAAGTCTGCTACTAATTGATGAGCCCACAGAGGGGCTTGCGCCTCTCCTGAAGGATGAAGTGCGAGACATATTGAAAGCAATCAACGAGGCAGGGGTAACTATTGTTCTGGTGGAACATAATCTACGAATAGCCTTGTCGCTTGTAACCCGTGTCTACCTCATGGGGAAGTCTCATATTGGTTACGAGGGATCAACCGAAGAATTGCGAAATAACGAAGAAATACGGGCAATGTATCTTGAAGCGTGATCAAGTTATTCAACAAAGTTCAGACACATGGGAGGTGTTATGGCAGGGGCTGATGACAACAAAGTGATGACGGCGAAAGAGGCAATTAGCAGATTCGTTAATGATGGGGATGAATTGATCATCGGTAATTATACGGTGGGAACATGCTGTGAGCTCGTGTTTGAAATCTGTCGCCAGGGAAAAAAGGGATTCACACTCTATTCCCAATCGGGCATTCTTGATGTTGATGTCCTGGTCAATGCCGGATTGGTAGAACGGTTGGTAAGCACTTACGTGCTTAGATCGGGTGGAAAAAAAGGGGGTGGAGCAGTGGAGAGGGCCCTCCAGGCGGGAACGCTCGAAATGGAGGATTACACCAATTTCAACTACAATGCGCGCTTGGTGGCGGGTATGCACGGTTTTTCCTTCATGCAGGTTTTTGAAGGTATTATGGCCACCGATCTCTTCAAAATACGGGGATTCATGGGACAGGATAAGTACCGCGTGATAGAATGTCCTTACACAGGGAAGCAGATAGTCACCGTTCCGGCCGCCAATCCCGATGTTTGCATAATACATGTTCAACGGGCCGATAGTTTCGGAAACGCACAATATTGGGGATCTATGGGGAGTGTGGCGGCGGCGGCCCTTTGCAGTAAGAAGATAATTGTTTCCTGCGAAGAGATCGTGGAACATGATGTAATACAGTCAAGTCCCCATCTCACCATTATTCCTGCTTTCAGGGTCAATGCCGTCGTTGAATCCCCCTGGGGGGCGCATCCCACGGAGGTTCTCGGCTACTACAACATGGACAGATTTTTTTATGGAATGTTCACGATGGCCAATGTTTCCGCAGATGGAGCAAAGGCTTGGATGGAAGAATGGATCTATGGATGCGAAAATCACGAGGCCTATCTTGAACGATATGTAAATAAATTCGGCATGGAAATGCTGGATAAGATACGGGCTAAACCGTTTTACTCGGCTCCGGCAAACTACGGCTCCGCTTTCACATCATCATGGGACGAACAAGGCCGCGAACGTTCCATGGGAATCACCCGGGAAGAGATGGAAAACCTAATGAAGGAGAGAGGGATGCTCTATGAATAAGCCATATACGCTGGACGAACTGCTTATAATTACGTGTGCGAAAGAAATCAAGGACTACCAGAACGTAATTCTCGGTGTGGGTCTTCCCACAACTGCAGGTGCCTTGGCAAAGGCGCTTTTCGCGCCCCACGCCACACTGATGATGGAATCGGGTATCATTGATTTTGAGCCACTGGTGCCTCTGAATCATATCGCCGACGCCCATTGCTGTCGGGGTTTTTCCTACGCCACGGATCTCTTTTCAGCCTTTACAATGACATACCGGGGCTTCATAGATATATGTTTCTTGGGTGTGGGACAGGTGGATCGTTATGGCAATCTGAATACAACCTGTGCAGGAGATTATTTCAAGCCCACCTTGAGGCTTCCCGGTTCGGGCGGTGCTGCAGATTTCATTTCCTATGCGAAACGGACAGTGCTCACCATGCGTGGTGGAGAGTTTGTTGAAAAATTGGATTATCTAACCTCGCCGGGGTATCTGGAGGGCGGGGAAAGCAGGGAGAAGAGCGGTCTCTTCCCTCCTGGGACCGGACCATCAATGCTTCTTACTACAAAGGGTGTCTTCAGGTTCGACGATGAGACGAAAGAAATGTATCTTGCTCAAGTTCACCCTGGCGTGACCCCGGAAGATATCAAGAAGGAAGTTCCGTGGGATTTAAAAGTGGCGTCCGATCTAACCGTAACCGAGCGCCCCACGGATGAGGAAATCGATTTCATGAGAGAGTTTGCTCCCATCATGACCCTAGGAAGAGAAACGGCAACAGAACTGACAATAGGGAATGTGTTGAAAAATATGGAAATACGTCTGAAAAAGAAGAACGCTTCTACAGGAACGTGATAAGGTTCCAGAAAATAAAAACCGGTGTGAAAGGGGGGTCCTGACCGGATTCTAGGCAACATAAACAAGAATCAACATAATGCATTTAGGAAACGAAGAAGGAGGAAAAGTATGAGCCCTATAAGTAAAGGTTTTTTGATGGTGGGGATGATGGTATCGCTGTTTTTGTTTCTCGTTTGCGGTTCTGCGTCGGCCGGTGGTTATGGAGCCCTGCCAAAGGAGGAACTGAAACAGTACGTGTCGGAAATCGACCTGGAAAAATTCGGAACGCCGAACTCGTTCTTTGACGCCGACAAGATGGGTGACATGACTGGATGGGATCCATCGAAATGGGAGAATCCCAAAGGTGATGTAATAAAGATTGCCGTGGCCTGGCCCCATTCCGGACCTGGAGCATTGAACGGAGACTTGGCCTGGGCCTGCATGACCTTTGTCGCTTACGATATAAACCAGAGAGGCGGAATCACCGTGGACGGCAAAAAGAAAAAAATCGCCCTTTTCAAGGCTGATACCATGTCCCGCCCCGACCAGGCTAGGACAATAATGGAGAAGATGATTCTTCAGGAAAAGATCGACGCGGCGATCGGAACCAGTGGTAGCAACATTCAGAAGATTATCAATGCCGCCGCCGCAAGGCACGGCATTATATCGGTGAACGTCGGAGCCCTCGATGAAGAGTTGCAGCACGGGGAAAACTTTTCTCGTTATTCTTTCATGGTTGCCGACACTACTGAGGCGATTGGTCGCGGCATGGCCCATTATTTCGGTAAGGTGCGGCAGAAAGAGAAAAAATTCTATATTATATGTCAGGATTATTCCTTCGGGCACGGTATGGGGGAAGGATTCAAAAAAGGAATGGAGGAATACTATCCCGAAGGCCGGATCGTGGGCGAAGATTACCACCCCCTATTCGCAACGGATTTCGCACCTTACATAACCAAAGTTATAGCTTCCGGTGCCGACGCTATCTGGACCGGCGACTGGCTTCCCGATGCGGGAAATCTTTTGAAACAGCTTAGAGCGATGAGGGTGAATGTTCCCGTTGCAAACCTCTTTGTTGATGAGCCGAATTCCCTCAGTGATATCGGAGTGGAAGGTACGCGGAATCTTTTCAACATAAACCATCATGATATATCTGGTCCTGCGTTTAAAAATGACAAAATGATTAAACATCACGATGCGTGGCACAATAATTGGAAAACTTGGACCACGGCGCCTTACAATACGCCTCTGTTCAAACATAACGGAGCGACTATTGGATTGTGGACGCAAGGTTTTTACTGGTATTTGAATGTGGTGGAGCGCGCTGGCACCATGGACGTGGAAAAGATCATCGAAACCTGGGAGGGTGACGTATACCAGTTTGTCAGCGGAAGGATCGTGAAGATGAGGGCTTGTGACCATATGGCGATACAGGGTTTCAGGGTTTCGGAATTTGTGCCCCCGGAGGAACAGAAAGTATCCATGAACATTGAACCATATTGCTGGTTTGATACTTGCTGTTATGCCGGACCCGCCTGGGACGTACCTGCCTACGCCGTGCTCCCGCCGAAGTGTGAGGACCGATGCGCCGGATTCGACGGGTGGGGTGATCCAATAAAATAAGCATAGAGAACCTACAAAAGGGGCTGAAACTGATTTAATGGTTGTGTGATCAACTCTAAGTCAATTTTAGAAAAAAGAAGAGACCCGCCATATGGCGGGTCTCTTCTTGAAAGATCGCCGGAAGCGGCAAATCGTTATTTCCCCTCCATCCCTTCCAGGAAGGCGGCGACGTTTTGTCCCAGGACCTGGTGGTTGTAGCCTCCCTCGAGAACGGCGAAGCAGCCGCCTCCCGATTTTTCGGCGGCGTTTCGCGTCATTCGTCCCAGTTTGCGGTAATCGTCCGTGGAAAGGAGACCGCCCCAGTCTTCAAGGTGGTTGTCGAAGCCGGCGGAAACGCCGATGATGTCCGCGTCGTCGGGCATGCTCTTTTCAACCGCGAGTAGGTACCGGCCGGCGTCGCCGTCGGAGGGATTGAGTATGTTCACGAAATCGGACTGCCCGAGAATATTTACTGTACCGTCCCCGTAATGGAGATCGAAATCAAGAATGAAGGCCCTGCGGATCAGCCCCTCTTTCCTGAGTCTCATCAGGGCGATCGCCATGTTGTTGAAGTAGCAAAATCCCCAGGCACTGTCCGCCGACGCGTGGTGGCCGGGCGGTCTCACCAGGGCGAAGGCGGGTTCTTTCAAGCCTGTCGTCGCAGCCTGGATGGCTCCTCCGGCCGCAAGGGCCGCTATGTCATAAATGCCCATGCTCTTGACCCTTTGTACGTGGCGTTCCGTGTGGCAGGCCCTTATATCTTCCATGGACGCGGGAACTACATCGGCAAAGTCGACCCGTCCCTCTATGGCCGCGAGCACGGACTCCATGCGTCCCGGGGCGGCTGCTGGATCGCTGGAATAAGAGTGAGCGAATTCTTGAGAGTAGTATACTTTCATGGCCTCCATTCCCTCTTCAAAAATTTGGAATAGTTTATCATAAAATAAAAAAACCGTAAAAAAAGATGTTCTATAAAAAATCGAGCGCCCGAGCCCTGGTACATCATGCCGAAGAGTCGGTTTCAAGGTATCCTTAATGCTTGTTTTTTTTCGTTTCTTTTGATAGCAAACATCGTTAAACGATAAACAACCTTTTCCCAGTGAACGGGCGCGCCATGAATGCTCGATTCATTGGGATCCAACTACGAGATCCAATTACTGCAATGAAAAGGAGACCCGTTCATGATTTACGATGAAGAGTTTGAAACCCTGCCGAGGGAAGCGCTCGAGGCTCTCCAGCTCAAAAGGCTTCAGCAAGTAGTGGAGAGAGTATATCACACAGTGGGTTTTTATAGGAAGGCTTTCGATGAGGCGGGAGTAAAGCCCGATGATATTCAAAGCCTTGACGATATTCGGAAATTGCCCTTTACCAACAAGCAGGATCTCAAGGATAATTATCCCTTTGGTCTTTTTGCCGTTCCCATGAGCAACGTCGTTCGTATGCACGCGTCTTCGGGAACGACAGGAAAGGCTACAGTCGTAGGGTACACGAAACGGGACATTGAAACATGGTCGACGTTGATCGCCCGGTCTTTTGTCGCCGCCGGCCTGACCAAAAACGATATCATCCACAATGCCTACGGCTACGGTCTGTTTACGGGCGGTCTGGGCGCACACTACGGAGCAGAGAAACTGGGGGCGAGCGTTATTCCCATGTCCGGGGGGAGCACGAAGCGACAGATCATGATTCTTCAGGATTTCGGTCCAACGGCCATCTGCTGCACGCCCTCCTATGCCCTGTATCTGGCCGAGCAAGGAGAAGAAATGGGCGTTGATATGAAGGCCCTCAGGCTGAGGGTGGGTGTTCTTGGCGCGGAGCCCTGGAGTGACCGGATGCGCCAGGAAATCGAGGAACGCCTGGGCATCAGCGCCCTTGACATCTATGGTTTGTCTGAAGTCATGGGGCCCGGTGTTTCCATGGAGTGCAGCGAAGGGAGGAACGGACTCCATGTTTATGAAGACCACTTTATCGTGGAGGCGATCGATCCCGTAACGGGAGAACCCGTGAAAAACGGAGAAGTGGGGGAACTTGTCTTTACGACACTTACGAAGGAGGCTTTTCCCCTTATAAGGTACAGAACGAAAGATCTTTCCAGGTTGATGAAAGAGGCGTGCCGATGCGGAAGGACATTGACCAGAATGGCTCGTATTTCCGGCAGGAGTGACGATATGCTCATTATCCGCGGAGTAAATGTATTTCCTTCCCAGATCGAGGGTGTTCTCTTGGGCATCGAAGGTCTCGAGCCTCACTACGAGCTGATCGTTGATAGGGAAGGGACACTGGATACTCTCGAGATTCGCGTGGAAGTGGGGGAGCATATCTTCTCCGACGAAGTGAAAGAGCTCCAGAAGATAGAACGTCGTATAGCCAAGGACGTGAAGGACTACCTGGGTGTGACGGCCTCGATAAAGCTTGTTGAGCCCAAGAGCCTGAAGCGTTTCGAAGGGAAGGCGATCAGGGTCATAGACAAGCGGAAGATATGACAGGAAAGGGGTGCAGGCATGAAAGTTGATCAGATATCTGTATTTCTCGAGAACAAGCCCGGCGGACTGGAAGATGTCACTAGAGTGCTCGCTGAAGCGGGAATCAACATCAGGGCGCTGTCCCTTGCCGATACAAGCGATTTCGGTATCCTGAGGCTTATAGTTGACGACACCGACGGCGCCGAAACCGCCCTTCAGGAACAGGGCTTCAGGGTCGGCAGGACCCCTGTGGTTGCCGTGGAAGTTCCCGACAGACCCGGCGGATTTTACGGCATCATGAAAGCGCTCTCTAAAAAGGGTGTCAACGTGGAATACACCTATGCCTTCGTGGAGAGAAGCGGGGAAAACGCCATTATCATTTTCCGCTTCGACCGAACCGACGAGGCGATCGAAGCCCTTCAAGATGCCGGCGTCACGGTTCTGCCGGGGAGCAAGGTGTATGCCCTGTAAAATGAGAGGGATACGGGCGAGAAGGGACTCCATGGGCAAGGGGCGTCACCGTTAGGCAATATGGGGGATTGGGGATGCAAGAGAATGCTTCTCCTCGGGCAATGGATGCAGGCCGGCTATATTCCTTCAGCAACTTCCTTGAACCCGATCAGCTCGAGAAATTTGCTTGTTGCCCTTGATGTTCGCAGGCGTGCGAGTTCGTCTTTTCCTACCCACCGGGCGTCGGATGCATCATCGCCGCCGCGGGGTTCACCGTTTTCATATCGGCACCAAAGATCTACGATAACGTAATGGTATAAAATGCGGCCGTCGGCGTCTTTTTCGATAACGTCGAAAACATAGGCGGGTTCGCCTGCCTCTGTGGTTATGCCCGTCTCTTCAAGGGTTTCCCGCTCAGCAGCTTCCCGGAGTGTTTCGCCGAGCTTGACCATGCCGCCCGGCAAAGCCCACAACCCGGCGCCCGGCGGTGTTCCCCGCTTCACGAGCAGAACGGTCTCGTCCTTGATTACAAGCGCGCCTACGCCCACCCGGGGGGCTGCCGGATATTCCCTTTTACTCATCAAAGCTCTCCTTTCGAAAACCGGGATGTTCGATGGTGAACTCGAAACGCACCTCGCGGCCTTCCGTCGGTCCAGGCCTGTAATCTCGTTCGACAAAGGCAACTTTTCCTGTTTTGTGGAGTAACAGCGCTGTCGATGAACAGGTGCCGTAAACGGGGCTTGTTATGAAAATCGGTGACAGTATTCGTTCCCACTCAAGACCCACCCCCGTATCGGGAAGGAGGTTGTCGGGAGGCCTTTCTTTGTCGGCTAGGAGGTCAAGGATGTCCTCGGGCGCCGGTGTGCGGTCATGATTCAAAACCCGCTGTAGCAGCCTTTTCCCTTTTTCTACTTTGGGCCAGGGGGAGTCCAGCAGATGATTGCTTAGGCCGTGAAACCCAGGCTCGACCAGAATTTTTTGCCCGGTCGCATTGGAATAGCAGAAAAGGGTCGAGTGATCGCCGATAATAAGAGAGAAACCCCTGTATTCCGCCGCCGTTTCACCAAGCTCGCCGAGGTATGCCTCGGCGTCGGTGCCCCCTGACAAATAGGAGCTTACCAGCGTGCCCCTGGATTGCGCGTTGACCCTGGCGAAGCGTGAGTCGCGGTAATTGGTGACTGCCGCGAAACGACCGTCGCGGTTTATTCCCATCCAGGTTCCACCTTCCTTAAGGTCTCTTCCAGCCAGTACCCCGGGATGATCGTTCCAGAAGGATGCCTCTGCCGTGGGACGGTCATAAAATTCGTCGCGATTGGCTGCGACTACCAGCGGATATTCAGGATGACTGTGAAAGGCGAACAGAATCAGGCACACAGGCGTCGTGAAACCCTTTCAGTTATAGGCGGCATAATTTCTCCGGCCTTCCCCTCGATACGGATGTGGGCTCGAGAATCAAAAGGGGTATCGCCGATGTTTATAATGGCCAATTTTGCTCCTCCCTCCAGGGCATAAGCCGGCATGTAGGCCGCCGGTGTCACCACCAGCGAGGATCCAATGGAGATAAAAAGATCGCATTGTTTTGAATGCTCGATGGCCGCGTTGAGCGTCTGAAAGGGAAGGGGTTCTCCGAAAAACACAACATCGGGTTTTAGGATTCCCTTGCATGCTTCACAATGTGGAATATCGACACCCTTTTTCAGTAGCTCCATGATTTCGCCTGTTTCATAACGCTTTCCGCAGTTCAGGCACACCACCCACTGCATGTTGCCGTGAAGTTCGAAAACACGGTCAGGGCTGTTACCCGCCCTTTGGTGGAGATTGTCTATATTTTGGGTTATGACGCAATCCAGCTTTCCAAGTGATTCCAGTTTCGCTATCGCATAATGGGCAGGATTTGGTTCAACGGTTCCGAAAAGACCACCTTCGCGCAGCACCTGCCACTGTTTACGCCGCGACGATTCACTGGACAGAAATTTTTGGATGGTAAAGTCGTCGGGATCGAAGCGAGTCCAGATTCCTCCGGGGCTCCTGAAATCCGGGATGCCTGATTCCGTGCTGACACCGGCGCCGGTGAACACTACGACACGCTCCGACCGGAGAATTTCGTCGGCGACGGCATCGATTTTGGCCTGCAGGTCATTATCAGTTTGCATTAAGGTACCTCGTTATTTTTATTTGCCGAAGAAGTTTACCATTTTACCCCCGCCGGGGCAAGGCAGGGGATGCCGGCGGGTATATTTCGGTAATTAATAGGGTTTGCAAAAAACTCTTGACGCCGCGGGTGGTTCTGTCTTAGAATGCCATCATGGTGTAAGTCACAACAACCGATGCTTCCTCCTATTGAGCACCGACGGACAATTTTCCGGATTCAAGGAAAAGGAATTGCCGGGATTCCCCGGGACTCCGATGAGTTGAGCAGGCCATGGTAATTCCTTTCAAAAATTATTCAGCGAACAGCGTGTGTCCGTTGAATGTTTGTTTATATATGGGGTTATGTCGGGGGGGTTGGCAATTCCTCTGATATATGCATGTTTCGCTTCGTTATGTTTACGGAGCGGAAGCTAACAGAAAATGAAAAGGAGGAACGTGGAAATGGTAAAAGGTATGCGATTTTTGTTCGTCGCGGCGGCTGTACTATGCATGGCGTTGGCATTCGCTTCGACAGCGCCCGCGCAGGCTCCCAAGGGTGAACCGATCGTCATCGGATACATAGGTTTCACCCTATCACCGGGGACCAGGCCATGTATGGACATCCAGCGGATCGCCGTGGATGAGATCAATCAAGCGGGTGGTGTTCTCGGTCGGCCCTTGAAGTACGTTACGGCGGACAACAAGGGTCAAACTTCACTCACCGTTGAAGGTGCCCGTCATCTCCTACAGGCGGAGAATGCCAAGTTTATCTCCGTTGAGGGTCGGACGGAGATATGTCTTGCCGCACAGGAGAACTCCGCGGCCATGTTCAAGGACTACCCGCACATTTTGATTTTCAACGGTCCCATGGGTATAGAACTTACGGGGCGGGTGTTGAAGGAGTATGATAAATACCGCTTTTGCTTCCGCGACTGGGACCCCGAGTCCGCCCACTATGCCCAGCAACGTTATTTCTGGGGGAAAACCTGGAAAGAACAGATGAAACCCGGTGCCAACAAGATCGCCTTCCTCTGGGAAGACCTGGAATGGACTCATGCCTGGCAGCGCGGTATCCCCGAGCTTAACCTGCCAAACTGGGAAGAGTATTCGAAGCAATTTGGATACGAGGTGGTGTTCAGCCAGGCTGTGGCGCCCCGCGGGACGATGTATCTCCCGATCCTGCAACAGATCGCGCGATCTAAAGCGGACCGTATTTTCTATGTCAGCTCCTGGTTTACAGACACGGAGTCCTTCGTGAAACAGTGGGCCGATTCGGCTGCCCGTGACATCCCGGTCGATCTTTACGGCGGCGTGTCTCAGACCAAGGCCTTCTGGCAGATGACGGGCGGCAAGTGTCTAGGCGTCACCGGTTCTTTCACGGAGACGGACATCCCCATGACGGAGAAGACGAAGCCTTTCTATGAAATGGCGCTGAAAAACAACATTCCTACCCAGATTCACGTCCATCTTGCCTATGCCGATATCTACTTCTTTAAGGATGCCATCGAGAATGCGGGCGGTGTCGACGATATCGACAAACTCATCGACGCCATGTACACTGCGGAAGTTACGTACTCCATGGGGAAACTGGCATATGAAACCGAACGGGTCTATTCGTTCTTCCATTCGAAGAAACGTGTGAATCCCCATAACCCCACGGTGGAGACCTATCCCGGCGTCTTCTATCAGCCCATAGGCCAGTGGCACAATGATGGAAAAATTCAGTACGTTGGCGGTTCCTGCTCAGAAAACGAAGCCTTCTGGGAGCCTTACGGTTCACCGAAGGACTGGGTTGAGCCAGCTGAGCTGAGGAAACGCTAGGCCGTTTGATATCAGGGGACGTTGGTTTTGGGGGACCTCCATTGTGTCCCCCGTCACCCGTTCAGGAAGCAAAACAGGGGGAAGGATAAAGCATCCTAACCCCCTGTTTTTATTATATGGCGTCCCCACGGGGAGTCGAACCCCGGTCGCCGGCGTGAAAGGCCGGTGTCCTAGGCCTCTAGACGATGGGGACCATTCTACTGATCCAGCAGCAAGCGCGAATTAAAGAGCGGTCTATATATTGTTCGCTTTTGCCTGTCAAGAAGAAACGAACGAGACAAAGAACCTTATAAACTTTCGGAAACGACCGGTTCCCGCATGATAAAGCCACGCGCTTCTTCCGCTAGGGCGGCGATCTCCGGGTGGGTGTCCCGAAGTGAGGCAATCTGGCGGAGATTGTCGGCGGTCCTCGAAACCAGCATTGCCAGGTCGCCGTCCGCGATCCGAAGGGCCGTCGTCACCAGCGTCCAATCGTAACCGAGGGCCCAGTCGTAAATGGCCAGTGACGCCCAAAGTGGAAAAGACGGCACCTCAAAACCTTCGTCTTCCATGCGCCGGGCAAGGGGACCGATCGTGTTCATTACGTCATAATATGTCGTCAAAAGTTTTCGAGGAACCTCTCTCTTGCGGACGTAAACGTCCTGGGATCGGTCGGAAACGAAAGGCGCCACCAGGGCCGCCAGAAGAGCTGCGTCGCCTGTCGGGAAAACCTTCTGTCTGATGCATTCGGCCACGAGCAAGGGTTGGTCCAGCCTAAGCCGTGACGCCCAGAGCCCCGATTCGGTGAGCCGTCCTTTTTCGTCGACATATCCCTCTTGCTCAAGGAATGCCAAGTAACGAAGAAATTCCTTCCATAGGTTTCCGCTCCTGGCCGCTTTCTTTTTCGTTGGCCGATAGTCGGCAAAAGAGGCCTCGAAGATCGTCCTGATTTCCTCCGGTCCGTGGGAAAGGAGCAGGTTGAGGACCATGGAAAAATCATTCCGGAGCTTGCTTTCGATTTTTTCAGGCTTCCTTGCCAGTATGCTTCGCAGGTGAAAGAGGTCCATGAACTTGCCTGGATAGACCACCATGAAGCCGATCCGATCCAGTCCCCGTCTGCCGGCTCGTCCCGTCATTTGGTGAAATTCCGTTGCCTGCAGTGGAACGAACTCGTGGCCGTTGAAACGGTCTGAATTGAATAAAACCACCGTTCTAGCGGGAAAGTTGACTCCCGCCGCCATGGTGGAAGTGGCGAAAACGGCCTCCAGCAATCCCTTTCGCATCATCTGTTCGACGAGAAATTTCCATGCCGGCAGTTGACCCGCGTGATGTGAGGCGCATCGAAACTGTTGAAGCGCTGCAAGTTGTCGGTGCTCCTTCAGGAAAGGGTTGGCGGCGAAAAATTCGTCCAGCTCCTCTTCGAATTCGTGGACGTCATTTCTCCTGGGGGGCGTGCGGCAGAGTGAAAGGGCTGTGTCGCATTCATCCCGTGATTTCAGGAAAAAGATGGCGGGCAGGAGATTCATGTCCCGTAATACACCGATGATTTCGTCAATGGGGTGAAGACGGGAAAAACGTTTGGTCGTACCTCCCCTTTCCATCCACGAGATCACCTTGTTGTGGAGGGATCGTCCCTTCAAGAAAGGAGTCATCCGCCCGGACGGTTGCAGGAAAAGGGGATAGAGATCAACCGGTCGCCTCGTTTCCTCCACAACGGCGCAGTGCTTGTTACGAATGGACTGGAGCCATCCGGCGATTTCATCGGCGTTGCCGATGGTTGCCGACAGGAGAAGCAGGTTCACCCTTGCCGGCAGGTAGATCATGACCTCTTCCCACACGACGCCTCGATCTTGATCACCCAGAAAATGCGCCTCGTCGAGAACAACCAGGTCGCAGTCCAGCATTTCACCCCTGTGCATGGAATCGTAAAGCTGGTTTCTCAAGATTTCCGTGGTTCCCACTATCAGGGGAGCATCGGCGTTTTCCTTGGTGTCTCCCGTAAGTATGCCGACCCTTTCCTCACCGAAGATTCCGCCGAACTCTATCCATTTCGAGTTCGACAGGGCTTTTAGTGGCGACGCGTACCAACATCGTCCTCCCTGTTCCAATACCCGCGCGATCGCCTTCTCGGCTATCCAGGTTTTTCCCGCTCCTGTGGGCGCCGTAACCAGGCAGTCGGAGTGAGCGATTGCTTCTATTGCCTCGAGTTGAAAGGTATCGGGTTTAAAGGGTTTTGTATCGGGCTTGCCTATCTTGGCGAAGACAGGGTTCAGCTCTCCGTCCGCCTCCGGCTTCATTTTCCTTCGTGGTGTTTTATCTGTTTCATGGGCGGAACGCCGTCTCCTCAGAGGTCTCCTGCTTTTGAACCCCCCGCGGGGCTTGTGGTTTTTCTCTATCTGTGTCATGAAGTATTCGACCATTTGATTGGTTTGTGTGTTCCAACGTATCACAGTTTTCCGAAACCGTAAAGGATCGCTCATGGCGGGGATGGAAAACAACTCTTCTTTTTTACAAAAGAAATTTTGAGGATCACTTTCTTGTGACGGAAAAGCGGATTCGTCTCGGTTTGAAAGTAATGTCTCGAACGATCAACATATACTGGGGATGGTACGTGGTTCTGGGTGCCTTCGTTATGCTTGGCGTGAACTACGGCTCTCGGTATAGTTTCGGTGTCTTCGTGGGTTCCATGTTCGAGGATTACGGTTGGTCCATGTCGACCATATCTCTGGCCGCCACGGCGAACCTGATCATGTACGCCCTTGGGGGAGTGCTGTGGGGGCGTGTAATAGACCGCGCCTCGCCCCGCTGGGTCATTACGGCGGGCGTTATCATGTCGTCCCTGGGATTCCTGGGTGCAAGCACGGCGACAAGTCCCATGCAGCTCTACTTGTATTACGGCGTCCTGTGCGGGTTTGGCGGTTCTTGTTTCGGGCTGGTCGTATGCAGCTCTTCTGTGGGCAAATGGTTCATACGAAAGCAGGGCGTGGCCGTGGGGATAGGTACCATGGGAATAGGCCTCGGGACGCTCCTTCTCCCCGCTCTTGCGGGATGGATGGTGAAACATTACGGTTGGCGGCCGGGATTCCTTACTCTAGGGGCGACACTGCTTGTCCTCGGAATCCTGGTTTCCCAGACGCTCATGAGAAAATCGACGCCCGAGAGACACGGCCTCTATCCCGACGGTGAAAGGGGTGAGCAATGCCGCCGTGCAGCCGATGATGGCAACAATGAATATATTAGTACCTCGATTCAAAGGATTTTCCGGGATTCCCGTTTCTGGGTTTTGACCTTTTGTTATAGTGCGGGATCCTTCGTGTCACTCATGATGTTCGTTCACCAGGTGGTCTATGCGGCAAATCTGGGTATCGATCATGTGGTGGCTGCCGCGTCGCTGGGCATTCTGGGGGTGTCGAGCATTTTCGGGAGATTCTTCTATGGTTGGTTGTGCGATCGGCTCCGTGACCCCCGCCATGCCGGACAGGTCGGTTTCTTCGTTATGGCCGTGGGCATGGCGATCTTGATTTGTGCGTCTTCACCGACCCTCTTTTATTTCTATGCCGTAATATTCGGTTTCGGTTACGGCTCACTTGCCCCTATGCCTCCCATTCTGTTGGCACACAGGTTCGGACGTAAGATCCTCGGGTCAGCCTATGGGTTACTTTCCTTTTTCCTGGCGGGATTCGGAAGCATAGGACCGGTCATGGGTGGATTTATCTATGATTTTACCGGGTCTTACGATTATGCGTGGATCATTAATTGCACACTTCTTGTGCTGGGAATGACGTCGCTCTGCTTTCTAAAGAGCAATGAGCAACATGCCGCCGCCCGGACCGGGCTAAGTGGAAGGAGACCTTTATTTTAAAATGCTCGTCATGTGTCATATGGCGGTGTCTTATTGTTCCGCCGCCTTGCTTTCCTTTTGTTCCTTTTTCTGTTTCTTTTTCTGTTGGCGCTTGCTTTCCGCAGGCTCTTCTTCCGCTTCCTCGGCTGTTTTTTCCTTTATTTTTTCCATCCTGGGCGCCGCCAGCTTAGCTGCCTTGGATTTCGTCTTCTCTTCAATCTTTTGCGTCATGGCTGCAATGGCCGTCAAGCGGGCCTTGTTCTTCCTGATCTTTGCCTTCAGCATCCTGACGACACCATCCTTGTCTATGGCCGACGAATCCTTGCCCCTGCCGGTGAGCAGGGCTACACGTTCGGCCAATTTCTTTTCCAGCAGTTCTTTTTGAATGATTCTTGTCACTTTGCTTTTGGATGCCATGTCCTACGATCCTTTCTTGCTGTCCGGGCGTCTTCGAGAGGATGCCGGGCGTCGGGCAACCCTCGAGAGACCATTCTTAAACCACGCCCACTGGTGGGTCGTGCGGGATTCGAACCCGCGGCCAACGGATTAAAAGTCCGCTGCTCTACCGGGCTGAGCTAACGACCCCCGGGCGGTGTACGAGCGAGAAAGAAGTCTTCATAACAGGAAGACTTTTTTCTTGTCAAGAATAAAACCTTCTCAAGCTCTTCCATGCTGC
Organism: Syntrophobacterales bacterium; assembly: GCA_018433345.1. GTDB lineage: Bacteria > Desulfobacterota > Syntrophia > Syntrophales > UBA2210 > MLS-D. Next base: position 29,094 of record JAHDRK010000004.1, on the reverse strand, counting down.
ACGACAAGTATAGGTTGCCGTGATTTTTTATATGTGCCTATAGATTTGAAATATTGGGATTTGAAAAATATTGGAAATAACAAGAACAAAAGATTCCCCTGCGCTCTCATGGCCGATTCAGCCATTTTGGCGAGGGAGAGAACGATAGGAGCGGCGCCTCTATGTGGGGGCTCTTCTCAGATATTCGGAAGAGGGTGTGGGAAGGCGAGAAAGCCCTGATTGAGAATATTGTGAATAGGCGCCATACCACTTGTCGGCGTGGCAGGATATTCATAAAACATGCAAGCCCCCGTATATTATATTCATTTCGCCGCACAGAAAAGGCTTTGGCCGCTGTTTCCGGGCGCCCGCCCGGTTGTCATTAGGGCTTCCCTGTGATAATGAGTGTTAAATTCTAAAACAGGTGTGATAACTCTCGTGGAAAAAAAACATATTCTGGAACGAATCCAGGTCAACATGCCCTTTAGGATGCTTTTGGAGGAATATTTCCCCATCGTTCTCGAGGAAAAATTGAACCTGGAAATCGGATTCGACTGTCTTACCCTGGATAGTTACGGTTACGATGATTACCGGGAAGCGGCCCGGATTCTGTCTGACATCGGTTCGCGAATCACGCTTCACGCCCCATTTCACGACCTCAGGCCGGGCGCCCTTGATCAGAGAATCAGAAAGGTAACGGAAGAACGTCTCAAGCAGGTTTTCGAGCTGGTCCCGTTGTTCAAACCTCTTTCAGTTGTGTGCCATGCCGCTTTCGACAGGCGCTACTATGTCTCTAACGAGGATTTGTGGCTTGAAAACAGCGTTCTTACCTGGATATCCTTGATGAGAGACGCGGAAAGCATGGGTACCATGTTGCTCTTGGAAAACGTGTATGAGGACGGTGCGACGGAACTGAAACGTCTTTTTGACCGCCTGGGGGAAAGTAACAACCTGGGAATCTGTTTCGACACGGGGCATTGGAACGCCTTTGCTTCGACACCGCTTGAAGTGTGGATTGAAATGATCGGCCCCCTCATCAGGGAAATTCACCTTCATGACAACCACGGAGACGGAGACCGCCATCTTCCCCCCGGCGACGGCACCTTTCCCTTCGCAGAGTTTTTTGAATATCTCGAAAAGAAAAAGATTAGGCCCATCGTTACCGTCGAACCTCATACCGTGGAGGACCTGCACACGACACTGGAACGCATCATCGCCATGAGAATCTTTCCAGAACCTTGACGGATGGGTCGCGGCTGTATCGTGAATAATTTCCCGGAGAGAATTAAATGGCTGTCTACGTTCTAAAGAGGCTTCTCACCATGATTCCGCTTCTGATCGGCATCACGATCATCTGCTTCCTGGTCATGCACTTGGCGCCGGGTTCGCCCACCGATCTGCACACGGAACTGACGCCTCACGCATCTCCAGAGGCACGGGAGCGTCTGATGGAGCTCTACGGCTTGGACAAACCTCTCCACGAGCAGTATTTGCTGTGGCTCAAGAAACTCGCCTCCCTCGATCTGGGGAATTCCTTTTCCCCCGACGGCCGTCCCGTTTGGGACAAGATCGCCGAGCGTCTTCCCATTACAATCACGATCAACGTTTTGTCCATGATCCTTATCATTGTGGTATCCATTCCTCTCGGTGTGCTTTCGGCGGTGTACCGGAATTCCCTTTTCGACAAGGTGACCGCCGTTTTCGTTTTTATCGGGTTTGCCATGCCGACTTTCTGGCTCGCCCTACTGCTCATGATCTTGTTCGGGATCAACTTGGGATGGCTTCCCATTTCGGGCATCCGCTCCCTCAATTACGAGTATTTTCCCACATGGTACCAGCACGTGGACCTGGTGAAGCACCTCGTGCTTCCCGTTTTGCTTTCCGCTTTCGGGGGGCTCGCGGGGATGTCCAGGTACATGCGTTCCAACATGCTGGAGGTCATAAAGCAGGATTACATTACCACCGCCCGCGCCAAGGGTCTCAGTGAAAGTACGGTGATATTCAAGCATGCCTTGCGGAACGCCCTTCTGCCGGTGATTACGATTCTAGGGCTTTCTGTCCCGGCCCTTATAGGCGGAAGCGTGATTTTCGAAACGATCTTCGCTGTCCCCGGCATGGGGCAGTTGTTTTACCTGTCTGTAATGTCGAGGGATTACCCCGTGGTGATGGGTATCCTGTTTATCGGTGCTTTGTTGACCCTCCTCGGTAACCTTCTCGCCGACGTATCTTACGCCGCGGCGGATCCTCGCATAAGGGTGTCTTAATGAAAGGAGATTTCTGGTACCGCTTTTTAAGGAACAGACTGGCCGTCGCGGGCGGAGTGGTGGTGGTCAGTCTCTTCGTCGTATCCATCCTGGCGCCATGGATAGCGCCGTACGATCCGAATGAAATCAATATAGATCGTGTTCTCGAACCACCGTCGCCGGAACACCTGTTTGGGACGGATCAGCTTGGGCGGGACGTGTTGAGCCGCATTATTTGGGGTTCCCGAATTTCTCTCAAGGTGGGCTTCGTCGCCACGGGCATAGCGATTGTAATCGGAGCCGTGCTGGGCGCCGTGGCCGGCTATTACGGACGTTGGGTCGATTCGGTGATAATGCGTTTCGTGGACGTGATGCTCTGTTTTCCTTCTTTTTTCTTGATCCTGGCTGTTATCGCGCTGCTTGAACCTTCAATATGGAACATCATGATAGTTATCGGGCTGACGGGATGGATGGGAATCACGCGATTGGTGCGGGCCGACTTTATTTCGCTCAAGGAGCGGGACTTTGTCCAAGCCGCCCGCGTTATCGGGGCGCGCGATTCAACAATCATATTCAGGCACATCCTTCCAAACGCAATGGCGTCGGTACTGGTGGCCGCCACCCTCGGTGTTGCCGGGGCTATTCTAACAGAGTCCGCCCTTTCGTTCCTGGGAATCGGGGTCCAGCCTCCCACGCCGAGCTGGGGTAATATCCTCACGGCCGGCAAGGACAACATCGACATTGCCTGGTGGCTGTCTCTCTATCCCGGCATGGCCATCCTGGTTACCGTCCTGGGGTACAACCTGCTGGGCGAGGGGATCCGGGATTCCTTGGACCCGAGATTGAGGGAATGAGCGGAAGGTTCGCTTTAAGCCCTGAACCTGAGGCAAAAATTATATTTATTGCCGAGTGGCAGAAGAAAGGAAGAAATGCTTATCGATTCGCACGCACACATAGGGCTCGATAACTTTGACTGTGATCGGGAAGAAGTCCTGGAAAGAGCCGGGGAAGCGGGTGTTGAGGCCGTAATTACCGTCGGCATCGACCTCGAAGACAGCATGAAGGCCGTCGAGCTGGCCAGGCGGTTTGACATGGTTTGGGCGGCCGTGGGCGTTCATCCCCACGAAGCGGCGGCTATAACCCCGGAAACCTACGAAAAGCTTCGCGCCTTGGCATCGGAAGATAAAGTTGTAGCCTACGGAGAGATCGGGCTGGATTTTTTCAAGAATTATTCCCCCAGGGACAAGCAGATTTTGCGGTTCGGCGAGCAACTCGATTTGTGTCGCGAGCTGGGTCTCCCGGTCATTATTCATGACCGGAACGCTCACAATGAAACGGTAAACATGTTGTCGGAACGCAGAGGGGAACTTGCAGGTGTGGTGCACTGTTTTTCCGGTGATTATGAGATGGCACGGCGGTGCATGGACTTGGGTTACCACATCTCCATTCCCGGGACGGTAACCTACAAGAATGCCTCGACCGTGAGAGACGTGGCACGTAGGGTGCCATTGGACTTTCTCCTGCTGGAGACGGACTGCCCCTTCCTTGCTCCTGAACCGAAACGGGGGAGGCGAAACGAACCTGCCTGTATTGTCCATACGGCAAGAAAGATCGCCGAAATCCGCGGCATCGCCTTTGATGAGCTGGCTGTCGCCACGAGCGCGAACGCCCGGAGGTTGTTCGGCCTCACCTGAATTTTCATGCACCCTTAACTTTTGGGCGCCGCGGGGCTGTAAAAGTGTTGCCCGGGGCGGGGATTTGCTGATTTCACTGTTGCGTAAGGTCATCTTTTTCTGTATGACGATGATCAGGAAATTTAAAAAATTAAAAGGAGGTAACGGTTTATGGAAAATGGGTCTGTAAAAATCTTGGATAATACCGCGAATCCCGCCCCCCTCGGACTCATGGGATTCGGCATGACGACGGTTCTCTTGAACATTCATAACGCGGGTTTTACGCAGCTCGACACCATGATTCTCGCAATGGGTATTTTCTACGGCGGACTGGCGCAGGTGATAGCCGGCATATTTGAATGGAAGAAGAACAACACATTTGGAACAACCGCTTTCACCTCCTATGGCCTTTTCTGGCTCTCTTTGGTTTTCTTGATTCTTATGGGCAAATGGGGATGGGGGCCTGGAGCTACGGGGGGTGCCATGGCGGGTTATCTCTTCATGTGGGGACTCTTTACCTTCTTTATGTTCATAGCGACACTGAGACTTACCAGAGCGCTCCAGGTGGTTTTCGCCACACTTACGCTATTGTTTTGGCTTCTGGCGTTGGGTGACGCTACAGGAAGCACGGCGATCACACGCTTTGCCGGATTCGAGGGGATACTTTGCGGATTCACAGCCATCTACGCCGCGATAGCCCAGGTTTGGAATGAATATTACGGCAAAACGGTTCTTCCGCTGGGCTGACATGCCGACATGCCTGTCAGATGGAACTGTAGGCAGTTCGTTCACAAGGGCACAGGGGCCTTGAGGAGCGTTATTTCATACTGAGCCACCCTGGAAAATAAATCATTCAACCACTGGAGGGGGCGTGTTTGTGACGCCCCCTCCAGTCCCTTTGGTTGTTCCCCAGTCATGATCGTTTGTACGGCCGGCGTCCGGACCGCGTCCGTCACATGCTTCGTTTCCGGCGGGCGGCGCTTTCAAGAAAAGGAAGATGTGCAATGAAAGAAATGAAAGAAATACGACCGACGGATCTGAAGGTAGAGGCCGCCGGCCTGTGGCTCAAAAGGTGGTTCCTGCTGTCTGCAGGAACCATCGATGATTTCAACGTAATGACCGTGGGGTGGGGATTTTTGGGTGGAATATGGGGCAAGTCCTTTGCGCAGGTGATGGTCAGACCGAGCCGCCATACATTCAAGTACATGGAAAAATACGACACATTCACCCTGTCGTCCTTTCCGGGCGACTACCGTGATGCGCTCATGCTCCTCGGTACACGCTCTGGGAGGGACGGCGACAAGGTCGCCGACTCGGGACTTACCCCCGTTTCTTCCGTAATCGCGGAAGCCCCTTCCTTCGAGGAGGCGGACCTGGTGCTGGAGTGCAGGAAGGTATACTGGCAGGACCTGGATCCCGCTCATTTCCTGGACGAATCAATAGAAAGACACTACGCCGGTAAGGACTATCACCGCGTGTACTTCGGCGAGATCCTCAGGGCGGCGATCTCGGACTCCGGCGTCTGAAGAGACACATCGTTTTTGGATTCTAAATCCGTAATTCGCCGGTTAGGCAGCGCAGCGGACATTATAGGTATTTGTGCCGTTGCGCGTGCGGTGTGGAAAGACTGATCGAAAGGGGGAAAAGCAATGTCATCTATATCAGATATCTTACAATCCACTTGGCCTATAATCCAAGGGCCCATCGGTTCACTGAACAGTCCTAGTATGGTTGCCGCCGTTTCAGAGGCTGGAGGGTTCGGCATGCTGGCCCTCGGTTTCGTCAAGCGGATCGAGGAAGCAGAATCGCTGGTCAAGGAAGTAAAGGCCCGAACAGACAAGCCCTTCGGTGCAAACGTGGTCATCATGAATCCCCTGCATAGGGAGATTTTGGAAATGCTGGCGAATTTGGGAATAAAAACGGTTACGACATCTGTGGGCCGCCCCGATTTTATATATCCGATCATTCACGACCTGGGCATGAAGGGACTGCACGTGGTCCTTTCTCTCGCCCACGCCGTCAAGGCGGAAGAAGCGGGCGCCGACGGTCTGGTGGTTGTAGGTTCGGAGGCGGGAGGGCTCCGAACCAGGAAGTCCGAATCGTCCACCATGGTGCTCGTCCCCCTTGTATGTGACCATGTTTCCATCCCGGTGGCCGCCGCTGGTGGAATAGCGGATTCGAGGGGTTATCGTGCCGCCCTGGAACTTGGCGCCCAGGGCGTCCAGGTGGGGACCCGCTTTCTCGTCAGCCGTGAGAGCCCCGCTCATGAAGAATGGAAAAGGGCCATAATAAACTGCGGAGACGGGGGGACGGCTTTACTTCCCGTGCGGGGAAACCTGATGACAAGGGTGGTGGTGACGCCCGCCATACGGAGGTTCATGGAAGATCCGACGATCAACCTCGAAGAAGAGCTTGGCAAGATCGATCGAATGAAGGCCTGGGAGAAAGGCGACCTGGAAAACGCCCTGCCGGGCGCCGGACAGGCAAGCGCACTTATCAACGACATCAAGACGGTCCGAGAGATAATAGAAGAGATGGTGTCCTGAAGCACCTTTATAGCATAGTATAATCAATATCTTATACTTTAGTTGGCTTGACTTCAGGTCTCTATTCTGTTAATAATGCGCCGTTTTTTGAAATAAACGTGGCGGGAGTCATAACTCTTGAAAAGAAAACGAATATTAAGCGGCATGCGTCCCACCGGCAAGCTACACCTGGGAAATCTGCACGGAGCCTTGAATAACTGGGTGGATCTTCAGAATGATGAAAGCAACGAGTGTTTCTATTTTGTGGCGGATTGGCATGCGCTCACGAGCGACTACAAAGACACCTCGGAAATCAGTGAAAACACCCGTGACATGGTGATCGATTGGCTGAGCGCCGGTCTCGATCCCTCCCGGAGCACGCTTTTCCTCCAATCGGGAGTCAAGGAACATTCCGAGCTTTTTCTTATCCTGTCAATGATAACACCTTTAGCCTGGTTGGAGCGCAATCCAACCTACAAGGAAATGCGGGAAGAGCTTTCCGACCGGGATCTCTCTACGGCCGGGTTCCTTGGTTATCCTGTTTTGCAGGCCGCGGACATCATAATGTACAAGGCCTACGGTGTCCCCGTGGGGGTCGATCAGCTTCCCCACCTTGAGTTGGCCCGCGAAATAGCCAGGAGGTTTAACTTTCTGTACCGTGAAATATTCCCCGAGCCCAAGCCGCTTTTGACCGGTGTTCCCAAGCTCTTGGGGATAGACGGTCGGAAAATGAGCAAGTCCTATGAGAATTCAATCTATCTCAGGGACCGCGGAGAGGTGCTCTCACAAAAGGTTCTTTCCATGTTCACCGATCCGCAGAGAAAAAGTAAAATCGATCCCGGCCGACCGCATCTGTGCAACGTCTTTTCCTTCCACGGGATATACACCCCCGCCGAAGATGTCGCACGAATCGAGGAGGACTGCAAGAAGGCCGCCGTTGGTTGTGTCCAGTGCAAAAAGATGCTCTACAGGAACATAGCGGAGCGGATGGCCCCGCTCCACGAGAAGCAGGATTACTATATGAACAATCTCGATGAGATACGCCATGTTCTAGCCGATGGGACATCCAGGGCGAGAGAGATCGCCCGAATTACCATGGACGAGGTGAGAGAGGCGGTCAGGCTGTACAGGATAGACGACAGGTAATGAGAAACATGGCATAGATGAAACGACGGAAGGTCGGGATCGGATCTTGAAAGAAGGCGTGCCTCGCCTCCGCCTCACGCGGCTTGCACGCGTATGGAGTGTGCCCTGCATCATGGATTATAGAATAAAACTCGATGTCTTTGAGGGGCCTCTTGACCTGTTGCTCTATCTCATACGAAAAAACGAAATAGATATCTACGACATTCCCATTTCACTGATTACCGAGCAATACATCAGTTATCTCGATGCCATGAAGTCGCTGAATCTCGATTTGGCCGGCGAATACCTGGTTCTCGCGGCTACACTGCTCCATATCAAGTCACGGATGCTCCTGCCGGTGAGCGAAGAGATCGACGAGGAGGAAGAAGATCCCCGCGCGGATTTGGTACGCCAGCTATTGGAATACCAGGCTTTCAAGGAGGCGGCCATTGATCTTGATCGGAGAAAGATGCTTGATAGAGATGTTTTTACGCGAAGGGAGGCGTGCGATCATGCCGTCGAGGCCCCCGAGGGTCCGGTTCGGGAAATCGGCGTCTTCGAGCTTGTCAAGGCATTTCAGAAAGTCATGTCCGGATTGCCGACGGCGGATTTAAATCTGGATATCAGCGCCGACTCCATGTCGCTTTCCCAGCGCATCAGCGAAGTTCTGGACCTTCTAAACGAAAGAAAATCGCTCACCTTCGAAGAGTTGCTGGGGGAAGAGGGTGACAGGCGTGTCCTTGTCTATACCTTCCTGGCACTCCTGGAACTTATGAAGATGCGCGTGGCCCGTGCCTTTCAGCAAGGACCTTACGAAACAATCAGGATATGGTTGGCGGTGGAACTGGAAGGAGGCGACGCTGATTGGAAGAATTGAAAAAAACCGTCGAGGCTTTGATATTTGTGTCAGAGACACCTCTTTCAGCGAAAAAGATGGCGGAACTTTTCGAGGATGCCTCCGAGAGAGATATCCTCGAAGCAGCCCGGGAGCTGGCCGACGATTATGAGCGCAGGGGAGGAGGCCTGTGTCTGGTAGAGGTGGGGGGTGGATTCCAATTTCGCACCATTGATTCCGCGGCGCCATGGATTCAGAAATTGCGAGGCGGGAAGCCCGCGTCGCTCAGCCGAGCCGCCCTGGAAACGCTGGCCGTTGTGGCCTACCGGCAACCTGTGCTGAAGTCGGAGATCGAACGGGTGCGCGGTGTCGACGTAAGCGCCGCCTTGAAAGGGCTCCTGGAAAAGAACCTTGTGCGCATCATGGGACGAAAGGACGTTGCCGGAAGACCCATCATATACGGAACCACGAAGAGGTTCCTGGAGGTGTTCGGTCTCAGGGATCTTTCGGAACTACCCACGCTTCGCGAAATGAAAGAATTGACAGGAGAGGAAGGCGAAGGCCTTGAGTGAACGTCTTCAAAAGATTATAGCATCCGCCGGTATCGCATCGCGCCGGGCCGCCGAGAAACTCATAAAGGATGGACAGGTAAGCGTGAACGGCAAGGTTGTCACCGAACTGGGCGTCAAGGCCGATCCGGCGAAAGACGTTATACGCGTAAGAGGGGCACGCATCACCGTTGATCCGGCAAAGATATACATCGTTCTGAACAAGCCTCCGGGATATATCACCGCCATGAGTGATTCACGGGGCAGAAAGACGGTCGCCGACCTAGTATCTGAATTTACCGAGCGCCTCGTTCCCGTGGGGCGTCTCGATTACGCGTCGGAGGGACTGTTGGTGATGACCAATGACGGGGATTTTTCTTATCGCCTACAGCATCCGAAATTCGGCATCACCAAGACCTACCTGGTTAAGGTGCGAGGCCGGCTGAATGCCGCCTCCCTGACCCGCATCAAGAAGGGGCTTGCCTTGGAAGACGGGTTTTTCAAGCCCCTGGAAGTGGTGGTGGAGAAGAACAATCCACGAAGCACCTGGCTCAGGTTCACCATTGAAGGGGGTCGCAACAGGATAGTGAGGAGATACCTGGAGGCCTTGGGATTTACCGTCTCGCGCCTGGTCCGCACGGCCATAGGCGAAGTGGAATTGGGAGCCTTGAAGCCGGGGGAATCCCGATTGTTGACCGACAGCGAAGTCAAGAAACTCGACCCCGGCAGGAGGTGAGTTCTTGAAAAATATCTTGACATTAGGGGTAAAATAAATAATACCTAGCGCTGATCGGTCGAGAGAGCGGCGTTTGCTTGGTAATTGCCTGGAATCGTAATTTTTAATTTGAAATCAATCCTTGAATAGGGGGCTGTATGAACAAGTCGGAACTGATATCGGCGTTGAGCAAGAAGGAAGGTCTCACGGAAAAGCAGGCATCCGATACGGTCAATCTCATTTTTAAGAGCTTTAGCGAAGAACTGCAAAAGGGAAATCGAATAGAAATACGAGGCTTTGGAAGCTTTGTCGTTCGGGAATACAATGCTTACACGGGCCGAAATCCCAAGACCGGCGGAATCATTCAGGTGGCGCCCAAAAAACTTCCCTTCTTCAAGGTTGGGAAAGACCTCAAGGAAAGGATAAATGCGGGGGAATAGAACCCGCTGCTCGTTTTTCCTTAATTTTAGCGGGAGACAGCCGAATAAGATTCTATGAAGAAAGGGAGCGAAAAGCTCCCTTTTATTTTTCGGGGCGTGGAGGGGACGGATTGTCTTTTTAATTTTCAAAATCAGAGTTTCATCCTGGTTAAATGACATTTGAATCAAACCCGCGGTACACCTAGCTTCAAAGCATAAGTGCGAAAGGGCGGCGCGATTGTATCCGCCGCCCTCCAACAAAAAAGCTTTTTCAATTTTTAACCGTAATAACGGGACAGTGAGCATTCAGGATGACGTGTTGTGCCGTAGAACCAAGCAGAAATTTTCCCACCTTGGATTTGTTTTCCACGCCCACGATAATTTCATCGGCCTGCTTTTCTTTGGCAAATTCCACTATATCCTCTCCCGGTGATATGCCGGGGAATACAAGATGAGATTCACAGGGAATTCCCTTACTCTCAACGATTTTTCGTGCTTCATCCAGGGCTTTTCGAGCTTTTTCCACATTTTGAAGATCTTGCTCATCAGAAACCTCTTTTACCGATGTCACCAAAAAAATTTTTCCGTTGAATTTATTTGCATGTTCGATTGCCTTTTCAAGAATTGTTTTCGAGAGATTGGACTCTCTGTAGGCCACAACGATGTTCATTGTTTCTTTTACCTCCCCTTTCTTGAAATTCGCACCGGTCAGGCATTCGCCGGCCTTCTTCGTAAATAGGCACTAAAAATATCCTGCCGGTAGAACGTGTAAATGAAGCCCACCACACCGATTAACTGGATCACAACCGAGGGGGTAAGCATCATTATTCCTCCCGCCATTGCGACTATTGTGTCCTTCCAATCCATCTTTCTTGTCCAGAAACGGCTCAATCCCGCCGCGAAAAGGATCATGCCTGGTATATACAAGAAAATGAACCTTAGCGCTTGCCATACATTCCAATACTCTGCAACAAGGAGCAGGGCGGGATTGTAGGCAAAAAGAAAAGGGATCACATACGCCATGATGCCCAACCTGCAGGCGACCAACGACGTTTTCATGGGATCTTCTCCCGCAATCTGGGCCCCTGCGTATGATGCTAAGGCAACGGGCGGGGTTATGGAATACAGGGTTGCATAGTAAAAACAGAATATGTGGACAACCACCGGAATAACCCCAAGGTTCATCAGTGCGGGTCCGAATATTGCAATCGCAGTGATATACGCCGGAATGGAAGGCATTCCCATGCTCAAAACCAAGATTGACAAGGCGGAAAGGAAAAGGGCTACAATCAGATAGTTCTGTCCTGTAACGGCGACTATATTCGCGAACTTTAGACTGAGACCGGTTTCTACGAGAAGTCCGATTATTATGCCGGCCGCCGAGCAGGCGATTGCGATATAAACAGCGGTTCGCCCAGTTGTCGCCAAGATCGTGTAGAACATTCGCAGATTAAGCCGGTTGTGTCTTCTTAGGAGACCGAGTGCAAGAGCCGTCGTGCATGCGTACAGCGCCGAGAGTCCTACTGGGTAAAACATAATGAGAAAGACGAGGAGAACGACTATGCTGATAATGAAAATATAAAATCCCCTGGCCAATATTGTACCGTACGACTGAGTTACAATTTCGTGAATCTTGACATTGAATTTATATGTTTCGAAACTTATTGTGCAATAGAAAACGAAGTAGAACATGAGCGCAGGGAGCAGCGTGTACTGGCAAACCTTTATATAGGGGACTCCCATATATTGGGCCACAACAAAAGCTGCGACACCGAGCATGGGCGGCATTAACTGCGCCGCGGTTCCCACCACCGCTGCGATCGCTCCCGCAACCTGTCCGGGATAGCCCACTCTCTTCATTTCCGGAATGGTAGGAAATCCGATCAAGTATGTCGTTGACATCGGGAGACCACTCCCCATACCGACCAGGGTTCCGGCAATAATCGAAGTCTTTGCCGGTGCTCCGGGGGTTCGTCCCAAGAGACGATTTGCGAAATCGAGAAAGGTCCGTAGGACTCCCAATTCCTGCAAAATAACGCCGTAAAGGATGAAAGGAAAGGCAAGCGACATTACCACCCACAGGGGGGTACCGAAAATCCCTTTGGAGGTTAGGTATAAGGTATCTATGATCCAATACCAATCGTAACCCGAATGGCCGAAAGGTACCGGTAGTATGCCGCCACAAGCTATGTATATCAACAAAACAAGAGAGATGATGGCCATGGCGGAACCTATGGCTCTCCTTGTTGCTTCTATCACAGAGATGATTGCAAGGATTCCCATGGCAAATTCAAAAGGCGGAATATAGCTGATGTATTCAACGCGCGTTAGGATATGTTCCGCGTTCACTATCAAGTAGCCGAGGGATAAGATTGATATTCCGACAAAGAACCAGTCGATGACGTTGATCTTTTGCCAGAAAGGGCCTTTCCCGCCGGCATACATGATGAACGTTACGGGGAGTGTGAATAGCAGAAAGATTGCCAGGCACTGAGAGTATCCCCAATAAGGGCCCCGAACAATGATGGACAAGACGAAAATGGTTAGGACTGCACCGAGGAAGGATACGATGTGCCCCGTGATGCCTGATAAGTTTCGGTTCATAGTGATACTCCTCCATTGATACCGTTGAGGGAACCTCTCCCGGATTATCGATCTCGATCCTGGAGCGGTTCCCTCTAATCGGGATATGGCTGTTTTTGTTTACTCGATTGCACCCTTTTCTTTGTAGAATTTTAGGGCAGCGGGGTGAAGCGGGAGTTGGTCTCCCTTTCCATGGAGTCGACAGAGATCTTTGGCGGTAAAATCTTTAAATTCGATGTTGCCGACAAGTGCCATCGTATCCATGTTCTTAAGCAGGGTATCCAATATGGCCACCACTGTTTCGTCGGGGACCTTCGCATGAACGAGCCACACAGTAACGTCTGCAAGCACTGTGGTGTCTTCCGTAATACTTTGGTGCAGACCCTTTTTAACCTGAGTTTTAATAAGTGGTATTTCTTCTAAAATATTAGCTGCCACATCTTCCTTCACCTTGAGAATACGAAATTTCTTTTGAGCTTCCAACTCAGAGAGCGCTGCAGCCTGGGATCTCACGGCCATAGAATACGCAATGACGTCTGCCTGTCCCTTGGCGAGGAGATCACAGGCCTCGGTATATCTGCTTACGATATCCACCTTGCCCCCGGCCTTTTCTATGCCTTCGTGAGTTACTCCGTGCGCTTCGAGCATCCGTTCAGGGACATATCGAGCGGTGAAGCCTGAAGGATAAGTAACATAACGAACAGGTTGGTCCCGCAGATCCGAAATATACTCATAAGGAGAGTTAGCGTCCACAATGAGTACACATGCCGCAATAGTTGTATATGCGAGAACCTTGACATTTTTGAGTGGTTCGGTGAAGTACCGGTCCTTTCCAATGGTGGCGACTACTTTGCCTTTCGACATGGCCGGCATATATGAAGAAAAGGTCAGGCCAAGCTCGGCCCTTCCCCTTTCCATCAAGATAGGGTTGCTGATGGCGGAACCAGTCAGGACGTCTACATTCATTTTCAGTTTGTCCGAGGCTATCCCGGAGAACGCCGCCACTTGAGAATACCAGGTGGTACCGGCAGGACCTGATAGGAACTTTACACTTTTGAGGAGCTCGCCTTGAGCGGGTAACGAGGCTCCCATCAGCAAAACGATACCGATTACCGCCGAACACACTGTCTGACAAAATGCACGTTTCATTTTTTCCTCCTTTTTGTCTTCAATGGTTTTTTAATTGCCCAATCTTTTCGATCGTGCCGAAAATCAAAAATCGGCCCGATCTTTACATTCATTCTTTACGTTCTTCGTGTAATTTCCTTAATTCTTTGCGAAGTATCTTTCCGATCGCGCTCTTGGGCAGTGAATCAAGAATCTCTATGGTCTTTGGTCTTTTGAAGGTCGGCAAATGTTTCTTGCAGAAATCCAGCAACTCTTCTTCCGTAACGGCCCCAGGCCTTTTGAGAGAGACAAACGCCTTCACGGATTCACCGTACACGGGATCGGGAACGCCGATAACGCCCGCCTCCAGAACATCGGGGTGCATATGGAGGACATTTTCAATTTCCTTTGGGTAAATATTCTCCCCTCCGCGGATGATCAGGTCCTTTTTCCTGTCGGTCAGGTAAAAATACCCCTCTTCATCCATGAAACCGATATCGCCCGTGTGAAGCCAACCGTTTCGGATTACCTCAGCCGTTGCGTCGGGGTTTTTCCAGTAACCCTTCATCACGCAGGGCCCCTTTATTACGATTTCCCCATTTTCGCCCGGGGGCAGTTCACGGCCATCGTTATCGAATATTTTCATGGTGTTACACTTTTGATAGCACAACCCGATGGATCCGTACTTGGGAAGTCTTCTCCCCGCTATATTTCCGCAATTGACCGTTGTGGCCTCGCTCAAACCGTAGCCTTCCCATATATGGATCCCGTACTTCTCATGCCATTGTCGGGCGACTTCCAGGGGCATCGGGGCGGAACCGCAGATACAGGTTTCCAGCGAACTGAGGTCATACTTGTCCGCCTCGGGATGGTTTAGTAGTTGGATATACATGGTGGGTACACCGCGAAAATCTGTAACGCGGTATTTTTCAATACATTTCATTGCCTCTTCGGGATTCCACCGGCCGATCACGACCAACTTGCCTCCCGTCAGGAACTCGAGATTCAGGGCAAAAACTCCGTAGCCATGGAAGAGGGGAAGGGTTATCAGGGACACCCGGCCCCTGCTTACACCATAAACTTCTCCCTCCTTCCTTTTTCTGCCTTTGCTTTCTTCCAAGGTGTGTTCGCGTAGTTCGCCGCTGACACTGACTCCCCAGGCGTCGAGAAGAACCTTTTCGTAATAGCCTGTGACGTGGGTGTACCAGTTGTAATGGGTAAGCATGACACCCTTTGGATTTCCAGTGGTGCCCGCCGTGTAGATTATAACGGCCGTGTCGTCATTGTCTCTGTCGGCGAGGGTCAGCTGATCAGATTCGTGCTCCATGATTTCGTTGTAAACCAACTCATCCTTTGGGACGCTTCCTCCCGTCACGATGATATGTTTCAGCTTAGAGGCATTACCGCTGGCCAAGTTGACATTGTCGATGAAACTAATATGACAGATTAGGGCTGAAATCTCTGCGTTTTCGTAAATATAAGCCAGTTCTGATGTCCTGAGCGACGGATTTATTGGCACCACGACCGCGCCGATTTTGAATATGGCGAAAAAAGATTCTACGAGCTCCGTGCAGTTGAGCATTTGAACCCCCACTCTGTCATCCTGCTTGATGCCTAGTTTTTTCAGGGCGTTGCCCAACCGGTTGACCCGTTCGTTTATTTCGGTGTTGCTGTGCCAATGGCCGTCATAATAGAGGAAATCGTAGTTGCCGTATCTTAATATGTTATCTTCCACGAAGCGCCCTATGTTCATAAAAAACACTCCTTTCTAATGTTGTTCCCCTCGATCGTCTGGACGCCGCCGGCGTGATCTCGGATGTTCATAAAAAACACTCCTTTCTAATGTTGTTCCGGATAGGAAAAACAAGGTCGAAAAAATTCCATCACGATATTTCCGGGAAGCAACCGGAAACCTATGATGTGACGTCCCACCGTTTTTTTCGATGAGTTCCAACGTAGACTTTGCGTAGGAGAGACAATTATCGTGATATCCATCGTTTGCTATAAGGTATGCTCCATTCACCGAGGGGGAATAGGTATTTTTCGCGTATGAAATAAAGATAAGGATCATTGAACCGCGCCGACAGATTCATTATCAGTTCTAAACTTGTATCGGTGTAAGTTTTTCTGGCCGGTTGTGAATACTAGGTGGGCGATGGGGGCATGTCAATATTGGTTTATTAAGGGGTAAATAACGGTGTATCTACAGGGCTGACGATGGAGAAAACGGCAAGGGGTAATGGTTTAAGGTCGGCGTGTGCGTTTAGACAAGAATCGGAGAGCCCTGATTTGTGTATTAATACGGGGACCAAGTTGATCTTGGTTTTGTATTTTCGGTGATTGTTCATCATGTGCTTGGGGGAAAGAGGGCGGGCAAGATGACGGGGGATGTCGGGGTTTGAGAAGGGACGTCATCCTCGGCGGTTGGACACCCTTTGTCCTTTTTTAATAAGGCGCGACTCAAAATCCGATAGATATTTCCTGTTAGCAACAAATAGATTTGTCCGGTTTTATAGCACGTGATTTGTCCGCAGATATTTCCTTGACGAAAAAAGGTGAAGGCAATATACAATTCTACACCTTTCAGCCATGGTTCATGGTTGCCGGGTTTGAAAGATAAAAAGGCGACAGGTGCGGCCGGGGAATCAGAGGGCGATGTCGGGAATTTCAGAATCTAAAAAAACTACCAATTGAGGAGGTGTCGAAATGAGTATAGAAGTAAAGGCCCCCATGCCGGGGAACATAATCGAAATCCTGGTCAAGGAAGGAGACCGTGTGGAAGCCGATGACGAGTTGTTGATCCTTGAAGCGATGAAAATGGAAAATCCCATCTATGCGCCTGAAGCTGGAACGGTTAAAGAGATTAAGGTAAAGGTGAAAGACACCGTCGAGTCAGACCAGGTTCTTATGATCTTGGAATGATGCGTGCCTATTGAAAGAAAGATTTTTTAAAAAGGCCGCTGGCTGATCCCCTCCCGAGGGCCCGGCGGCCTTTTTGAGCGGTTCCGAGTTTCAGGATTCCTTTTTCGGTCTGGGTGGTCCTTTTACAATTTGTGACCTTATGACTCTTGGAATCAGCATATGATGTTTTGGGCAGATGGACCTGGGGTTTTGGTAGACTCCATTGGCGAATGCCACCATGTATTCCCTGATGGCTTCGAATCGTACCACTTCGTCCACGAAACCTTCCTTGGCGCAGAATAGGGGGTGTGAAGTTTCCTGGTAATGTTTCACCATTTCGTTCATCTTTTCGATGATCGGTTCCAGGGGTCTTCCGGCGTCTTTTTCTTTTACCAGTCTGCGGGAGTAACTGGCCACGGCCGCCGTTTCGCCGTGCATGACGGCGATTTCCGTCGCCGGTGTTCCCAGCGTGAAGGCGTTGTTGTTGTTTGCCGTGGGGCCGCCCATGACGTAATGGGCCGCCGCCGTGCCCTTTCTGAGTACTACCAGCATCATGGGGATCTCCGTCTGTTCGATGGAGTAGATGAGTGACTGTCCCAGGCCGAGCAGTTCCGCCTTTTCTGCCGTGTCTCCCACGTCGATGCCCGAGGTATCCTGGAACCAGATCATGGGCACCCTGTCACGGCCGCATAGTGTGACGAACTCGTTCATCTTGATAAGACCTTGGCGGTAGAGCTTGCCGCCCACCCCTATGTACTCGTCGGTATATTCCGGGTAATCGGGGATAAGTCCCTGGCGGTTGCCCACGATTCCTATGAGATACCCGTCCACCTTCACGAGACCCGTGTAGATCTCGGGGCCGTAGCCGGGACGAAACTCCATATGTTCTGAGTTGTCCACCAGTCGGGCGAGGACGTTTTCGAAATCATAGGCTGCCTTCTGGTTCATGGGTACGATCGAGGCGATCTCGGCGGGATCGTACTTCGGCTCCGCCGGTTCGGCCACTCGGAAGAAACGGGGATTGTAGGCCGGCATCTCGGCCATGTATCCCTTGATGGCATCCAGGACCTGGTGTTCCTCATCGAACACCGCGGTGAAAAACCCCGTGTGGTCATAATGGATCTTGACACTCCCCGGTGGTACCGCCTTGAAGTGCCGCGTCGCCTCGATGATCTGCTCGGCTCCTTCCTCATCGAAAAAGCCCCTGGGACTCATGCCGCTCACGATACCGCCGCCGCCCACGGCCATGTTGGCGTCCTTGTGGGCGAGCAGGATGGTGGGACTCACGGCCTGATAACCGCCGCCGGCAGGGTTGGTCCCATAAATACCGGCAATGACGGGAATACCCATCTGCTCCAACTCGGCGTGACGGAAAAAACAGGTCCCCTGACCCCGACGGTTCGCGTACACCTTCTCCTGTTCTGGCAACTTGACCCCCGAACAGTTGACGAGCCAAACCAAAGGCAGGTTCATGATCTTGGCGATGTCCGTCACCCGCAGGTTGTTTTCCGCCTGGCCCGCGATCCAGGCGCCGGCCATCCACTTGTTGTTGAACCCGATAAGGACACACCACTTCCCACCGATACGGGCAAGACCGTCTACCACGCCGGTGCTCCCCGATTCCTCCCGCTCGGGATCAAAGATTGTGTGAAGGGGGACAAAGGTCCCCGGATCAACCAAGTACTCGATACGCTCCCAGACATTCAACTGACCACGCTTGTGCAGGACCTCGTCCGGCACACCGACGTTCCTGATACGCTCCGCTTCCCCGTCAATGAGCGCCATCATCTCTTCGATAAGTTTCCGGTTTTCAGCCATGCGCTCGATCTGGGAAGACTTCAAGGGCTTGCCCAAATCGTCCATCTTCTCAAAATAAGGTCTCATGATCTTCCTCCTTTGCAACCCCCGGCGGGATTGCCACAGATATGGTTCTCAGCCTTACCGCCGCCTCATCACCCATAACGAGACTGGAGGGGGGGAGCGATCATTGTCCTCTGCAGCCGGCTGACCGCTCCCCCGTAGGCAATGCCGTGTATTATCCCAATATGCCGATAAAGACCCCTCCCGCTATGGCGGCGCCGATGGCGCCCGCCACGTTCGGACCCATGGCGTGCATGAGCAGATAGTTCTGCTTGTTCTCCTTCTGACCCATCACCTGGACCACCCGCGCGGCCATGGGAACGGCGGAGACACCGGCCGCCCCAATGAGGGGATTGATCTTCTCCTTGAGAAAAAGGTTCATGAACTTGGCGAAAAGCACGCCAGCCGCAGCGGCGGCGGCAAAAGACACCACACCGAGCACCAGGATGAGCAAAGTGGCCGAATTGAGAAAGTTCTCCGCCGCCATGGTGCCGCCGATGGCAAGGGTGATGAATATCGTGAGAATGTCGATGAACACCGTCTGGGCGGTCTTACTCAAACGCTCCACAACACCACACTCCCGAAAAAGATTGCCCACCATGAAACAACCGATAAGAGGCGCAGAAGAAGGCACCAAAAGAATGACGATCACCGCCGACACCAGGGGGAAAAGAACCTTCTCACGCCGGGACACGGGCCGTAACTGGGGCTTCATGTAAATCGCACGATCCTTCTTCGTGGTAAGTAACCTCGCCACCGGCGGTATGATGATAGGCACCAAGGCCATGTATGAATAACAGGCCACCGCCGTGGCACCGATGATGTGAGGCGCCAACGTGGCGGTCACGTAAATCGTGGTGGGCCCTTCGGCACCACCGATAATCCCGATAGAACCCGCCTCCTGAAAGGAAAAACCGAAAAAAAGCGACAAGAAAAACGCAAAATAAACACCAAACTGGCTGGCGGCACCCAACAACATGGTGCGCGGATTGGCCAGCATGGGACCGAAATCGGTGAGCGCACCCAAAGACAAAAAGATCAAAGGAGGTATAATGTGCCACATGATGCCAAAGGCGAAAATCCGAGAAAGTAAACCCTCAGGCTCCGTGGGTATCAACGACTGGTCCGTCTGCATGGTGGTGGTGATCACGGCAAGAACCTCCCCAGCCTCCACAAAACCGCCGGGCTCTACAAGATACTCCTTCACTCGACCATGAACCGGCGAAGAAACCACATCCCCGTCAAGACGCAAAATCTCCGCACCCTGATCAAATCTGCTGGATGAAGGCGTAATGATCTCCTGGATCTCGCCGGAACGATCGGCCCTCAACTCATACCGATAATCCATCAAACCACCCAAAGGCAGGTTGACTAAAATTATACCGAAACCGATGGGCACAAGAAGCAAAGGCTCCATCCTCTTCGCTATACCAAGAAAGATCAATAAACCACCAATGACTATCATCAGGGCATTGCCCCAATAAAAATAGACTAAACCTGTCTCAAGAAGCCCGAAAAGCACGAATGCACCTCCTTCGAAATAGAGTTAATGGACTCGTTAAGAGTTGAGGATTACCTTTTGACCGAATTATCGAATGAAAATTGAGACCCTGGGCGCAACGTTCTAATGGCACGGCCGATGTGAAGCGAAACAGTCCGGTAAGGCCCTCCCTGCTGGAACCGGTTGCCGGTTGAATGCCGTTCAACCCTTCATTGCTGCTTGCCCTTTTCCCACCGGTCGATTCGGTCGGACAACATTTTTACAGCCCCGATGGCAAACGACAGAATGATAAGGATGAGGAACACCACTCCGAGTCCACCTAAGGCGATCCTTGTCGCCAGCCCCATATCAAAATCAATCATCGAACCAGCCTCCTTTCATTATTCGTTCAACCGTTGTCGAAACGGCGATATTCCTCCTTGGCATGGAGGGTTTTTGGATGGTTGCTAAATATGACAGAGTCATGGTAATAGCAATAAGGAAAAATTGCTAGGTTACTATGGGGTAAATGCTTGGATGATTATGGATTTTTGACGCGTAATCTCGAAGGCTGTGATTGGGCGGCACAGCCGAATTTTCTGGAGGGGGCATGGAAAAAAAAGAGACGAAAGGCTCCGGATATCTTCGACGGGAAGTTGAAGGGCTCAGAAAAAGAGTCGACGAGTTGGAAAGTGCGGAGAAAAAGTGGCACCAAGAGGAATCCCATCTTAAAGCGGCATTGGAAACGCTCCGGGAGAGTGAGAGAAAGTATCGTTCTGTTCTGGAAGGCATTGAAGAAGGTTACCTGGAGGTCGATCTCAAGGGTAACTATACCTTTGTGAATGATGCCATGTGTCGCATGGTCGGAAAAACTCGCGAGGAGGTGTTAAACGCAAACTACAAGAGCAATTATGATCCAGAAACGGCGAAGAAGGTCTTTCGCATATTTAACGAGGTCTACCGAACGGGTAATTCGACGGAACTCTTCAATGACGAGATCATAAGAAAAGACGGGAAAGTCGTCGTCCGTGAACTGTCCGCGTCTTTGATAAGGGATGGCGAGGGCGAGCCTGTGGGATTTCGGGCCGTAGCCAGGGATGTGACAAAGCGAAAAAGAGCGGAACTCGCCCTTCGCGAAAGCGAAGAAAAGTACCGATCCATATTGGAGAGCATCGACGAAGGGTACATGGAAACCGACATCGCAGGCAGTTATGTTTTCATGAACCGCGCCGCCTGTGAGATGTTCGGCAGGACACGGGAGGAAATGCTGGGGACCAGTTACCGGGATTACATGACCCCCGACACGGCGCGTACAATGTACCGTATTTTCAACAGCATCTATCGGACCGGCGAGCCGGCCGAACTCTTCGACTACGAAATTATAGGAAAGGACGGGATAAAACAGACCCGTGAGTTATCCGCTTCACTCATGCGGGACGAGGAGGGGAGGCCTTCGGGGTTTCGTATAGTCGTGCGGGACATCACGAGCAGGAAAATGACGGAAGAGGCCCTTAGAAAACGCGAGCAGGAATTGAAGGTCAACGCCCAGTATCTCGCCGAAGCCAACACGGCGCTGAAGGTGCTTCTCAAGCACCGGGAAGAGGACCGCACGGAATTGGAGCGGAACGTTTTATCCAACGTACGGGAGCTTGTGGCACCCTTCCTGGAAAAGATGAAAGGCACCTCTATGACGGAGTTACAAGAGACCTATCTCAACATCATAGAGGCAAACCTGAATAACATAGTCTCACCCTTTTTAAGGAACATGACTCTCAATGACTTCAACCTGACTCCGAAAGAAATTCAAATCGCGAGCCTCATAAAGGAAGGAAAGACCACAAAGGAAATAGCCGCCGCCCTCCATTTAGCCCCGAGCACAATAGATTTCCACCGCAACAATATAAGGACAAAGCTTGGTTTTACAAACACCCGGGCCAACCTTCGTTCCTACCTCATGTCACTCTCGTAATACGGGGTTTATACCCATAATATGCCGACACTTAAACCCTATTGTAATTGGATGGTGTTCTGTCGTATGCAGGGACTATAAAGCTACGACCAGTGAAAAAAAGGAATAAGTTTTTTATGGTCCGCCGAGTTTCCGTGGGCTGCATGATGGGCGAAACGCCGGCGGAGAAGGTTTTCTTGATGGTTTCACGGTCGAGACAGTCGAAACAATAGAGGAGGATTGCCAGTGGAATACAAATACAATGTGAGGGAATTGCAGTTTATATTGAAAGAGTGGCTTCCCACGGAAAGGGTGTTCGCCTTCGATCGGTTCAAGGACAATTTTACTATCGATGATGTAGACATGTATCTCAACGAGGGGTACCGAATAGCCCGCGAGGTGGTTAATCCCTTGAACGCCGAGGGAGACGAAGTGGGTAGCGTTTTGAAAGACGGTGTTGTAACTCCTCCGCCTGGGTTTGCCGAGACCTATAAATTCTTACAGGAAAACGGCTGGGGGTCCACGAGCGAGTGCATAAAGCTTGAAGGCGGCATGCCGCTTATCCTTTACAAGGCCATTTTCGAAATGAACACCGGTGCCTGTCCGGCCCTTACTTCGTACATAAAGCTGACCAGTGGGGTGGCCAACTTGCTTCTCAAGTTCGGGACTGATGAAGATCGGGAAAGGTTTCTGCCGAAACTTTTAAGCGGCGATTGGCAGGGAACCATGTGTCTTACGGAACCTAACGCAGGCTCCGACGTGGGCGATTCCACGACGAGGTCCTATCCCACCGACGATCCCAGGGTTTGGAAGATCAAGGGCACAAAGATGTTTATAACCGCCGGTGATGCGGGTACCTGCGAAAACACGATTCACATGGTATTGGCACGCCCCGAGGGAGGAGCTCCGGGGACGGCGGGGCTCGGTCTTTACATAGTTCCGAAATACAGGATTAATGAAGACGGGTCGCTGGGCGCCTTCAATGACGTGATCACCGCCAGGTTGGAACACAAGATGGGACTCAAGGCCCAGGCTACGGCCCTTTTGAATTTTGGAGAAAACGACGATTGCTATGGGATAATGATGGGTCCCCCGCCCGATGAAAAGGGTCGCTCGCGGGGAATGGCCATGATGTTCAACATGATGAACGAATCCCGTATCGGGACGGGCCATAATTCGAACTCCCAGGCTTCGGCGGCTTACAGCTACGCGTCCCGTTATGCCACGGAGCGCATCCAGGGGAGACCCTTCGGTAATCCCAAGGCCGACCGCGTTCCCATTATAAAGCACGAAGACATACGACGGATGCTTCTTGACATGAAGGCTGTCACCGAAGGGGTCCGAGCCATGATCTTCAAGGGTTTCTATTACTTGGACATAGAGTCCAATTCGCCTGACAAGGAAGAGGCGGAGCGCTATGGAGGCTTGGCGGCGGTGCTCATGCCGTTGGTCAAGGGTTTCGGTAGCGAGGCGAGCCTTCCGGTTATAGCAGAGGCGATCCAGGTTCTCGGAGGCGTGGGATACACGAAGGAGTATCCCGTGGAACAATATCTCCGCGATTCCAAGATTCTCACCATCTGGGAGGGAACGACCTTCATTCAGGCAAACGACTTGGTGGGTCGCAAGATCAGAATGAAGAACGGCGCTACATTTGCCGACTGGATGGGAACAATCAAGTCCTTTATCGATGCTGAAAAGGATCACAAGGGTTTTGAAAGGGAAATGAAGCGCCTCGAAGAGGGATACGGCTGTCGCGAGAGGATCCGCGACTGCTTTGCCGGATGGTACGAGAATTTCGACGAAAAGAAATCCTTTATTCCCTTAAACGCCGTGAATGCGATGACCGTCTGCGCCCAGGTTCAAATAACCCAATGCCTGCTCGAACAGGCGCTGATCGCCCAAGCCAGGATAGACGAATTGCCCGAGGGACACCACGATAGGCCCTTCTACCTGGGAAAGATCGCTTCCTCCCGCTACTGGACGAACCGCATCCTCCCCCAGGTGATGCTCACGACATCCATAATAGAAGCCGAGGAGGATTCCTGCCTCGACTGCCCGGAAGAGGCACTGGTGATCAACTAAAGGCGCGGGGGTGGTATGGAGACGGGTTGAAGGGCATATTGCCGGTGAACGACTAAACGACAATTCGGAGGATATATTTTATGAGGGAAGTCTATGTTGTGGAAGGTGTAAGGACCGCCGTGGCCAGGGCCGGCAAAAGATCGTGGTTCGCGAACGTCAGGGCCGATGATTTGGCAGCCATGGTTATCAACGAGATCATACGTAGGGCCGGCCTGGCGGATCGCAAGGAAGAGATAGACGATGTCATACTGGGCGGCACGGCCCTGATGAAAGACATGGGGTCGAACATCGGTCGCATGTCCGTCATTATGGCCGGTCTTCCCTATAGCATACCCGGCTGCACCATCGATCGGTTCTGTTCCTCGGGGTTGCAGAGCATCGCCAATGCCGTGGCGGCCGTTTCGATGGGGTGGAACGACCTGGTCATCGCGGGCGGCGTCCAGCACATGACCCACGTACCCATGGGAACGGGATCGGATCCGAACCCCCGCCTGGGTGAATTTACCGATCCCCGCATGGTTTCAATGGGCTTCACGGCGGAGATGGTGGCCCGCAAATACGGCATCAGCCGGGAGAAACAAGACAGGATGGCCGTGGAGAGTCACGCGAAGGCTCACAAGGCTACAGAGGCCGGTCTCTTCAAGAGGGAAATTCTTCCCGTGGAGGCGGACGTGCCGGACGGTGAGGGTACGAAGAGGATGATCGTGGACCGTGATCAGGGGATTCGTCCCGAAACGACCATGGAGGTACTGGCGGGGCTGAAACCGGTTTTCATGGATGACGAGAAAGCCACCGTCACGGCGGGGAACTCCAGTCAGGTGAACGACGCCGCTGCCTGCGTTATCGTGGCAAGCGGTGAGAAATGCAAAGAACTTGGGCTTACACCCAAAATGCGCCTGGTTGACTATGTCGTGGTAGGGGTTGACCCGGTTTACATGGGAATCGGGCCGTCGGTGGCGGTTCCAAAGGTCTTGGAACGAGCCGGCATGACAAAGGATCAGATCGACATATGGGAAATAAACGAGGCCTTCGCGTCCCAGGCCGTATACTGTACGGAAGTGCTGGGCATACGCGATCATGAATACCTGAATCCCCGCGGCAGCGGAATTTCCCTGGGCCATCCGCTGGGATGCACCGGGACGAGGATAGCCGTTACCTTGATGCACGAAATGCCGGACTACGGTGCGCGCTACGCCGTGGAAAGCATGTGTGTCGGTCACGGCCAAGGTGCCGCCGCCGTCTGGGAATGGGTTGGTTGATTATCATAGGTGACATCATTGCATAGATGGATAAATGAACAAGGAGTCAGTCATGTTGAAACATCCCCGTGGCAAAGAGTGGGAAGAGCGAGCAAAGAAGGAATTAAAGGACAAACCGCTCGAGTCGATAATATGGGAGACGCCTGAAGGTATCAGGATAAATCCCCTCTATACCGCCGAAGATCTCGAGTCGCTTGATTACGTCAACACCCTGCCGGGGTTGCCTCCTTACGTAAGGGGACCTATGGCGACGATGTACACGAACAGGCCGTGGACCATACGCCAGTACGCCGGTTTTTCTACGGCACGGGAATCCAATGAATTCTATAGGAAATGCCTGGCCGAGGGTCAGAAGGGGTTATCCGTGGCCTTCGATCTCCCCACGCACCGGGGATATGACTCGGATCATCCCCGTGTCGCCGGAGACGTGGGCAAGGCAGGCGTTGCCGTGGATTCGGTGGAAGACATGAAAATCCTTTTCGACCAGATTCCGTTGGACAAGATGTCCGTGTCCATGACCATGAACGGTGCCGTATTGCCCATTTTGGGCGGTTATATCGTGGCGGCGGAGGAACAGGGGGTGTCCCACGATCTTCTTTCGGGCACGATCCAGAACGATATTCTCAAGGAATACTTGACCAGGAACACCTATATCTATCCACCGCAACCCTCCATGAGGATTGTCTCCGACATCATGGCCTATTGTTCCAAGGAAATGCCGCGCTTCAACACGATAAGCATCAGCGGCTACCACATGATGGAGGCGGGCGCGGACACGGTTCTTCAGACGGCCTTTACGCTGGCGGACGGGCTGGAATACGTGCGGGCCGGACTTCGAGCGGGCATGAAAGTCGACGATTTCGCGCCCCGGTTTTCCTTCTTTTTTGGTGTTGGAATGAGCTTTTTCATGAACATAGCCATGTTGCGGGCGGCCCGCATGCTTTGGCACCGATTGATGAGCAACTTCAATCCCAAGAATCCCCGTTCCACGATGTTGCGGACACATTGCCAGACATCGGGGTGGAGCCTTACCGCGCAGGACCCCTACAACAACATTATCAGGACCACTATAGAGTGCCTGTCGGCGGTGCTCGGAGGCACCCAGTCCCTGCACACAAATTCCTTTGACGAGGCCATCGGTCTTCCAACCGATTTCTCCGCCCGTATCGCCCGTAACACCCAGTTGGTAGTCCAGGAAGAATCAGACATTTGCCGCGCCATCGATCCCCTGGGAGGATCTTATTACCTCGAGGTGATGACCCAGAAAATCGTCGACGAAGCACAGAAAGTTATCGATGAAATAGAAGAAATGGGTGGGATGGCCAAGGCCATTGAATCGGGGATGCCCAAGATGCGTATCGAGGAGGCCGCGACGCGAAGGCAGGCCAGGATAGACCAGGGGTTGGAAACAATAGTGGGCGTGAACCGCTATGTTGCCGACGATAACATCGAGTTCGAAATTCGAGAGGTCCCCGAATCCGTTCGAAACGAACAGATAGCCAGGCTGGAGGAACTGAGAAAAAAGCGCGATAACAAAGCCGTCGAGAAAGCGCTCGCCGATTTGACGAGGGCGGCCGAGACGGGCGGCAACCTTATGGAAGCCACTCTTCCCGCCGTAAGGGCGAGGGCTACGCTCGGTGAAATATCCAACGCCCTCGAGGTTGTCTTCGGCAGGTTCGTGGCGACTACGCTTTGCATATCAGGCGTATATGCATCGGAGTATCGTGATACAACCATCATCGAATCCCTTCGCAAGCGGACGGCCCAATTCGAGGAGAGGGAAGGGCGGAGACCCAGGATCCTCCTGACGAAGATGGGGCAGGACGGTCATGACCGCGGTGTAAAGGTGGTCGCGACGGCTTACGCGGACCTGGGGTTCGATGTGGATATAAGCCCCATGTTCCAGACGCCCGAGGAGGCAGCCCGCATGGCTATTGAAAACGACGTTCACATGGTGGGCGTATCCAGCCTCGCGGCGGGTCACAAGGTCTTGATTCCTGAACTGATCAAGGAACTCAAAAGATTCGGCGGTGAAGAGATCCTCGTTATCGCGGGAGGAGTCATTCCTCCCAAGGATTACCAGTTTCTTTACGACGCCGGGGTTGTCGGTATATTCGGGCCCGGCACGCCCATCATCGAATCGGCCAACAAGGTTTTGAACATTCTTGAAAGCAAGGGAAGGAGCAAACAATCGTGACGAAGGCCGCCGGTGCCTCGGGGTGCGGTGAGGAATCACGTGCGCAGGCAAGTGAGTTTGAGAAGACAAAGGCGGGTCCAACCAAGGACAGCGACTATTACGTGAAGGGAGTGCTCGATAATGATCGCCTGATCCTCTCCAAGACCATCACCCTAATGGAAAGCACCCGTCCCGAAGACCACGACCTTGCCTTGGAGGTGATGGATCGTATCCTGCCCTATACGGGGAAGGCGATCCGGTTGGGAATCACTGGTGTCCCGGGAGGAGGGAAAAGCACACTCATAGAGACGCTGGGCATGATGCTTGTAGAAAAGGGGTTTCGTGTCGCCGTCATCGCCGTTGATCCGAGCAGCAAGATAAGCGGTGGAAGCATAATGGGCGACAAGACGCGTATGCAGTTTCTTTCCGCCCAGGAAAATGCCTATGTAAGACCGGCCGCAACGGGGCAAACCTTGGGCGGCGTGGCCAGGAAGACAAGAGAATCCATGTTGGTATGCGAGGCGGCGGGGTACGACGTGGTAATCATCGAGACGGTGGGCGTGGGGCAGTTGGAAACCACCGTGGCCTCCATGGTGGATTTCTTCCTCGTACTCATGATCCCCGGTGCGGGCGACGAATTACAGGGAATCAAGCGAGGCATACTGGAACTCGCCGATGCCGTCGTGATCAACAAGGCGGACGGTGACAACCTGGTCCACGCTCAAATGGCACAAAAGGAGTATCAAACGGCCCTTCACCTAGTCAATCCGCGAACTCCCACCTGGTTGCCGCCTGTATTGACTTGCAGCGCCCTCGAAAAGACGGGCATAGAAGAAATATGGAACACGGTCCTGGAGCACAGGAAAAAATTAAGCGCCACGGGCGAACTCGAGGCCCGTCGCCGGGAACAGGCGCTGGAATGGACCTGGTTCCTAGTGGATGAAGGTCTGCGGGAGTGGTTTTACAAGCATCCCAAGACAAAGGGGCTGTTGCCCGAAATCAAGAAGAGGATTGAATCCGGTACCATCACACCCACCAGGGCGGCCAGCGAATTGCTTGAACAGATAATCAACAAGCGGTCCTGAGTCGTTAGGGCCGGCCATTGAAAGAGAGGAGACCGACAGACATGCGCGTTATGTCAGTAGACCATATCGGTGTCGCCGTGAGGAACATCGAGGATAGCCAAAAGATCTATGAAATACTGGGAATAAAACCGACAGGCGTCGAGGTGGTAGAAGATCAGAAAGTAAAAACCGCTTTCCTTCCCATCGGGGATACGGAAATCGAGCTCCTCGAACCCACGGATAAAGACAGCCCGGTGGGCAAATTCATTGAATCCCGTGGTGAAGGCATGCACCACCTGGCGTTGCGGGTGGAGAACATAGAGGAGGCCCTCCGGGAGCTCAAAAACGCCGGTGTCCGGCTCATCGACGAAAAACCCCGGTACGGCGCCGGCGGCGCTCGGATCGCCTTTCTTCACCCCAAGGCCACCGGCGGTGTCTTGATAGAACTCAGTCAGCGCGGTGATTTTCAAGGAGGGCGGCGTCTATGACCACCAGGGACAAGCTTATAGATTTTAGGGAGCGTCGTATGAAGGTGGAGCTTGGTGGTGGTGAGGAGGGCATTGCGAGGCTTC